>JBPCTQ010000023.1:0-33792 GCA_051011595.1 Acidimicrobiales bacterium
TACGACCAACGGGGCATCTGGCCCTAGGACACACCCCCCGGCCTATGGTCGGCCCATGTTCTCCAACCGCGTCACCGAGATGTTGGGTGTCGAGATACCCATCGTGCAGGCACCCATGGGCTGGATCGCCCGATCGCCGTTGGCGTCGGCGGTGTCCGAGGCGGGGGGCCTGGGCATCATCGAGACCTCATCGGGTGAGCTCGACGTGGTGAAGGGTGAGATCGCCAAGATGCGGGACCTCACCGACAAACCCTTCGGGGTGAACATCGCCCAGGCCTTCGTGCGCGACCCCGACATCGTCTCCTTCGTCGTGGATCAAGGGGTCACGTTCGTGACCACATCGGCCGGATCGCCCACCAAGTACACCGAGCCGCTGAAGGCGGCCGGGTTGACCGTGTTCCACGTGGTGCCCACCCTGCGAGGAGCTCGCAAAGCGGTCGACGCCGGGGTCGACGGTCTGGTGGTCGAAGGGGGAGAGGGTGGTGGCTTCAAGAACCCCGATCCGGTGTCCACCATGGTGTTGTTGCCGCTCATCGCCTCCAAGTTCGACGTCCCCATCATTGCGGCCGGAGGCATGCTCGACGGCCGCACCATGGCGGCCGCGTTCGCGTTGGGCGCCGAGGGCATCCAGATGGGCACCCGGATGGTGTCGGCGGCCGAGTCGCCCATTCACCACAACTGGAAACAGACCATCGTCGACGCGGCCGAGACCGACACGGTGTTCCTGAACGCCCACACGTCACCCGCCCTGCGGGCCATGCGCACCAACAAGAGCGAGCAGTACCGGTTCGACCACGAGTCCAACGCCTTCGCCGAGTTCGGCAACGCCATGGACTTGTACTTCGGCGGCGACATGGATGCGGCGTTGGCCCTGGGGGGCCAGGTGGCCGGTCGTATCGAGGCGGTGCGACCGGTGGCCGAGATCATCGACGAATGCGCCGAGGAATGCCTGGCTGTGCTCGATTCGCTGGCCGAGCGGTACGTGGCTGCCGACTGATCCCGGTCGGCGCCAGGGGTCGACCCGGACGCGGGTCGGTGATCAGCCGAAGAACATGTCCCAGATGAGGTCGCTGGCCGAGATGTCGTCGGTGGTGTGTCCGAAGCTCTCGATGGCCAGGGCGCCGGGCCAGGTGTGGCCGCCCTCCTCCACCACGTAGAACTCGGTGGTGGCCGAGCAGCCCTCCCAGGTGAAGTGCACGACTTCGTCGCTGACCCGTTCCTCCACCGGTTCGGGATCACAACCGTTGTGGTCGGCCCACTCCTGCGCAGTGACCGGCGCAGCGTCGAGGCCGGGGTCGTTGCCCTCGAAGGGCACGGTGTCGTCGGCCGTCCCGTGGAAGTACATGAAGGGCTGCGACGGAGCGTCGCCACATTCGTCGGGCGCATAGAAGGCCAACGTCACCGGCCCGAAGCCTTCGAAGGGTCCATCGGCCCAGCAGGCGAGAGCCGAGGTCATGAAACCCCCACTCGACATGCCGGTCGCGAAGAACGAGCTGGTGCAGTACTCGCTGCGAATCACGTCGATCAACTCCGCGACGAAGTCGAGATCTTCACCGCTGCCGATCTCGCCGGGATTCCACGCCGGGCGACCGTTGACCTCGAGGGCTTCGGGCATGACGAGCATGGCCCCCTCGGCTTCGGCCTGAGCGATGTAGTTGCCGTACACGTACTGCTCGGCGCCGTTGGAACCGGCGCCATGGAGGTTGAACACCACCGGGGCCGGTGTGCCGTGTTCGTAACCGGTGGGCAGCGCCAGCAGCCACGTCCGCTCGACGCCGTTGGACGTGGTGAGGGTGCGGTTCTGGGAGGGCAAGGTGAGATCGCCGCCCGTGCCACAGGCTGGGGTGGAGGTGGTCGTGGTGGCGACGGCGGTCGACGTCGGCGCCTCGGTCGAGGTCGGCGGCGTCGTGGTGGTGCCGTCGGCTGCAGTCGTGGAGGGGGTGGCGACCGTGGAGGGGGCGGTCTCGGCTGCGCTGGTGGTCGATCCATCGGATTGGGCGCTGTCGGAGCTGGAGCCGCACGAGGCCAGCACGAGCAGGGCGATCAGGAACGGAACGACTCGATGCATGGGTACCTACCGAAGGTGGACGGGGGTGGAAACGTCGGCGTAGAAGTCGTTGCCCTTGTCGTCGACGACGATGAACGCGGGGAAGTTCTCGACCTCGATCCGCCACACGGCCTCCATGCCGAGCTCGGGGTATTCGAGGACTTCGACGTGGCGGATGGCGTCCTTGGCCAGTCGAGCGGCTGGGCCACCGATCGATCCGAGGTAGAAGCCACCGTGGGTGGCGCAGGCGTCGACCACCTGGCGGCTGCGGTTTCCTTTGGCCAGCATCACCATCGACCCGCCGGCGGCCTGGAACTGTTCGACGTAGCTGTCCATGCGACCGGCGGTGGTGGGGCCGAACGACCCCGATGCGTACCCGTCGGGGGTCTTGGCCGGGCCCGCGTAGTAGATGGGGTGATCACGCATGTAGTCGGGCATGGCCTCACCGGCGTCGAGGCGCTCCTTGATCTTGGCGTGGGCGATGTCGCGACCGACGACCAACGTGCCGGTGAGCGACAGTCGGGTTTTGACCGGGTGGCGGCTGAGCTCGGCTCGCACGTCGGCCATGGGGCGATTGAGGTCGATGTCGACGACGTCGGAGCTGAGATCGGACTCCTGGGTCTCGGGCAGGAAACGGGCCGGGTCGGTCTCCAGCTGCTCGAGGAACACTCCCTCGGCGGTGATCTTGGCCAGAGCCTGGCGGTCGGCCGAACACGACACGGCGATGCCGACGGGGTTCGACGCACCGTGGCGGGGCAATCGGATGACCCGGACGTCGTGGCAGAAGTACTTTCCGCCGAACTGGGCGCCGATGCCGAACTCTCGGGTGAGGTCGAGGATGTTCTGCTCCCACTCGAGGTCGCGGAAGGCGTGCCCGGCGTCGGACCCGTGGGTGGGTAGGGAGTCGAGGTAGTGGGTGGAGGCGTACTTGGCGGTCTTCAGGTTGTATTCGGCCGAGGTGCCGCCAATGACCACGGCCAGGTGGTAGGGCGGGCAGGCCGAGGTGCCCAGCAACCGCAACTTCTCGTCGAGGAAGCGGGTGAGGCTCTCGGGGTTGAGCAGCGCCTTGGTCTCCTGGAACAGGAAACTCTTGTTGGCCGAGCCGCCGCCCTTGGCGATGAACATGAACTTGTAGGCGTCGCCGGCCTCGGCGTAGAGCTCGATCTGGGCGGGCAGGTTGTTGCCGGTGTTCTTCTCCTCGAACATCGACAGGGGCGCCATCTGGGAGTACCGCAGGTTGGAGGTGAGGAAGGTGTCGTAGACCCCGCGGCTGAGCGCTTCTGCGTCGTCGAAGCCGGTGATGATCTGTTGGCCCTTCTTGCCCACGATGATGGCGGTGCCGGTGTCCTGGCACATGGGCAACACGCCGCCGGCCGCAATCGACGCGTTCTTCAGCAGCTCGAGGGCAACGAATCGGTCGTTGTCGGAGGCTTCCGGGTCGTCGAGGATGGAGGCGAGTTGCTCGAGGTGTTCGGTGCGCAGGTAGTGGGAGATGTCGCGGAACGCCTCGGCGGCCAGTTCGGTGAGCACCTCGGGTTCGACCTTCACGAAGGTGTCGTCGCCGACGGCCACGGTGGAGACACCCTCGTCGGTGAGTTTGCGGTAGGTGGTCTGGTCGGGCCCCAGGGGCAAGATGTCGGAGTACACGAAATCAGCCATCACCGCGAACGGTAGTGGGCGAGCGCTCGATGGGCGGAGCCGGGCCCTGCCACCGGTTCTGGCGGTGGAGCGCGTCACCTATGACGCGTTGTACCGCCAGAACGGTCACGCTGGGCAACTGGCGGCGGAGCGCGTCACATGTGACGCGTTGTACCGCCAGATGGGGATGGGAGCAGGAAGGTCTCGAGGTCTTCGATGATCTCGGCGGCGCGGTGGGTGACCTCGGCGAAGGTGTAGCGAAGCACCCGATAGCCATGTCGTTGCGCCACCCGATCCCGTCGCCGATCGTCGGCCATGGCCTGCATGGTGCTGTGGAAGCTGCGGCCGTCGAGTTCGACGATGAGTTGGTGCTGCGGCCAGCAGCGATCGACCGCACCACGGATTCCGTCGAACCACGGTGGTCGGAACTGCTCGACGGGTAGGGGTAGGCCGCTTCCTCGGATGATCTGATCGAACCGGTATTCGAGCTCGGACACCGACTGCACCGGTGCGTCCATTCGATTCTCGAGGTAGCGCCGCAGCTTGCGGCATCCCTTGCGACCCCGGCGGGTGATCGACAAGAACGCGGCCAACAACTCTTCCCGGCTGACGATGCCTGCTTGCACCGACTGGTCGATCACATGCCCCAGCCGCGCGTACGAGAGCTCGGCCGCCACATCGATGAGGGTGCGGGCCGGCGTGGTGACCGACAG
Source organism: Acidimicrobiales bacterium (assembly GCA_051011595.1). GTDB lineage: Bacteria > Actinomycetota > Acidimicrobiia > Acidimicrobiales > SHLQ01 > JAOUEE01. The sequence continues at coordinate 4,399 of JBPCTQ010000023.1, forward strand.
GCCGTCGCACTGGGTCTTGTCGACGGCGTGCAGCCGCCGAGTCTCGTGGATTCGCACGCCGGGCAGACCCTGGTGGCGTTGGCCCTTGGCCACGGTGAGGGTGGGGATCTTGGTGTGGAGCCCGGGCATGGAATGGAGCCCGCCGGCGCTTCGTCGCGAGACGGCCGAACCGGGAATGGCCAGCACCCCGGTCCACAGGAGCTGGCGGTAGGTGCTCGGCCAGTCACCCAGAGTGAGCACCCGTTGGTCGACGCTGATCCAAGCCCGCTCGCGGAGTCGGCGCAGGATGGTGGAGCGGCTGAAACCGGCTTCGGTGGCCTGTCGGCGCGAGAACACACCGTCCTGGCGGGCGGCGAGATGGGCAACGGTGTGGTCGGGTCGGTGAGCCATGACCGAGAGCCTGGTGTGGCGCTCGGACACTTTCGATCCGTGTCGGCCCTTCTCGGATGTCACGCTGGGCGCCGGCCAACTGGCGGCTGAGCGCGTCACGTGTGACGCGTTGTACCGCCAGAACGTTCGCGCTGGGCAACTGGCGGCTGGGCGCGTCACGTCTGACGCGCTGTACCGCCAGAACGGGTCAGTTGGGGCGGGGTCAGCGGCGGATGCGGGCCTCGTCGGGGTACGGGTAGAAGTCGGGGATCTGGCCCGAATCGTGTTGTTCCTGCAGGCCGGTCCAGAAATCGACCTCGAACAGGTCGCCATGGTGGGCCCGCATCACCGGCCACAGGTCCTCCGGGAACCACATGAACGTGGGGAACTCCTCGGGGAACACGTCGTTGGGTTCGACCGAGAACCACGGCTGTGACGACATCTCGTCCTCGTAACGATCGGTCTGGGGCACGGCCCGGAACCGGCAGTCGGACAACAAGGTGAGCTCGTCGTAGTCGTAGAACACCACGTTGCTGTGGCGGGTGACCCCGAAGTTCTTGGTGAACAGATCACCGGGAAAGATGTTGGCCACGGCCAGGTCGCGGATGGCGTTGCCGTATTCGATCACGGCCTGTTTGGCCCGATTGAGCCCCATTTCGCGCAGATAGAGGTCGAGCGGATAGAGCCGGCGTTCGGTGTAGAGGTGTTTGATCACCACCTGGTCGCCGTGGAGCTCGACAGTGTCGGCTGCCTCGCTGAGGAGCTCCTCCAACAGCTCGTGCTCGAACCGGTCCTGGGGAAAACTCAGGTTCTCGAACTCCTGGGCATCGACCATTCGACCGACCCGGTCGTGGCCGAACACCAGCTTGTACCGGGCCATGACCTCGGACCGGGTGGTGCGTTTGGGCGGGGCGAAGCGGTCCTTGATGACCTTGAAGACCACATCGAACGACGGCAGGGTGAACACGTTCATCACCATGCCCTTGGTGCCCCGTGCTCGCTCGAACCGACCGGTGGAGTGCTCCAGGTGTCGATAGAACGCCCGGTACAGCGCCGTCTTGCCGTGCTGGTTGTACCCCAAGGCGGTGTACAGCTCGGCGATTGGTTTCATGGGCAGGATCGACTTGAGGAACCCCACGAGCTCCCCGGTGTTCTCCCACTCGACGTGGAAATACGAGCGGGTGAAGCTGAACAGACGACTGGCGCCGCTCTCGGACAACAACACCGCATCGACCGACACCCCCGACCCGGTGTTGAGCACCGGCAGGATGAACGGGATCACCCGGTTCATGCGGCGCACCCGGCCGATGAGGTACGCACCCTTGTTGCGGTAGAAGACCGGCATCAACATGTCGAGGCCATCGAAGACCGGCGAACCCCACGCCTCGGTGAGGGCCTGCTGCAACTGGTGAGCCACCAGCTCGGCGTCGGCGGCCGGATCGTGGAAATCGACCCCCAGACGGTACGAGTCGAGCACGTCGGTGATGGTGGCGCCGAGGTCACCGCGATCGTGGAAGGTGGCCACCGCCACACTCTCGAGCTCGCTGCGCGGAAACGCGGTGGCCCCGAACCAACGGAACTCGAGGTCCTCGTCGACACCGATCGTGGTGAACAGGCGCCGGGTGACCGAGTTGAAGAAGGTCTCGGCCAGCTCCAGGCCCTGGCGACCGGCGATCAGGCCGGCGTAGGCGGACCGGGTCTCCTGCCAGAACGGTCGACGGCGCGGATCGGGCGGGATGTGGGGATCGAGGCGAGCCACGGCCTTGTCGACCAGAGCTCGATGCAGCACCAGGCGCTCGCGGGCGTCGAACTGGTAGAGGTCCCATTCGCTGCGGGCGAACCGAGCCTGCGCGCGACGGGTGATGGAGAGGAACTCCCCTTCGAAGTTGGCGAACGCGTCCTGGATCCGCTCGGCCACCTCCGCGGGGTCGAGGGTGTCGGTCTCAGTCTCAGTCATCACCCACCGGCCGGCCTCCGCTCACCACCACGAACTGCCGATCAGGATCGTCGGCCGGTGTGTGCTCGCTCGGCGGCCCCGCGGCCGGGTCGCCACCCCAGATCTCGCTGCCGTCGGGGGCGTACTGGAGGATGTACGTCTTGCGCACGTCGGTGGTGAGGTTGGGGCCGGTCTTGTGCGGCGTGAGCGACGAGAAGACCACCACACCCCCGGCCGGCACCTCGGCGGCCACCGCGTCGGGGTGGTCGTCGAAACATTCGAACCCCAATGGCTCCCGCCATTCGTGGCGCAAGGTGCCGCCCCGGTGCAGCCCGGGCACCACCCAGGGGCAGCCGTTGTCGACGGTGGCATCAACCAGCGCCACCCAACAGGTGAGGTACTGCTGGGGGGCAACGAAGGTGTAGCCGTTGTCCTGGTGCCACGGAAACAGGCGGGGTTTCTCCGGCTTCTTGTACACCAGCTGGTCCCAGTACAGGCGAACATCGGGGCCCACCAGGTCGTGGACCAGATCGGCCAACCGGCGATGGCCGGCGAAGCGTCGGGCGACGGGGCTGCGCAGCACCGCGTGGGGGGCGAAGGTGATGGCCCCGCTCTCGGCGATGCTGACTCGTTGGTCGGGCATCTGCTGCAGGAAGGCGTCGGCGCGGGCCTCCTCGTCGTCGAGCGCCTGTCGCAGCTCGCTCACCGTGTTGTCGTCGAACAGGTCGGTCAACACCAGAAACCCATCGCGGTCGAAGGCGTCGAGTTGTTCCTCGTCGAGCAGGCGGGCCTGCGTCGGACGGTGACTCGACCACTCGAAGTCGGTGTTCCATGGATGGGTCTGCATCGACACCAGGGTGCCTCACAATCACGTCCAGTCGTCGAATCGTGGGCCCACTACCATCGCCGCGTCGACCACGACCGGAGGGCAGAGGTGGACATCGACGAACCGGGCCACGATGGATTGACCGCAGTCGAACGGGTGGTCGCGCGCGACGAGATCCGTCAGCTGGTGTACCGCTACGCCCAGGCCATCGATCGGCGCGACATCGAAGGCCTGGCCGACCTGTTCGGACCCGACGTCGACTTCGGTGAGGCCGGGCGCGGACCGGCCGGCGCCCGGGCGGTGTTCGACACCAGCCTGCGGGAGATCGGTGTCGCGGTGTTGCTGGTGGGCAATCACATCATCGACTTCGACGATCGTGATCATGCCCGGGGTGAGGTCTGGTGCCGGGGGTACATCGACGACCATGAGGCCGGTTTCATCGAACAGATGATCCAGTACCGCGACCGCTACGCGCTGGTGGATGGCTCGTGGCGCTTCGACGGTCGCCGGCACCTGCTGTGGTACGGGACGACCACATCCTCCAATCCACTGCACCAACCCGATGCCGATTGGCCCCGTCACCAGGTGGGCCGAGGTTCGGTGCCCTACCGCGAAACGACCTGGGCCAGATTCTGGGGCGACGCGGAGGGCGTCGACTGAGCGCGTAGCCTCGAAGTCCGTGCCCCCGTCGACTCCCGAGCCCCCGGTCGCGTCCAGCGACGACGAAGCGGCCCGTTACGAGAAACAACTGACCGAGTTCCTCGACTCCGAGATCGACGAGGAGCGATTCGCCAGCGAGATCGCCGCGTCCCGGCGTCGTCGTCGCTGGGTCTTCGCCGGTTTGGGCATCGTGGCGGTCGCGTTGGTGGCTTGGGTGCTGCTCAGGGGCGACGATGGACCCGACAGCTCCGGTTTCGTGTTCGAGGACGAGGCCATCGCGGAACCGAGCCGAGCCCTCGAGGTGCCGACCGTGGTCGATGCCCGGTTGGTGAGCCGCCTCGATCTGCCGGTGGTGGTGCGGGCCGGCAACGCCGAGGAATTCGAACGAATCGTCCCCAATCCCTCCAGCCGTGTCCTGCCCGCTCGACCCGGCGACCTGGTCGTGGGCCTGGCTCGGGCCGGCGACGAGGGGCGGGTGGTGCTCACCGGACCCGAGGGTTGGATGGAGGGGGCCTGCGTGATGGCGTCGATCACCAGCGGGCTGGTACCGGTCGACATCGTGCATTGGGAGGGAGTCGGCGGCTGCGACCTCGAGTTGGCCGGTCAACCGGCCGTCGAGTGGTGCCGGGGAGAACAAACCGTGGTGTTCGCCATCGACGTACCGCAGGGCTCGATCGACCTGGCCACCGGCGACCAGGGGGTCGCCGAGGCCCTCCGAGTGCAGTTGGTGCACGAGATTCCGGGCTTCGAGACCGCCTCGGTCCGGGGGCGGGTCGACGTGGAGGACCTCACCGTCGATGTTCCCGTTCTCTCCGGTCCGTCGGGGGCCGAAGCGTCCTTCGAGCTGGGCGGTGCCGGCGCCCGGGTGTCGTGCATCTTCGTCTGAACAGCACCGCGCCACGGGTCGCCGAGTAGCGTTGCCCTCATGTGCGGTCGTTTCGTCTCGTCGAGCACTCCCGACGAGATCGCCCGATACTTCGGTGTCGACGCCATCGGCGAGAAGGTGCTCGAACCCAACTACAACACCGCACCATCGAGCACCATCTACACCGTTCGTGAGCGCGACGAGCAACGAGTGCTCGATGCCGTGCACTGGGGATTGGTGCCGTTCTGGGCCAAGGACCTCAAGATCGGCAATCGCATGATCAATGCCCGATCAGAGACCCTGGCCGAGAAGAACGCCTTCAAGCGGCCCTTCGCCAAACGACGCTGCATCATCCCCGGCGACGGGTTCTACGAGTGGGAGAAGGTGCCGGGCCAAAAGAACAAGCAGCCGTGGTACATCACGCGGCGCGACGGTGACCCGTTCGCCTTCGCCGGATTGTGGGAGCGCTGGCGAGAGCCCACCGACGACGGCGAACCCGACCCCGATGTCGAGCCGCTCATCAGCGCCACGATCATCACCGGATCTCCCAACGAGTCGATGGCCGAGATCCATCACCGCATGCCGGTGATGCTGCCTCCCGACCGCTGGGACGCCTGGCTCGATCCGGAGATGAACGATCTCGCCGAGCTGGCCAGCTGGTTCGTGCCGGCCCCTTCGGAACTGATCCAGAAGCACCGCGTGTCGACCGAGGTGAACAACGCCCGCAACCGTGGGCCCCACCTGATCGAACCCTACGAACCCGAGGCCCCGACCCTGCCGCTCGATCCCCGGTGACCGTGGCCCGAACCGACTATCGACGTCGCCTCGAAGCCCAGATCCTGCGCTGGCAGGGGCGTCTTGACATGCCCGAGGTCGACCGAGTGCTGCCGTGGATCTACAGCGCCGTCCTGTTCGTGGTCCTGGCCCTGCTGTCGTTGGCCCGCTATCGCAGCGTCGACACCGGCGTCGACCTGGGGGGATGGGTGCAGGGTGCGTGGCTGATCGGGGAGGGCCTCGATGCCGAGAGCACCATCACCGGCAACCATCTCTTCGCGCCGCAGGCTTCGTTCTTGTTCTGGCCGCTGGCCCAGATCACCCGGTTCCTCCCCACCGCCGGCACCTTGTTGGTGGTGCAGTCGGCCGCCTTGGCCCTGGCCGTGGTGCCGCTCTACCGGTTGGCCCGCCGGTCGGCCAAGCTCCGAGTGGGGGCGGCAACGGTGCTGGTGCTGGCCTATTCGCTCTACCCCGCCGTTCACGCCCTGAACCTGGCCGATTTCCACCCTGAGGCGTTGGCCGTCCCGGCGCTGATCGCGGCGTTCGTGGCCATACGGGCCGAGAAGTGGTGGCGATTCGCACTGCTGGTGAGTGTTGCCGTGCTGGCCCGTGCCGACCTGGCGCTGGCGGTGGCCGGCCTGGGCATCTTGTTGGCGACCGAGGGGCACCGCCGAGCCGGGACCCTCACGGCGGTGGCCAGCCTGAGCTGGTTCCTACTGGCGGTGCTGGTGATCGAACCCCGGTTGGCCGCCGAAGGTGTGGAGCAGGTGCAGTTCCTCGGCGAATACGGCGACACCCCGTTCGGCGTGCTCGGCGGCATCGTGACCAGCCCGGTCCAGTTCCTCACCGATGTCTTCAGTCGAGCCAACTTCGAACACATGGTGGGTCTGTTCGCGCCGCTGTTGTTCCTGCCGTTGGTGGCGCCGCGGTTCTTCCTGCCCATCGTGCCGCTGCAGATGCTCTACCTGGCCTCGTCGGTGCCCGACGAGGCGCCCGCTCCCGAGCTCGATGTGGCCGCCATCGCCTTCTTGATGGTGGCCGCCGTGTTCGGGTTGGCCCGTACCGGACAGATCCGAGTCGAGCTGGTGAACGTCGACCGCCGGGTGCTGGTGGCCCTGGCCGTCACCGCCGTGGTTTTCTTCGTTCGTGACGCACCCAGCACGGCTTACGAGGAGCCGTGGGACTGGGCGTCGCGCGATTCGCGCGATCAGGCTCGACGGGAGGCCATCGACCTGGTGCCCGACGATGCGCCGGTGCAGGCATCGGCTCGGGCACTGGCGTTCCTGGCGGAGAGGGGAGTGGTCTATCTCCTCGACACCAGTGGGAGTGTCATCGCCGCCGAGCGAGGACTGGAGGGCACCGACTTCGTGCTCCTCGACGAGACCGACGCCGAGGGGTGGTCGACGGTGTGGCTCGACAATTTCGACCGGAACCTGCAGCGCAACGGGTATCAGCAGGTGTATCGGGCCGAGGGTGTCACGCTGTATCAGCAGGTGGGCTGACACCGTCGCCGTCGACGGCACCCGCATGGCCGGCTTCGCGCAGAGCCGTGCGCAATCTCTCGGCAGCGTCGTCCATGCCCGGGGGCTCGGCTTCAGCCGACGCATTGGCGAAGTCGAAGGCCGCCATGTTGGCCGCGCCGAAGACGTGGAGGTGGGTATGGGGAACTTCGAAGCCGGCGATGATGAGCCCCACCCGAGCGCTGCCGAAACCCGCCTGGTGGGCCTTCCCCACGTGGTGGGCCACCCCCATGGCGTGGGCGGCCACGGGGTTGGGGAGGTCGGTCCACTGATCGATCTCGAGTCGGGGCACCACGAGCGTGTGCCCTTCACTCAGGGGATGCAGGGCCAGGAACGCCACAACGGTGTCGTCGCGCCAGACGAACCGAGCGGGGAGCTCGCCGTCGATGATTCGGGTGAAGAGTGTGGCCATCGCACCGCCTTGTCGTCTCGCCTGTGGGTGCTCGCATCGTAGGCTGGACCCGTGCCCCCGACCCACGTGCCCGAGCACGTCGACCACGATGAGCCCTGGGGCCCGGTGCTCACGGTGCCCAACGCCATCTCGCTGGCCCGCCTCTTGTGTGTGCCGGTCTTCGTCTGGCTGTTGTTCGGAGTCGAGGATCGATTCGCGGCAGCCCTGCTGCTCGCCGTGCTCGGAACCACCGACTGGATCGACGGCTACATCGCCCGCCGCTTCGATCAGGGCTCGCGGCTGGGAGTACTGCTCGACCCCACCGCGGACCGCATCATGTTGTTGGTGGCGGTCACGTGCATCGCCATCGACGGGTCGGTGCCGTGGTGGTTCGCCGGCCTCACCCTGGCTCGTGAAGGGCTGGTGGCCATCGCCGCGCTGCTGCTCGGTGCACTCGGGGTTCGCAACTTCGAGGTGAGCTGGTGGGGGAAGACAGGCACCTTCTTGTTGATGATGTCGTACCCGTTGTTCCTGGTCAGCCACGCCGACGTCTCCTGGGCCGACGAGGCCCGCGTGCTGGCCTGGATCTGCGGTATCCCGGGGCTGGCGTACGCCATTGCCTCGGCGGTTGCCTACATCCCGGTGTCGCTGGAGGCGGTTCGGGCTCGGCGTCAGATCCGATAGGTTCAAGCGGATGAACGTCCCAGACGACCTTCGGTATTCGAGCGATCACGAGTGGGCGAAGCTCGACGGTGGTCGGGTTCGTATCGGTATCACCGACTACGCCCAGGACGCGCTGGGTGATGTCGTGTTCGTGGAGCTGCCCGAGATCGGGTCCGTGGTCGCAGCGGGCGCCGGGATCGGCGAGGTCGAGTCCACCAAGTCGGTGTCGGACATCTACGCACCGCTCAGCGGCACCGTCATCGAGGTCAACGACGCGCTCACCGAATCTCCCGAGCAACTCAACGATGATCCGTACGGCGACGGTTGGATCCTGGTGATCGAGCTCGCTGACCGGGCCGACTTCGACGGTCTACTCGATGCCGCCGCCTACCGGGCCCTGACCGAGGACTGAGCTTGACCGACGCCACCTGCCCCAGTTGTGGCCACCCCAACCCCAACGCGGCCAACTTCTGCAGCTCGTGTGGGCACCGGATGGTCGAAGAACAGGTCGATCCCACCGGCGCCTTCGAACCGGTCGAGGTCGAGGCCGAAGACGAATACGACGTCGACCGAGCCGTGTTCACCGCCGATCTCGGTCTTCTGGTCGTCAAACGAGGTCCCAAGGCGGGGTCCCGCTACGCACTCGATGCACCGCTCGTGACCGCCGGCCGGCACCCCGAGAGCGACATCTTCCTCGACGACGTGACCGTGAGCCGGCGCCACGCCGAGCTGCTCCACGACAACGGCGCCTACCGGGTCCGTGACGTCGGGTCGCTCAACGGCACCTACCTCAATCGTGAACGCATCGACGAAGCATCGTTGGCCGATGGCGACGAGCTCCAGATCGGCAAGTTCAAGCTCGTCTTCTTTCACGGCACCGCCGCGCCATGACCGACGGGGCGGTCGGGGCGGACACGCCTCGTCGGTCGATCGGTGATGTGCTCACGGTCCTCCAGGACGAGTTCCCCGACATCTCGATCTCCAAGATCAGATACCTGGAGAGCCAAGGGCTGGTGTCGCCCGAGCGGGCTCAGTCCGGTTACCGCCAATTCGACGACGACGATGTCGCCGTTCTCCGCTGGGTCTTACGCCAACAACGCGACCACTTCCTTCCACTGCGAGTCATCAGGGAGAAGCTGGCAGCGGGCGCGGTCGACGACGAGGGCCCGGCCCCCGCCCAGCGGTCGCGCAATCGCGAACCGCTGGCCGCCCTCGACGCAACAGTCAGCCTCGATGGCAACGAGTTGGCGCGTGCGGCCGGGCTGCTCGAGGACGACATCGCCGAGCTCGAGTCGTTCGGGCTCATCGAGTCCACCAAGGTGGCCGGCCACAAGCGTTACGACGGCAACGCCTTGTTGATGGCGCGACTGGCCGCTCGGTTCTCCGAGCTGGGAATGGAAGCCCGCCACCTCCGCATGTTCAAGGTGGCCGCTGATCGTGAGGCCGGTGTGCTCGAACAGCTGGTGGCGCCGTTGGCCGGCAGCGGCCGCGACGATGCCGTCGACCGGCTCCGAGAGCTGGTCGAGCTGGGGGCGGATGTGCGCAATGTGCTCCTGCGCCAGAACCTCCGCAGCCACCTGTGACCGCTGCGCCGGTCCTCTCCGGAGCCGAGGTGCAGCAGCTGGTCGACCGTCTGGCCGCCGACATCGCTCGAGATCATCCCGACGGCGTGGTGTTGGTGGGCGTTCTGAAGGCGTCGGTGTTGTTGGTGGCCGACCTGTGCCGGTCGTTGTCGCGCCAGGCCGACACCGACGTGCGGGTCGATTTCATCGAGACGTCGAGCTTCCGGGCCGACAGCGGCCGGGTGCGATTGGTGCAGGACCTGCGCGAGGACATCGGCGACCGGCCCGTGGTGCTCGTCACCACCCTCGTCGACACCGGACTTCGTCTGGGGTACCTCCGGACCCAGCTGGCCAACCGGGCGCCGGCGTCGTTGCGAATTGCTGCGCTCTTCGACAAGGCCGAGCGCCGGATTCTGCCCATCGATCTCGACTACGTCGGGACGACGATCCCCAATCGGTTCGTCGTCGGATACGGATTGGACGCCGCCGGCCAGGGGCGTCATCTGAGCGGAGTGGTTGCCCTCGACGACGACCACCCGGTCGATCCGGCAACGCTGTCGACGTGGCTCGGAGAGACCCGGGATGCGCTGTTGCGTGGGTCGGCAGAGCGGTAGGGTCGCGGCGATGCAAGAGATGGATGTTCTCGGCGTGCGGGCAGAGCTGCCCGGCAACGCGCCCATCGTCATGCTCCAGGAACGGGGCGGCGATGGGCGTATCCTGCCCATCTTCATCGGCGCCCCCGAAGCGACGGCCATTGTGCTGGCCCTCGACGGGGTGGAGGCGCCCCGACCCATGACCCATGATCTGTTTCACCAGGTTCTGGGCGAGTTGGGAGCGGTACCCGAACGAGTGGTGGTGACCGATCTGCGCGACGGCACGTTCTTCGCCGAGCTGTATCTGCGGCTGGGCAACGACGTGCACGTGGTGTCGAGCCGACCGTCCGATGCCATTGCCTTGGCGGTGCGGGCCGACGCTCCGGTGTTCGTCGAGACAGAGGTGCTCGACGCCGCCGCGCATCCTCCCGAGTCCGACGATGACGAAGAAGAGCCGGTCACCGAAGAGGTGGTGGAGGCGTTTCGTGACTTCATCGACAACGTCTCGCCTGAGGACTTCGAGAACTGACCAGCCGCGGTTGGCGGCGGTGTCGGGCCGGTGGAGATCGGTGAACCCGCCACCACTGTGCGCGCGAAATCGTTGACTCGCCGCGCGCGGCCTTCTAGTCTCATGATCACACCGACGTAATTCCGTCGGTGTCGTCCAGCCCCGGGCTGGACGACCAGCCGGGAGAGGCGCATGACCAGCCAACCTACGACGAACCCAGGTACAACGAGCCCGGGTGACCACATGGTCGACGGGTTCACCGGAAAGAAGACGGCCGAGATCGTCGGGATCACCTATCGGCAGCTCGACTACTGGGCCCGCACCGACTTGGTCAAGCCCTCCCTGGCCCAGGCCCGAGGCAGCGGCAGTCGGCGCCGGTATTCCTACCGCGATCTGCTCGAGCTCAAGGCCATCAAGAATCTGCTCGATGCCGGCATCCGCCTCGAGACCGTACGCGATGTGTTCGGTTACCTGCGTGACGAGCTGGGCGAGGACGTCACCCAGGTCAACCTGGTGATCTCGGGGAACCGTTCGGTGCTGGTGCGCAGCGGTGAGGAGATCATCGACCTCGTCCAGAACGGTCAGGGAGTGCTCAACATCTTGCCTCTGGGCGGGGTGAAGGAAGAGGTCGACGCCGCCATCGTCGAGTTGTTCCCCGGCATCGAGATTGCCTCACCGGCGGCGACGGGAAGCGATTGAGCCACCGGCCGACAATCGGCGCGGGCACCGGCTCGGCATCGTGACCACCCTTCCGCACCAGCGAGTGAATTTCGCGCACGAGAGCGAACGCGACGTGGCTGCGGTGTTCGACTTCTACGACCTCGAGTGGCAGTACGAACCCACCACGTTCATCCTGTGCACCGACGACGGGGGTCGGCCTCTGTCGGGTTTCACACCCGACTTCTACCTTCCGCAGTTCGATCTGTACATCGAGGTCACCACCCTTCAGCAGCGATTGGTGACCCGCAAGAACCGTAAGGTCCGCCAGCTGCACCAACAGCACCCCGAGGTGAGGTGCAAGGTGTTGTACCGACGCGATGTCGCCGCCCTGGCCGCTCAGTTCGACCTGCCGGCCAGTCGCTCTCTGCTCGCTTCGTGAGCGAGCTCGTCCAGAGCCCGCTGGGCGACCGCCACCGGGCGCTGGGGGCCAAGATGGTGCCATTCGGCGGCTGGGAGATGCCGCTCAGCTACGAGCTGGGCACCCTCGACGAGCACCGACGGTGCCGGAGCGATGCGGTGGTGTTCGACGTCAGCCATCTGGGCACCGTGCGGGTGACGGGGGAGGGGGCCCACGATCTGCTGCAACGCACGCTCACCAACGACCTCGAACGGATCGAGCCCGGTCGGGCCCAATACACCCACCTGCTCGACCCCGACGATGCGTCGGTGGTCGACGACATCATCGTCTGGTGGATCGGACCCCACGAGTTCGACGTGATGCCCAATGCCTCCAACACCGACGGCGTGACGTCGGCACTGGTCGACGAGAGCTGTTCGGTGGTTGATGTCACCGCCGACCGTGCCGTGATGGCCGTCCAGGGCCCCGACGCACTGGCCGCCCTGGCGTCGCTTCACCCCGAGGCCGCAGCGGTGGGTCGTTTCCGGGTCGGAACGTTCTCGTGGAACGGAATCGAGATTCGGGCGGCCGGAACCGGCTACACCGGCGAACCCGGCGTCGAGTGTGCGGTGCCCGTCGAGGCAGCCGAGGCCTACTGGGAAGCAATCGTGGCCGCGGGTGTGGCTCCGGCCGGCTTGGGTGCTCGCGACACCCTTCGTCTCGAAGCGGGGCTGCCGCTGCACGGCAACGAGCTCGGACCCGGCATCACCCCGCTCCAGGCCGGACTCGGGTGGGTGGTTGGTTGGGACAAACCCACCTTTCGTGGGCATCGAGCCCTGGCCGCCGAACGCCAAGCCGGTATCACCCGGCGACTACGCGGACTGGTGGTCGAGGGTCGGCGCCCTCCGCGAGCCGGACAGGACGTGCTCGCCGACGGTCAGGCGATCGGGCAGGTGTCCAGCGGGAACTTCTCACCCATGCTCGAACAGGGGATCGCCCTGGCGTTCGTGCCGCCCACCGTCGAGATCGGCGATCGTCTCCAGGTCGACCAGCGAGGCACCGCCGTGTCGGCTGAGGTGGTGCCGCTACCGTTCTGGCCCCGCGACTGATCAGTCGATGAGGTCGGGCTGATCGCGGATGATCTGGTCCCAGAGGGGCTGGAAGCTCAACCAGCCGGCAAAGGGTCCACCCACCTGCTTGGCCGTCGCGGCCGCGCACTCGGCGTCGATGGGTTGTGGGGTGCCGGCGGCCTCGGCCAGGAGTTGGGCCTGACAGGTGCGCTCCATGGTGATGAACCACCACGCCGCCTCGTCGACGGAATGACCAACGGTGAGCAGACCGTGATTCTTGAGGATGGCGGCCTTGCCATCGCCCAGGGCATGAGCGATGCGTTTGCCTTCCTCGAGGTCGAGGACGACACCGGTGTAGTCGTCGAACAACGCGTGATCGTCGTAGAAGGCGCAGGCGTCCTGGGTGAGTGGATCGAGGGGTCGGCCCAAGGCCGACCACGACTTGCCGTAGGTGGAGTGGGCGTGGGCGGCGGCCACGACGTCGGGACGGGCCGCATGGACCTGACTGTGGATGGCGAAGGCGGCGGCGTTGACCTCAAAGGAGCCCTCCACCACCACACCGGCATGGTCGACGAGCAGAAGATCGGAGGCCGAGATGTGGGAGAACGGCATACCGAACGGGTTGACCCAGAAGTGGTCGGCCAGCTCCGGGTCGCGGGCGGTGATGTGGCCGGCGACCCCTTCGCTGAAACCGAACCGCCCGAACAAACGAAAGGCACCAGCCAGACGTTCCTTGCGGTGCTGGCGTTCGGCGTCAACCGAGTCGAACTCGGGAAGGGTGTAGTAGAGCGGTTTGCGAGCCATGGCGGCAGCTCCTTCTCGGTGAGCTTCCAAGAGTAGGGCACCTTCGTCGCCCGACGCATTGATCAGGTGATCTGAGCCATCAGGTCGTCGATCGTGCCCTCATCGAGGGCGAAGAACTTGTTGCCCACCCGGTTGCCGTTGGTGTCGAGCAACCAGACCTCGCTGTTCACCTGGATGCCGTAGTGCAGCCAGGACTCGAACCCGGGGTCCCACAGCATGGTGAACGATTCGATGCCGGTTCGTTCGATGAACTGCTCGGCCAGGGCGAGGTCGTCCTGGGCGCCTACCCCCACGATGGTGAGCCGGTCGGCATTGTCTCGAGCGAACTGCTCGAATCCGGGGCCCTCCCGGAGACACGTCGGTCAATGGGGTGCCCAGAACCAGAACAGCAGAGGCTTCTCGCTGGGCACCAGCGATTGGAGGTTGACGGTTTCACCGGTACGCACGTCGATGGTGTCGACGGCTGGAATGTCGGTGGCGATGGGTTCGGTGGGTGGTGGGTCGACACCAACCTCGACTGCCGGATCGGCGCCATCGGGTTGGTTGGTGGTCGCCGACGTGCCGGCGGCGGCCTCGGGTGGATCGGAGGCCTGGCTCGTGGTGACCTGCGGGTCGGAGGTGGCGGTCTGTTGGGGATCTCCGGCCCCACAGGCGGCGGCCAACAGGCCGGCCACGAGGACGGTTGCGAGGAGTCTTGCGGGCATCGGCGAACCAAACCCGGTGGTGGCGTGGCGTATTCCCACCGCCCGGGGCGTCACAGCACGTCGACCGCCTGTTGTCGCAGCCAGTGGTCGGCCAAGGTGAGGGCGGTCATGGCCTCGACCATGGGAACCGCTCGGGGCAACACGCAGGGATCGTGACGACCTTTGGCTTCCAGCTCGACGGCCTTACCGTCGCGATCGACGGTCTGTTGGGCCGACGAGATGGTGGCGGTGGGTTTGAAGGCGGTTCGGAACACCAGGTCGGCCCCGTTGGTGATGCCGCCCTGGATACCGCCGGAGCGGTTCGTCGCCGGTGTGGGACCGTCGGGGCCGGGTTCGAAGGCGTCGTTGTGGGACCTCCCCGTCATGGTGGTGGACGCGAATCCGAGGCCGAACTCGATGCCGCGTGTGGCCGGCAGGGACATGATGCCGTGGGCCAGGGTGGCAGTGAGCTTGTCGAACACGGGATCCCCGAGACCGGCCGGAACTTGGCGAGCGACACAGGTGACCACACCACCGAGGGAGTCACCGTCGCGACGGGCCGAGTCGATGGCGTCGACCATCAACTCCGCCGCGGCGGGGTCGGGGCAGCGGGTGGGGGTGGCCTCGACGGCCTCCAAGGTGACGGCGTCGGTTTCGATCTCGGTGCCGATCTCGTGAACCTGTGAGACCCACGCCAGGATCTCGATGCCTTGGGTGGAGAGCAAGGCCCGGGCCACGGCACCGGCGGCGACGCGACCGATCGTCTCCCTGGCACTCGAACGACCCCCGCCCTGCCAGTTGCGAACGCCGTACTTGCGGTCGTAGGTGAAGTCGGCGTGGCTGGGTCGGTAGACGTCTTTGAGGTGGTCATACGCGTGGGGCCGGGCGTCGTTGTTGCGCACCACGATCGAGATGGGGGTGCCCAGGGTGACGTCCTCGAACACACCCGAGAGGATCTCGGCCACGTCGGCCTCGTCGCGTTGGGTGACCAGTCGGCTCTGGCCGGGACGACGACGATCGAGGTCATGCTGGATCTGGTCGACCGTGAGCGGGAGGCGTGGTGGGCAGCCGTCGATCACCACGCCGACGCCGCCGCCGTGGGATTCGCCGAACGTCGTGATGCGAAAGGACGAGCCGAACGAGTTGCTCATGACCCTCAAGGGTAGAGGGGCACCCCGCTGCGCCGGTGCCCTTCCACTCAGTGGTCGGCGTGTTCAGGTGGGGAGCAGTCGCTCGGCCAGGCGAAGGTCGTCGACGGTGGCCACATGGATGTTCCCGGGCTCCCCGGGCACGGTGGCCACCAGACCGCCCGCCCGTTCGATCAACTCCAGCTCTTCGGGGGCGTCGGGCAGTTCGTCGAGGGCCTGGCGCAGCATCGACGCGCGGAAGGCACTGGGCGCCTGGACGATGCGTAGCTCTGTCTTGTCGAGTGACTCGGCGATGCGGTTGTCGTGCACTCGTTTGATTGCGTCAGCTGACGCAACAACGGGGGCCGCGGCGTCGGCTCCGCGGCGTACCGCCTCGATGACGGCCCGGTACAGCGACACAGAGGCCAACGGATGCACGGCGGTCGCCACCAGCACGATCTCGGCGGCCGGATCGACCCGGGTCAGACCGGCTCGGACCGAATCACCGTGGGTGGCGCCACCGTCGACCGACGCCGAGACCGTGGGACCACTCCAACCATGACCGGGCGGAACAACCACCACAACACCAGCTGACACTTCGGCCGCCGTGTGGATCGGCCAATCGACCAGGCGGCGGTCACCCAGCCGTTCGAATTGTTTCTGCCCGCCGAATCGGTCGCCCGAGCCGGCCGCCAGCACAATGGTCCACACCGACATGAGTACGACGGTAGCCAGCGGTATCGGGCGAGTTCGTACCGGTCCACCGGTGAAGGCATGATCAGCAGATGGAATCCGACATGCATGTGGCCTCCGCGTGGGAGCGGGTGGCCGAGCTCCAGCCCGACGCCCCCGCCACCATCGCCGGCGACGACGTTCGGACCTGGGCCGACTTCGAGGTCCGGTCGGCGCGGCTCTCGGCCGCGTTCGAGGCCGCCGGCGCCGGTGCCGACAGCAAGGTCGCCCACTATCTCTACAACGGCCACGAGTATCTCGAGACCACCTTCGCGGCGTTCAAGATGCGAGGTGTGCCCTGCAACGTGAACTTCCGGTACACACCCCACGAGCTGGCCTACGTGCTCGACAACGCCGACGCCGAGGTCGTCGTCTTCGATCACACCCTGGCCGATCGCCTCGAGGAGGCCCGTCACGAGGTGGATTCCCTGCGGCTGATGGTTCAGGTGGGGGGCGAACACGTCCCTGACTGGGCGGTCGATTACGAAGCGGTGGTGGCCGGCCACGATCCGGCCCTCCCGCACGTTCGATCGGTCGATGATCTCTGGTTCCTGTACACCGGCGGCACCACCGGGATGCCCAAAGCGGTCATGTGGTCACAAGCGACGATCTTCGGGTCGATGGAGGCGGCCCTGCGTCCGTTCGGCCACGGGTATCCGGAGTCGATCGCCGACATCACCGGCATTGTCAGCACGGCCGCCGAACGGGGACACCAGGTGAAACAGCTGGCGGCGGCACCGTTGATGCACGGGACCTCGATGATCGTCGGATTCGGCACGCTCACCCACGGTGGCGCCATCGCCTGTCTGGCCGATCGCTCCTTCAGCGGCGACGAGCTGTGGCAGCGGGTGGCCCAGCACGGGCTGACCCAGCTCACGATCGTGGGTGACGCGTTCAGTCGCCCCATGCTCGACGCCCTCGACGAGGGTGACCACGACACCAGCTCGTTGCGCGCCATCGTGTCGTCGGGAGTGATGTGGAGCGCCGAGGTCAAGGAGCGGATCCTCGACCGCCTCCCCGACGTGGTGTTGCTCGATGCGCTCGGGTCGAGCGAGGGCCCGGGCATGGCCAATCAGCTGAGCTCGCGCAAAAAGGCCCGGTCGGGCACCACGGCACGATTCTCCCTGGGCGAACACACGTCGGTGTTCACCGATGCCGGCGACGAGGTCGAGCCGGGCTCGGGAGCCGTGGGTCGTATTGCCCTCGGGTTCCCGATCCCGGTTGGTTACTACAAGGACCCGGACAAGACCGAGGAGACCTTTCCCCTTATCGACGGACGTCGCTGGTCGATCCCGGGTGACTACGCCACGGTCGAAGCCGACGGCACCATCACCTTGTTGGGTCGCGGTTCGGTCTGCATCAACACCGGCGGCGAGAAGGTGTTTCCCGAGGAAGTGGAGGAGGCCCTCAAGACCCACCCGGCCGTGGTGGACGCCAACGTCGTGGGTCTGGCCGACGAGCGATGGGGCCAATCGGTGAACGCCGTCGTGTCCACCAGCGACACAGTTGCTCCCGACGACCTCCGCGACCATCTTCGCGCCGAGCTGGCCGGTTACAAGATCCCCAAGAAGCTGGTGCTCGTCGAAGAGGTGCAACGCCAGCCCAACGGCAAAGCCGACTATCCCTGGGCCCGGTCGATTCTGGCCGAAACCTGACCGACCCGGGGTGGTTCAGTCGGCGAAGGCGACCTACGTTCCGAGGGTGCGAACCGCCGCCGACTTCGTGCCCGACTCGACCTCGGGTCATCGCAGTGAAATAGAGATCGCCGCCCCGCCCCAGGAGGTGTGGCAGGCGTTGCTTCACGTGGGCATCGGCGAGATGAGGGCATCGGGGATCTTGCTGGGCCTTCGGTCACTACCGGCCCGGTTCACCGGCGGTGGATCAATGCGGCGACCACCGGGCGCCGACCGTCCGCTGGTGGAGGCCATGGTGGCCGGCCGCTTCGTCGAGTTGGCCCGTCGGCCACCGTCGATCCTGACGTTGGGCATCATCGGACAGTTCTGGCGCCTCCGAGGTGGGGCCGACGTCGCGGTTGACGGTCCGGACCAGTTCATGGCCTTCGACGAGCCCGGCTACGTGAGAGCGGCCATCGACTTCGCCGTGGTCGAGGGAGTCGCGGGCTCCCGGTTGATCACCGAGACCTGCAACCGGGCGACCTCCGAGGACGCCGATCGTCGCTTTCGTTGGTACTGGCGGGTTGTCGGTCCCGGAAGCAAGCTGATCCGCCTCGATCTGCTCCGAGCCATTCGCCGCCACGCGACGGCCGGCTCTCACCGGTACTGATCGAGGATCCCCTGCTGGGCGGGTGGGTCGGTGCGGTCGCGGATCGAGTCCAGCCGGGCGGCGATGGGATCGATGAAGTCGTCGTCGGTGTGCACCCAGAACTGCTTGTCCACCACGGCGTCGTGCACCAGGTCGGCCACCATGTCCGGCGACTTGGCATGGGTGGAGACCATCTCGATGACGGCTTCGATACGCGCCTGATCCTCGGCCGAGGCGGGTTCGGGGATGAGCTGTCCTCCCGGCGCCTGGAGTTCCTCGGGACGGTTGCGGTCGGACTGGAAGATGTTGGTCATCACCAGCCCGGGGCACAGGCACGTCACCCCCACGTTCGACTCCGCCTCTCGTAGCTCGGCGAAGAGGGTCTCGGCGATGGCGACGGCGGCGTGTTTGGTGGTGTTGTACGGCCCCATCGACGGGTACGACAAGAGGCCGGCCACCGATGCCGTGATCACCACGTGACCACGATCGCGGGCCTTGAGGCCGGGCAGGAACGAGGAGATTCCGTGGATGATGCCCCAGAGGTTGACGTTCAGGGTCCAGGCCCAGTCATTGGTCGTGAGGGTGTCCATGGGGCCGTTCCCCCCACCCACCCCCGCATTGAGACAGACCACGTCGGCACCACCGAGCTCGTCGGCGGCGGTCACCAACGCCGGCCAGGAGTCTTCGGCCGACACATCGGTGCGAACGCCCACCGCCTGGTAGTTGGCCTCGGTGAGCTCGGCCACGGTGGCGTCGAGCACCGGCTCCTCGATGTCGCCGAGCACCAGGTTCATGCCTGCCTGCCCGAATCGGTGGGCGAAGGAGCGGCCCATTCCACTCGCGCCCCCGGTGATGACGGCGGTCTTTCCGGTCAGATCCTGCATACCTGCCTCCTCGACGATGGTGAGCGACTGTAGGCGGCTCCCCCGTCGGGGGTCACAAGCCGAGCAGGGCGTTCTCGACCACCTCGCTGAGGGCAGGGTGGGCGTAGAGCTGACCGCGGGCCATCTCGTCGACCGTCTGGCCGAACCGCATGCCCTGGATGAGCTGCTGGATGAGGGTTGATGCCTGCGGGCCGATGATGTGCGCACCCAGCAGGAGGCGCGTGTCGGCATCGGCAATGAGCTTCACGAAGCTTTCGGTGTCTTCCATGGCCCAGCCGTAGGCGACGTCGCCGTAGTGCTGGATCTTGGCCGTGTAGCGAAGTCCCTGCTCGTGGGCGTCGCGTTCGGTCAGCCCGACCGACGCCACCTGCGGGTGCCCGAACACCGCGTGTGGCGTGTGGCCCAGGTCGACGCTGATCAAGTCGTCGGGATGGGCCAGGTTGTGCGCTACCACCCTTGCCTCGGCGTTGGCGGTGTGCTTGAGCTGCATCGGGTTGGTGATGTCGCCGAGTGCCCACACCCCCTCTACGTTGGTTCGCATCTGGGGATCGGTGATGACGTAGCCGGATTGATCGAGCGCAACCCCGAGTGCATCGAGGCCCAGGTGATCCGAGTTGGGTCGACGGCCGGTGGCCACCAACAAGGTGTCGCCCCGCACGGTGCGGTGATCGCCGTCGATGGACACATCGACCTCGTATCCGGTGTGGTCGCGCCGCACCGCGAGAACCTGGGTGTGCAACAGCACGTCGAAGCGATGCCGGTACACCTCGGTGAATCGCAGTCGGATGTCGTCATCCTCGGCCCGCAGCAGCGTTTCGGAACGGTTGATGATGGTGACGTCGGAGCCGAGACCGCCGAACACGTGTCCCATCTCCGAGGCGATGTAGCCGCCGCCGAGGACGATGAGGTGTCCGGGCAGCTCATCGACCCGCATGATGGTGTCGGACGTGTGGTATCCCGAATCGGCCAGACCGGGGATGTCGGGGGTGAACGACCGGGCGCCGGCGGCCAATACGACTCGGTCGGCGGTCACCGTCTCGTCGCCCACGTTCAGTTTCCGCGGCCCGACGAAACGACCCTCCCCGCGGTAGACGGTGACGTTTGCGCAGCCATCGGTGCGGTAGGTCTCACCGCCGGTGGCGATGGGATCGATGCGACCGAACACCCGGTCGCGAATGGCGGGCCAATCGGCGCCGTCGAAGCTGGTCTGGAGGCCCAGTTCGGGTCCCCGTCGGGCCAACTCGGCCACCTCGGCGGCGTAGACGAACATCTTGGACGGGATACACCCCACGTTGAGACAGGTGCCGCCGAAGACACCCTTTTCGACAATGGCGACCTTCCAGTCATCGAAGTCGGGGGTGATGACCGAGTTCCCGGAACCGGTGCCGACGATGAGGAGGTCGTAGTGCGTCACCCGGGCGAGGGTAGCGGTCGCTCACCCGCAATCGGGTTGTCGCGCCGGGTGCTCAGGTGAGGAATTCGTCGGGGGGAAGGGGAGTGATGGCCCGCTCGCCTCTGGCCACTGCCCGCCAGACGTCGAGCACCTGGGGGAAATGGCCGGGAAAGCCGATCGGTTCGACGGCTTCATCGGGTCCGAACCACCGGTAACCGCTGCTCTCGGCCGGATCGAGGTGGGGTGGGCCAGGGTCGTCGGTGCGGGCCAGGTAGTACACGTTCAGGGTGGTGGCCGGCGGCTCGGTCCCGTGGTAGAGGTCGCTCCACAAGCCCAACAACCCGACCAGTTCGACGTGGTAGCCGGTTTCTTCCAACAGCTCTCGGACCGCGGCGTGAGCCGGGTGTTCACCGTCCTCGCAGAACCCACCGGGAATGTCCCAACAGCCCCGCCACGGGTCCTGGTCACGTTCGAGGAGCAGGACCTGCCCGTCTCGTTCGACCAGGGCACCACCACAGGGTTTGGGATTACGCCAGTGCCAGGTCGAACATCGAGGACACTGGAACGGTCGCAGTTGATTGACTTCGGCGCCGCAGTGCGAGCAGTGGACGAACATCGTGGGGCCTCAGTCGGCGGGGGCCGACAGGCGGCGGATGAGCGCTGAGCAGTCCCAACGGGCCCCACCCTGTTCGGCCAGCTCGTCGTAGTACGAGGCCACCAATCGAGTGACCGACAGATCGGCGTCGAGCCGTTCTCCCTCGTCGAGGCAGATACCCAGGTCCTTCTGCATCCACTCGACGGCGAAGCCGAAATCGAACTCGTCGGCCACCATGGTGGCGCCCCGATTGGCCATGTACCAGGAGCCCGCGGCTCCGTGAGTGATCGTGTCCAGCACCTTGTCCATGTCGAGGTGAGCCCGTTGACCGAAGGCGAGGGCCTCACTGAGGCCTTCGATGAGCCCGGCGATGGCGATCTGGTTCACCATCTTGGTGAGTTGTCCCGACCCGGCCGGGCCGATGAGGGTGCGAGCCTGGCTGTAGGCGGCCATCACCGGCTCGACCGCCGCGAAGTGTGCCGGCTCGCCGCCCGCCATGATGGTGAGGATGCCCTGCTCGGCGCCGCTCTGGCCGCCGCTGATCGGTGCGTCGACGAAGCCGACACCGGCCTCGGCGCACACCGCGTGCAGCTCTCGGGCGAGCGCAGCGGAGGCGGTGCTGTGATCGACCAGCACCGTCCCGGGGGCCATGGCCGCAAGGGCTCCGTCGGCGCCGAGGGCCACCTGCCGAACGTCGTCGTCGTTGCCCACACACATGAATACCGCATCGGCGTCGGCGGCGGCCTCGGCGGGTGTCGACCCCACCCGGCCTTCGTGCTGCTCGACCCAGTGGTCGGCCCTGGTAGCGGTGCGGTTGTAGACCGTGACCTGATGGCCCGCGGTGGCGAGATGCCCGGCCATGGGGTGACCCATCACACCGAGCCCGAGAAACGCGGCGACGGCCACCGGTCAGCCGGCCAGTCGGGCCCCGAGGGCCCGGAGCTGGCGGGTACCGGTACCGAGCGACACGGTGAGGTGTTTGCTCCAGAGTGTGTACCGAAAGAGTGGGTAGTCGATGCTGACACCCATGCCGCCATGGCAGTGCTGGGTGGCGTGGACCACGTCCTGGGCCCGCTCGCTGGCCCACCACTTGGCCACCAGAACCTCGTCGTCGGCCGGAAGATCGTGGGCCAGGCGCCACAGGGTGGCGGCCGTGGTGAGGCGTATTCCGTTGACGTTGATGTACTGGTCGGCCAGGCGCTGGGTGACGGCTTGGAAGGTGGCGATCGGTCGACCGAACTGCTGACGCTCGCTGGTGTACTCCGCGGTCAGCCGAAGCGCGGTCTCGCTCACCCCCACCTGCGTCGCACACAACCCGGCCAGGTGCCGGTCGATCAGCCAGTCGACCCCGCCGTCGCCGAGCTGCTCGGCCGGAGTCGAGTCGAAGGTCAGCTCGTGCACCGGTTCGAGGCGGGTGCTGGTGGAAGCGGTGGCGGTGATGCCGTGGGCCGCTCGGTCGACGATGAACAGCTGGGGCGCGCCATCGTCGTCGAGTGCGGTGACCACGATCTGGTCGGCGGGTTCGGCGAACTCCACCACCGTCTTGGTGCCTGTCAGGGTGCCGCCATCGACCTGAGCGCGCGGAGTGCGGACCTCGTCGTCGTACGGTTCCTGGACGGCCACGGTGAGCACGCGGGAACCATCGATCACTCCGGGAAGCAGCCGCTGGCGCTGTTCCGTCGAGCCGTGGTGGTCGATGGCCAGGCCGGCCAGGGTGGTGGGGAGCAGGGGGAGCGGTGCCACATGGGCCCCTTGGGCTCGCAACAGTTGCCCCCACACCACCAGGTCTTGACCGCCGCCACCGACGTCTTCGGCCAGGGCGACACCGACCAGGCCCGCCTTGGCCACCTCGGCGTAGGTCGCCCGGTCGAACCACTCCGAGCCGGCTTCGACCTCGCGCAGCCGTTCCATGTCGAGTTTGTCGCCGAGGATCTGTGATGCCAGATCGAAGACGGCCTGTTCGTTCTCGTCGAGCGTGAAGTCCATTGGTATTGCGTCACTTCCGTCGTTGTTCGCGGGGCAGGCCGAGCCCGGCCATCCCGATGATGTCGCGCTGGATCTCGTTGGTGCCGCCTCCGAAGGTGAGCACCCACACGCTGCGGTAACTGGCCTCCACCTGGCCGGCCAGCGTGTCGGCATCCCGCAGATGAGCCGACGCACCGAGAATCTCGGTGAGCAGGAGGTAGATCCGATGCATCGACTCCGAGCCGTGCACCTTGATACTGGAGGCGTCGGCCGGGTTGAGCCGGTCATGGGAGTTGTCGAACGCGACCTTCCAGTTCAACAGGTCGAGGAAGTCGACCAGGGCCTTGGCTTCGGCCAGCTTGAGCTGCACCCACTCCTGGTCGATCACGCGACGCCCGTCGGCCAGTTCGGTCTCGGTCGCCCATGTCACCGCTCGATCCACCAGGTGGAGCAGTCGGCCCGAGGAACACAACGAGACCCGCTCGTGGTTGAGCTGGCTGGTGATCAGATTCCAGCCGCCGTTGAGCTCGCCCACCATGGCCGAGTGGGGAACCCGAACATCGTCGTAGAAGGTGGCCGTGGTGTGGGCCTGGCCGAACGTCTCGAACGGTTGGATCGTGAATCCGTCGGCGTCGGCGGGTACCAGGAACATGGTGATCCCCTTGTGCGCTCGGGCGTCGGGATCGGTTCGGGCCGCCAGCCAGATGTAGTCGGCGTTGTAGGCCAGGCTGGTGTACAGCTTCTGGCCGTTGATCACCCATTCGTCACCGTCCTTGACGGCGCGGGTCTGGAGGGCAGCCAGGTCGGTTCCGGCTTCGGGTTCGCTGTAACCGATGGAGAAGTGCATCTCACCGGCCAGCACCTTGGGAAGGAAGAACTCCCGCTGCTCGTCGCTCCCGAAGTTCCGCAGCGTGGGGCCCACCGTGTTGGTGGTCAGGAAGGGGATGGGACAGCCCGCGGCCTGTGACTCGTTGAAGAAGATGTACTGCTCGATCGGCGTGAAACCCTTGCCGCCCCACTCGGTGGGCCATCCCACTCCCAGCCAGCCGTCGGCTCCCACCTGACGGATGAGGGCCTTGTACTCGGGGTTCTCCTCGAACTCCGCGCTGCTGACCCGACCCTTCACATCGTCGGTCATCAGGTCGGCGAAGTACTGGCGCAGCTCGAGCTGAAGGTCCTTTTGATCATCCGTGAGATCGACGTGCATGCAGGCTCCCCGGGGGACGTGCGGTCCGGCGTCGATGATCGCAGCAGATCCGGGCTTCTGTCAGGTCGAGAACCGGGGGGTCAGACGGCAGTGGTGGTGCTGGCCAGATCGCGCCACCGGAGCGGGGCCGCGTCGAGCCGCTGCACCGCGCTCTCGATGCCGAGTCGCTCGTTGTTGCGCCACGGCTCGGTTGTCCCGGGATGACAACCGATCTCCAGGCTGCCTTCGATGGAGGTGTCGATGTGGGTCCACCACTCGACATCGGGGTCGCCGTCGGCCATGAAGAAGTGGTCGGACGTGGTCCAACGCCCGCGGATCCGCCGGGTCAGGGCCGGGCCGAACCACGCCGAAGGTCGACGGGAGACCGATCCGACGAACTGATCCTGAGGTCGGCGAACGGTGTGGATGCCGAAGTGGGGGAGGACCTGCTCGAGGGCCCGTCCGAAGCCCGGGTACTTGTGCAGATGTTTGTGTGAGTCGACGTAGTCGATGGCGACACCGTGGTCGATCACTCGCTGGAGCTGGGCGGTCATCTCGGCCACCAGCTGCTCGGTGGGAAAACGACCGGTCGCGGCGCCGATCTGGGCTGGTCGTCCGGGCAGGAAGCAGCCGGTTTCGTCGACCAGGTCGGGGACCTCCCGAGCGGGCAGGATGGGAGCCTCGGTGTCATCGCGGGTGAAGGTGAGGTGGACCCCCCACCCGTGTTCGGGGTGATCGGCCGCGTAGTCGAGGGCCTGTGAGGTGGCGGCCACGTTGGCCATGATCGAGGCGTTCCGGATGATGCCCCGTTCGAGCAGATCGATGGTGGTGACGACCGTGTCTTCGTCCCAGCCGAAGTCGTCGGCGGTCGTCAGCAACATCATGAGGAAGGTCGACGCCCGGCGCCGCGCGCCAATCGATAGAGGATCAACCAGGGCTCGACGAGGTAACGGTGGGCGACACGCGGAGCATCGTCCCAGAGCCGGAACATCCATTCGAGACCCAGCGGTCCGAGCCAACGCGGGGCCATGCGCAGCTCGCCGGCCACCAGGTCCATCATGGCCCCGGTGGTGATGACGACCTGCGCGTCGAGCACCTCGATGTTGTCGTGGATCCAGCGCTCCTGGCGGCCCATGCCCATTCCGACCAGCAAGATGTCGGGTGCGTAGTCGTTGATCTCGTGCACGACACGCCAGTTCTCGGGAGAGTCGGGCGCCGCATCGAAGTAGCCGTTGCGGGTGCGCAGATCGAGGCCGGGGTGGCGATCGAGCAGCTCGAGCGATCCCCGTTCACACACCTCGTCGGTGGAGCCGAGGTAGAAGACCTTCCAGCCGCGCACGATGGCCAGATCGAGCAGATCGGGGATCCAGTCGATACAGCCGGTGCGATGGCGACCCGAGAGCTCGTATCCCTTCATCCGGCCCAGCCACAACAGTGGGGTGCCGTCGATGTGGACGAGCGTGCGCGGATGCTCGTGCAGGGCCGCGAAGGCCTGATCGGTCAGGTAGGTGTGGACACCGTGCATGTTCTGACTGGCGATGACGTACGGGCCGGACCGGCTCGTGGTGACATCGATGCAGAACTGGAAGATGTCTTCCGGGCTGAGGGCATTGAGGCGAGTTCGTAGCACCCGAAGGTCTATGAACTGGGGTTCCCGGAGGTCGATGACCTCAGGTGACGCCTCCAGAGTTGTCATGGGTTCCAAGGGTATGAAAGGGGTTGAGGATCAGGACAGTGCCAGGTGACCCAGCCGCCTGGGTCGAAGGCACCTTTTTCACGAAAGTAGTGATCGGCACACCCCAAAGACGCACGGGGGACCGAAAATGTCGCAATGATGATCGGGGGTGGGTGCTCGCCGCCCCCGACCCGGGGAAGCCTGGCGGGGAAGTGTGTCGGTTATTCGATGGAGATGGGGATGCGCCGCCGAGCAGGCGCCATCTCCGAGGGCTCGGCCAGCTGGCGGAGCCCCGAGATCAGGGTGTTGATGTCGTTGTTGCCGGTGGTGAGCTCGGTGAGCAGCGCCTCGAGGTCATCGGCGGTGGCGGCACCCGACCGCACCGCGATGAGCTTCTCGGCCACTTTGTTGATGGGGTCATGGTTGCAGTGTTTGCATACGGGGTCGCGGGTCAGAACGTAGTCGAGTTTGCGATCGAGGGTGGACACGAAGGACTCGTCGAACACGCTGCCGAGGGGCGCCTTCTTGGTCCAGTCCGAACAGCACAGGTAGTACTGGCCGTCGTAGCCGACGAAGGGGAGCACGAAGGGTGCACCACACAGCGGTTCGCTCACGCCCCGGTCGGCGAGCAGCTGGCGAGCTTCGGCTGCCTCGGGCAACTCGTCGAACTGCATGGTGTCGACGTAGAGCGCGCCGCCGCGGTTCATGATGTCGTAGCGGATGGTGTCGGTCAGTCCGTACTGAGCCCAGTACTTGCGCATCTTGCGCACGTGGCCGAGGTCGTCGCGGTGATCGACGATCACCATGCTGACGTCGCAGCGGCCGTCGGCCATCTCGGCGAAACGGACCACGTTGTTGCGGGTCTTCTCGAACGGGAGTTTGTAGATGGCTTCGTACTCGTCGTCGATCTCGGACACATTGATGGCGATGCTGTCGAGACCGGCATCGAGGATGGCGTTGCTGCGGCGTTCGTCGAGCAGGGCGCCGTTGGAGGCCAGGCCACACGTGAAGCCGGCCCGTTTGGTCTTCTCGACGTAGTCGCCGATGCGTTTGTTGAGCAGCGGTTCACCCAGACCGCACAGGAAGACCTGGATGCCCCACTCGGGAAGCTGTTCGTTGACCCGGTCCCGGAACACGGTGAGGTTGGCCAGGGCGCGGTCGAAGACCTCCTCGGACATCAACCCCTGATGCGGAGTGGCGTCGCGGGGGCAGAAGTCACACGACGCGTTGCAGCGATTGGTGACCTCGAAATCGATGTTGAAGAACAACGAACTCTCCGCTCCGACCCGAACGGGTCCGTTCCACTCCCGTCAAAAGTACCGAGAGTGGCCGTGGTTGGCCACCCTACGTGACGTGACCTTCAACGATAGCTGTCAACCGAGGGGCAGGAACAGACCAAATTCTTGTCGCCGTGGGCACCGTCGATTCGGCCGACCGGTGGCCAATACTTGACCTGACGTTGGTCGGCCCGCGGGTAGGCGGCCAACGAACGGGGATACGGATGGGCCCATTCGTCGGCCGTGACCACGTCGGCCGGGTGCGGAGCGCCCACCAGTGGGTTGTCGTCGGCCGGCCATTCTCCGGCACCGACCCGGTCGATCTCGGCGCCGATGGCGATCATGGAGTCACAGAACCGGTCGAGTTCGGCTTTGGATTCGGACTCGGTGGGTTCGACCATCAAGGTGCCCGCCACCGGGAACGACATGGTGGGGGCGTGGAATCCGTAGTCGATGAGTCGTTTGGCGATGTCGTCGACGGAGATGCCCTGGTCCTTGGCCGGTCGCACATCGATGATGCACTCGTGGGCGACCCGGTCGTTCTGTCCGACGTACAGCACCGGAAAGGTGCCCTTGAGTCGGGAGGCGATGTAGTTGGCGTTCAGGATCGCCACTGCGGTGGCCCGGCGTAGCCCGGCCGTCCCCATCATGGCGATGTAGGCCCACGAGATGGGCAGGATGGCTGCCGAACCCTGGACCGCGGCCGAGATGGCTCCCACCAGGCCCGGTGGGGCGGCCATCGGATCCGACGGAAGGTATGGGGCCAGGTGAGCGGCCACGGCCACCGGTCCAACTCCCGGGCCGCCACCTCCGTGGGGGATACAGAACGTCTTGTGCAGGTTCAGGTGGCTGACGTCGGCCCCGAACCGGCCTGGTCGGGCCACTCCCACCATGGCGTTGAGGTTGGCCCCGTCGAGGTACACCTGGCCGCCGTGGTCGTGGATGAGCGCACAGATCTCGCTGATGGCGGACTCGAAGACGCCATGGGTGGAGGGGTAGGTGATCATGAGGGCGGCCAGGCGATCGCGGTGTTCGCTGGACTTGGCCGTGAGGTCGCTCACGTCGATGTCGCCGCGGTCGTCACACTCGACCACGACCACATCCATGCCGGCCATCACGGCCGAGGCGGCGTTGGTGCCATGGGCCGACGCCGGGATCAGGCAGACATCTCGTTCGTGGTCGCCGTTGGCCCGGTGATGGGCCCGGATGGCCAGGAGCCCGGCCAGTTCGCCCTGGCTGCCGGCGTTGGGTTGCAGCGACACCGCGTCGTATCCGGTGATGTCGACCAGCATGGCTTCGAGCTCGGCGATCAGCTGGTGGTAGCCGGCGAGCTGGTCGGCCGGGGCGTGCGGATGGATCGCCGCGAATTCGGGCCAGGTGATGGCCTCCATCTCGGTGGTGGCGTTGAGTTTCATGGTGCAGCTGCCCAACGGGATCATCGACCGATCGAGGGCGATGTCGCGATCGGACAACTCGCGGAGGTACCGCAGCATCTGGGTCTCGCTGCGATGGGCGGAGAAGACCTCGTTGGTGAGAAACGGCGTGGTTCGGGCCAGCCCCGAGGGCAGAGGTGCCGGTGATGCAGCCGACTCGGGAGCGGCTGCGCCGAAGGCCGAGCACACGGCGGCGACGACTGTTTCGTTGCTGGCCTCGTCGAGGCTGATCCCCAACGTGTCGGCGTCGATCCGGCGCAGGTTGATGCGGTTGCCGAGGGCATGCTCGGCCACGGCGTCGGCCCGGCCGGGCACCCGGACGGTGATGGTGTCGAACCACACATCGGTGACCACGTCGACCCCGGCGGCATCGAGCGCGGCCGCGAGCGAGGTGGTGAGGTCGCGCACCCGCTCGGAAATGGCGGTGAGCCCGTCGGGACCGTGCCAGCACGCGTAGAGGCCGGCGATGTTGGCCAGCAGGACCTGGGCCGTGCAGATGTTGGAGGTGGCCTTCTCGCGACGAATGTGCTGTTCTCGGGTCTTGAGGGCCAGGCGCAGCGCCGGCCGGCCGGCGTCGTCGACGG
>JBPCTQ010000024.1:0-9449 GCA_051011595.1 Acidimicrobiales bacterium
CGTCAGCTGTCGGCGGTCTCGTCGGCCCCCGACACGGTGGCCCCGAGGGGATCGATGGCGAAGACCCGTCCCACTCCGGCGCCGCTGGGGCACGAGTAGGTCCACACCTCGGCCACATCGAGGACGGTGTCACCGTCGCCGTTCCCCGTCCGAGTCGGCTCACATCCGGGAGCCGACACGGCGATGCTGTCGAGGGCGACATCGCCGCTGTTGGTGACCGTCCACGTGACCTCCGCCCCTTCGGTGCGCTCCATCGTCACCATCGGATCGATGACCTCGATTTCGATCGTGGTGACCGAACGACCGGGAAGGCCGTCGGCTGTTCCGGCGACGACCACCTCGATCAGCCCTTCGTCGTACTGACGGGCGGCACACGTCAACAGCCAGAGCTCGCCGGCATTGAGCACACCATCACCGTCGGTGGCGAACACCGCATCGGCGAGGGCGGCGCCCTGATCGGTGTCGCCGGCGGCGTAGGTGGCGAGCGGACAACCCGTGGTGGAGACATCGGTCAGCGTGGCCTGGGGCAGGTCGGTCGTGACGAGGATGTTGACCGTCACCGAACCCAGTCGGTAGCCGGTTTCCACCGCCGGTTCGGCCGCGATGCTGAACACCGAGGCGTCGTCGACGTTGGTGACCTCCGACGTCTCGAGTTCGTCGGAACTGAAGGGTCCAGCCCACTCCAGCGTGGCCCGCTGGCACAGATCCTGCTGGTCGTCGTTGTTGCACGGGCCTTGATCTCGGCCCCAGAACGTGACCGCCGAGGCGTCGACCAGAACGGTGCCGTTGATGGTGACCGACTCTCCCGGATTGAGGAAGCCCAGGTCACATTCCAGCCGGCCACCGCGGGTGCGGCAGGTGGTGGCGAAGCCGGTGGTGTCGGCCACGCGGGCGCCGGTGACGGTGGCGCCGGCGTCGATCGACGCCACCAGGTTCACCCCGTTGAGAACGGCGCTGGTGTTGTTGGTGGCCGTGTAGCTGGTGGTGAACGAATCGCCCAGGGGAGCCGCTTCGGTGCCATCGTCGATCACGAGGTTGGGCTCGCCGGCCGCGGTGGCGGGCAGGCCCAGGCTGGCCCGCTCGGCTCGGGTGACCGGGTCGGCCACGGTGTCGGCCCCCGCGGTGACGGCCAACGACATCTGCCGGCTCGGTTCCTCACCCCGGCGCAGCTCGACCCACAGCTGAATGACCACCGACTCCGATGGTGGCATCGACGTGAGCTCGATCTGGCCCGCAGCTTCGGCCCCCGATGCATCCACCCACGTCATGACCACACCGTCGGCGGTGGTGGCCGGGTCCGCGGTGGACAAGAATCCACATCGAAGCCGTGGCTCGAAGGCGTCGGAGAATCGCAGAACGAAACGGCCGTTGTCGGGAGCGCCGTCCGCCGTGGTGACACGGAGGTTGTACGCGACCAGCTGGCCGGCGCCGAAGGCCGACCGTTCGGCCGGTGGAGTGGAGTCGGCGAACGAACTCCCCGCGAGGGGCGACGTTGCCTGCTCGGTGGTCGGGCAGTCGACCAGGCCCGGCGCCACCCGGTTCTCGTCGGTGGGGGAGACGAGCCCGATGGCCACGGTGAAGTCGGGGTCGGCCGAGTCGCGGGTGAGGAGATAGGCGGCCATGCCGGCGATGGCGAGGACCAAGGCGACGATTGCCGCCGTGATGGCCGTGCGCCGAACGAATGGGTCAGAAGTGAGTGACGAATCGGTCATCGAGGGTGCCCGCAGGAGTGGGAGTGTACCGGGGAGGTCATCGGTTCCTTTCGCGGGCACGGGGCCGATACCCTCCCGGACAGCGTCGACACGGAGAAGGTATGGACCGACCGACCAAGTTCGAGGAACACCGCTGGCTGGGCGACAAGCGCACCCAGGTGGTGTACGACGTCGACGCCGTCGAGGACGAGAGTGTCATCGAAGAGCTGATGGCGTCCGAGCAATACCTGTGTTTCGGGCCGGATTCGTTGGCCGAAGCCCGCAACCGCGGGTACCGACATCATCAGGCCTGATCGGCGGTGGTGACCGAAATCGCCATCGACAGTGACGGGTTGGCCCTGCAGGCCCATGTGGCCCGGCCGGCCACCGCGGGCGACTATGCCGCGCCGGCGTTGGTGCTCACCCACGGGTTCCCGTCGGCCCCCGGGGGCGGCGCCAACTCCTACAGCGGCTTTCCGGCGCTGGTGGAGCGGGTGGCCACCACCATGGGCTGGGTGGCGGCGAGCTTCCAGTTCCGGGGTTGTGGTGGCTCCGAGGGCGACTTCTCGTTGTCGGGCTGGATGGACGACATCGCCAACGTGGTGGCCTCGGTGCGGGCCTCGGAGACCATCGGTGGTGTGTGGCTGGCCGGTTTCGGCACCGGAGGCAGCCTGGCGGTCTGTGCCGGTGCCGCCGATCCCGACATCCGGGGTGTGGCCGCGGTTGCGGCTCCGGCCGATTTCGCCGATTGGGCCGGGGCGCCTCGCCAGTTGCTCGAGCACGCCCGCGAAGTGGGCACGATCCGCACGGCCGACTATCCCGAGTCCTTCGACGAGTGGTCGGCCGGGCTGTCGAGTCACCGCGCCGAGTCGTCGGCCGCGCAGCTGGCCCCCCGGCCCTTGCTGGTGATGCACGGCAGCAACGACGACCTGGTTCCCCAGCTCGATGCGCGGGCGGTGGCCGAAGCCCATGGTTCCGCCGATCTCCGCATCATCTCCGGCGCGGGCCATCGGCTGCGTCACGACCCGCGAGCCATAGCGGTGTTGTTGGGTTGGCTGGAGCGACAAAGACATCGTGCGGTGGTGTGAGGGGACGGTGTTGATCCTGTCGGCGGCCAACCCCGACATCCAAGGGGATCTCCCGTGACACCAGTATCCTCTGCGGCGATGTCCGGGCCCGAGATCGATCCTCCCACCAGCACCGGCGTGTTGGTCATCTGCACCGCCAACATCTGCCGATCCCCGGTGGCGGCGCAGATGGTTCGCGACCGCGGCGCGGCCCGAGGGCTCAACTTGTCGGTCGGGAGCGCCGGGTTCCTCGAAGACGGCCGGCCGGCCGACGCCACCATGGCCGCGCTGGCCCTGGGTCGAGGAACCAATGTGGGCGATCATCGCAGCCGCGTCATCGATGAGGAACGACTCCGTGGCGCCGACGTCGTGGTCACCATGGAGCGGCGTCATGCCCGCGAGCTGGTGGTGATGGCTCCTGATGTGGGCCACCGGATCCACACCCTGCTGGGCCTGATCGAAGCGGGCCGGTTCCAACCGGTACAGGGCAACCTCGACGAGTGGTTGGGTGCGCTCACCGAAGGCCGCCAGGCCGCGGATCTCATGGGCGACCGCGGCCCCGATCACGTGCCCGATCCGCACGGTCGGGCCAAACGCCACTATCGGAACTGCCTCGACACCCTCGACGAAGCGGTGGAGGATCTGGTCGAACTCCTCTCTCCGTTCGCCCACTGAGCGCGGTCGTGGTGTTCCAGCAGCGGAGTTTGACAGTCGGTCGGCGAACCTTCCACCATTGTCTTCGGACCGAGACGGCCCGCGACCAGATGATGATCTCTCCTGTACCAACGGTTTCATGACCGCTTCGTCGCCGTTCCAAGACGCTCCCGTGCCCGAGGAGAACACCTGGTCAGAAGGCCGGGCTCGAACACTCCGCGTGGTGCCTGATCACGTGCGCCGGGTCCGACCCTATGAACGATGGGTAAAACGGGGGTTCGACTTCGTTGGTGGGCTTGTGCTGTTGGTGCTGCTCAGTCCGGTGCTGATGGTCACCGCCATCGCCGTGCGGATCCGGCTGGGATCCCCGGTCTTCTTCAAACAGGTACGCATCGGCCAGGACGGAGAACCGTTCGAGGTCCTCAAGTTCCGCAGCATGCGCCAGGATCGGCGCCAGCACGGCGGCCAATTCAGCGGCCACGATCGTCGTCGGGTGCACAAGACCAACGACGACCCTCGGCACACTTCGCTGGGGCGTCGCATCCGCAAGACGAGCCTCGACGAGTTGCCGCAGCTGCTCAACGTCGTGCGGGGCGAGATGAGCCTGGTGGGGCCGCGGCCCGAACTGGCCCACATCGCCGAGCAACACGACCTGGTCGACCATCCCCGGCACCAGGTTCGTCCCGGCATGACCGGTTTGTGGCAGGTCTCACCCGATCGTCAGGGAATGCTCTACGAGAACGTCGACAAAGACCTCGAGTACGTCGAGCACATCACCCTCGTCGGCGATGTGAAGATCCTGTTCCGCACGCTGGGCGCCGTCGGCCGCGGCAGCGGAAGCTAGATCAGCCGTAACGAAGCGGACTCGGCGACACCGGGAGCCGCTGCGGATCGTAGGACACCAACCCCAGGCGCTGGCCGAGGACCTTCGACAGATACCGGCCGTTGAGCACGGTGTACCGATGCCAGAGGCGTTTGGGATCCTGTCCCAGCCGGTACGCCCACTGCATACCCACCCGCTGGACCCAGTCCGGTGGCTCCTTGAGCACACCGGCGTGGTAGTCGAAGGCGGCTCCGACGGCCAGGACGGGCATGTCGAGCAGGTCACGGTACTCGTAGGCGAAGACCTCCTGGCGAGGGCAACCCAGCCCGGCGAAGGTGATGCGGGCCCCTGACTCCTTGATGCGGGCCGCGATCTCGAGCTGTTCGTCGGCGCTGGTGGGCCCGAAGCGCGACGGCTCGG
This sequence comes from Acidimicrobiales bacterium, assembly GCA_051011595.1. Classification (GTDB taxonomy): domain Bacteria; phylum Actinomycetota; class Acidimicrobiia; order Acidimicrobiales; family SHLQ01; genus JAOUEE01. The sequence goes on from JBPCTQ010000024.1 coordinate 4,656, forward strand.
ATCCGGCGATCTGCAGGCCCGGGTAGGTCCTGGTGAGGTTGGTGGCCAGGAGCTCGAGCACATCGGCTGTGCTGCCGTAGAAGAACACCGGGAGCTGTTGGTCGCGTGCCATCTCGCACACCCGGAGGGTCAGCTCAGGGCCGTAGACCCGGTCGGGGAGGGCGGGCCCGCCGGTCCAGCGGACGGCCCAGCGCACCGGTTGACCGTCGGGTGTGACCAGATCTAGGTGATTGAGCCGGTAGCGGTGTTCGTCATCGTCGACCCCCGACATCACACCGTGTACGGCCAACGCCGACACGCTGTAGCCGTGTCCGTCGATGGCCGCGTCGCGGATTCGCATCACCGAGGCGTCGTAATCGACGGCATCGACGAGGACCCCGAGCACATTCTGTTTTCCGTTGTCGATCATCCGCCCTGCCGGGGTCCGGTGGGTGTCATGGTGCCGCGAAAGGTTGCCTCGCCGAACCTCAGAGGCTACCGACTGCACCTTCGAGCGACGAGTCACCTGCGGATTTCCCCTTATTGGGGGTGCTGGTCGATCCGGCCAGACCTTGTACATTGTGGGGTTGAGAACGGCGACGGTGATCGCCCCGAGAATGCAGGCGAGTGTGCAGAACGACCACCACGACACCCCCGATGTCCCATGAAGGTGCTCGTCACCGGTTCCAGCGGTCTCATTGGCAGCGAAGCTGTTCGTTTCTACGACGAACGTGGTGCCGATGTCATCGGACTCGACAACAACCTGCGGGCCACCTTCTTCGGTGAGGGGGGTGACACCACCTGGAATCGGGATCGGCTGCTGGCCGAGACCAGCCGTTTCCGCCACGTCGACCTCGACATCAGGGATCGGGACGGAATCGATTCGTTGTTCACCGAGGTTCGTCCCGACATGGTGGTGCACTGTGCCGCCCAGCCGTCTCACGACAAGGCGGCCGAGATTCCACTGCTCGACTTCGACGTCAACGCGGTGGGCACCATCAACATGCTCGAGGCCGCTCGCAACCACTGCCGTGAATCGCCGTTCATCCACGTCAGCACCAACAAGGTCTACGGCGATGGTCCCAATCACCTCGAGCTCACCGAACACGACACCCGCTACGACTTCGCCGACCCGGCCTACGCCGACGGGATCGCCGAGGACTTCCCGATCGACCAGTCCCTGCACTCGTTGTTCGGAGCCTCGAAGCTGGCCGGCGACGTGGTGGCCCAGGAGTACGGCCGCTACTTCGACATGCCGGTCGGGATCTTCCGGGGCGGGTGTCTCACCGGCCCGGCCCACTCGGGAGTGGAGCTCCACGGCTTCTTGTCGTATCTGATCAACACGTCGGTGCGCGGTCGGCGCTACCGGGTCTTCGGATACAAGGGCAAACAGGTCCGCGACAACATCCACAGCCACGATGTGTTGTTGGCGTTCGAAGAGTTCCGCAAGGCTCCCCGCCCGGGTGAGGTGTACAACCTCGGCGGTGGTCGGGAGAACTCGGTGTCGATGACCGAGGCCTTCCAGCGAGTCGAGAGCCTCATCGGTACCAAGATCGAATACGACTACGTCGACGATGCCCGCATCGGCGACCACATCTGTTACTACAGCGACCTCACCAAGCTGCGGGCCCACTATCCCGACTGGGAGATCACCCGGAGTCTGGACGACATCTTCAAGGAGCTCGTCGAGGCCGCTCAGGCCTGACCACGATGGCGTCCCGGTATTCGCCGTCGGATCTGACGGTTGCCCTCTGCACGATCGGCCGTCCCGGGTACCTCGAGGCTGCCATCACCAGCCTGCTCGACACCACCCCACCCGGCACCCGCTTCCACCTCGTCCTCAACGGCTGTGAAGCCGGTACCACCGAGCGGTTGGCCCCGCTGATCGAGCAATGGGACGGCCCCACCGAGGTGACCGTCCTCGACGAACGGGTGAGCATCCACGAGTCGCACAGCACCGCGCTCGATGGCGCCACCACCCCGCTGATCACCTTCATGGGCGACGACGATCTGGTGCTCGAACCGCGGATTCCGACGCTGTTGGCCCGGTTCGACGAAGAGCCGGAGCCCCTGGTGGTCGGGAGCTTCGCCCGGCGGGCCGGGGGCACCCCCGACGAGCCCGTTCTGTTGGGTCGCAAGGATCTGGGGCCGACCACCATCGACGAGTGGCGCCAATGGGTCGACGAAGCACGGTTCTTCGAACTGTGTTTTCCCGCCGCGATCATCAACTCCGCCGCGGCCCGGGCGGTCGGCGGATTCGATCCCGACTTCGGGCCGGTGATGGACGTTGGTCTGTTCACCCGACTCGCCGACCGGGGGCCGGTGATCGTCGACCCCGACCGGGGCTTCGGCTACCGCATCCACGACCAATCGATGTCGACGGCCGACGGCCATGCCGTGGCCGAGCGCTACCGGTACGTCGAAGCGGCCATTGGAGCCAGTCGGGCCGATCGGCCCGTTCCCACCTTCGAGGAGTTTCGCGCCGACGAAGCGGCGGCCTCGCCCGTGGCTCGGTTCAGCCGCGAGCAGCGAGTCCGGTCCCAGCTCCACTTCCGCCAGGCGGGATCGGCGATGTTGGGCGGGCGGCGGGTTGCCGCCGCCGGCCACCTCGCCAAGTCGGCGGTGTCGTGGCCGCCGGTGTTCGGTGCCAAGGTCCGAGGCCAGTTCGGTCGCCGCAGCCGTAGCGGCGCCGGAGGTCCGTTGCCGGTGCTGAGCTCCACACCGCTCCAGGAGGCCGGTGACGATGCCGTAGCCGAGCTCGACGACGGTGCCCCGGTGGCCACCGTGCTCATCAAAGGTCTCTACAACTACCGGGTGGCCTTCTACCAGCACCTTCGCCGCCAACTGGCCGATCAGGGTGTCCGTCTCCGACTGCTCCACGGACAGGGAAGCCACGAGGATCGGGCCAAGGGCGACGTGGTGGCCCTGACGTGGTCGGAGTTCCGCCGCCTGCGGACGTTGCCCGTGGGTTCGCGAGAGGTCCTGTGGCAACCAGGGTTGGCCGACGCCCGTCGTAGCGACCTGGTGGTGTGTGAGCAGGCCAGTCGCCTGCTGTTGAACTACCCGCTCATGTTCGGACGTCGCCTGCTCGGCACGCGGCTCGCCCTCTGGGGTCACGGCCGCAACCTGCGGGCCGGTCGGGAGAGCGCGGTGGGCGAGTGGCTCAAACGGTTCCTCACCAACCGGGCCGACTGGTTCTTCGCCTACAACGACCTCGGTGTCCGCCAGGTGGAGAGCCTGGGGTTCCCGGCTGACCGCATCACCTCGGTGCAGAACTCGTCCGACACCACCGACCTGGCCGCAGCCATGGACGCGGTGACCGACGCCGACCTCGAGGATTGTCGCCGGCAGCTGGGCCTGGGAACGGGTCCGGTGGGACTGTTCATGGGTGGTTTGTACGACCTGAAACGACCCGACTTCCTGATCGAATCGGCCGAGATCATCCGCCGGCACCGGCCGGACTTCGAGTTGATCGTGATCGGCGACGGCCCGGAGGCCGATCGGGTGCGAGCCGCGGCAGAAGCGCACTCGTGGGTCCATTTCATCGGCCCGACGTTCGGCGCCGACCGGGCTCGGTACGCGTCGCTCTCGAGCCTTTTCCTGTTGCCCGGGCTGGTGGGCCTGAACGTGGTCGACGCCTTCGCCCTGGAGCTGCCGGTGGTGACGGTCGATCTTCCCTTCCACGCACCCGAGATCGAGTACGTGGTCGACGGCGAGAACGCCCTGGTGCTGCCGGAGGGCACCGATCCGGCGGCCTACGCGGCGGCGGTCCACGAGCTGCTGGCCGCTCCCGAGCGGCTGGAACAGCTTCGGGAGGGCTGTCGTCGCAGCGCAATGCGACTGTCGGTGGAGGAGATGGCGAGGCGTTTCGCGCAGGGTGTCCTCGATGCCCTCGACGCTCCATGACCGCCGCCTTCACGCCGCACCGGCGCCAGTTCTTTATCGGGCCCGACCAACGGCCGCCCGTGCCGGGCTGGTCGTCGCGAAAGCTGTCGGGAGATCGGTATCTGCATCACTGCCCGACCCTGCCCGTCACCGACGACGGCGGCCAGATCGTGATGGGCCCGGCCCTTCGTGGTGGCCGCGACGATCCCGACGGGTGGGGTGGGCGCTACGTCACCATCGACGGTGAGTCACTCACCACCGACACCAGCAGCCTGCTCGGCGTGTACACCACTGCGGGCGAGCACGGCCCGGTGTTCTCCAACAGCCCGTCGTTGATGGCGGCTCACTCGGGTGCATCCCCTGTTGCCCGCCGCCTGGCCTGGTACAGCCTCAACTGGCACCCCCTGCCCGGGTCGGGACGGGTCGGCACCACCAAACTGTTGCCCGCCACCTCGGTCGACGTGACCTCCGGTGAACAGACCCTGGCCCCTCTGCCCACGCCGATGGAGGGTTCGATCGATGATCGGGCCGCGGTGCTGGCCGACAGCCTCACCACGCAGCTGGAGTCGCTCGCCGATCGTCCGACGGTGTGGGTGGCGCTGACCGCCGGACTCGACTCCCGTACGGTCCTTGCCGCGGCCCTGCACAGCGGTTGTCGGGTTCGCACCTACACGCAACGATTTCCCTCGCTGTCCGACACCGAGCTGGCCGTGGCCCGCGCCGTGGCCGACGCGGCCGACGTCGATCATCAGATCGTCGAGCTGGGCCGATCGTCGGGCGCCGTTCGCCGCGACATCGGCCGACACACCGACGGCGAGACCGTGGATGCCGACCGCTACGCACTGGCCCGCCACGGCCTGGGATTCGCCGGTCCCGACGAGCCCATCCTGCGAGGTGGTGTCTTCGAATACGGGCGCCGCTTCTTCGCCG
>JBPCTQ010000025.1:0-19075 GCA_051011595.1 Acidimicrobiales bacterium
GAGTCCGACCCCTCCTGATCCAACCGAAGCTTCTCAAAACCATGCGTTCTGGTAGTGCAGCGACACGCTCTGCGTGGCGCTGCACTCCCAGAAGCATCAACGTCAGGGGTCGAGTAGGTGGCGGACCCAGTCGCGGGCCGGTCCGGCCTGGGCCTCCTGGAACGTCCGCAGGGTGGGGATACCCGGTGGGGGTGGGGTGCGGGAGCGCTGGGTGAACATGCCGGCCATGGCCACGACGAACGCCGTCAGGTCGTCGGTGTTGGTGGTGGCGTCGAACCGGGAACGGGCCCACAACGCGGCCGCCGGCGGTCCACCTTCCATGGTGACCGACGGCAACATGGCGGCCAGGTCGACCCACGGGTCACCGAGGGCAGCGTTGGCCCAGTCGACCAGCCAGATCTGGCCGGTGGTGTCGATCACCAGGTTGTCGGAGCGGACATCGAGGTGCACGAGGGCATCACCGTGGTCGATCTCGAAAAAGGCCCGTTCCCAACCGACCAGCTCGTCGAGGTGGTCGTGGAACCATGGATCGATGTCGGAGGCATCGACCTCGGCCAGACGACTCCAGCCATCGAACTCGTCGGCGAGCAGCTCCGTCATCGGAACCAGACCGGCCACCGGGCTCGGCACGGTCCACCGACTGATGTCCTCCAGCGCGGCGAGGGTGGCCGTTAGCTCGTCGGCGGCCCAGGGGATGGTCGGGTTGTGGCCGTCGATGCAGTCGTAGATGAGGGTCACGTAGTGGCCGTCGTCGAACACCTGTCGCAACCGAGGGGCAGGAAGACCGGCGGGGAACTGGGCCGCCACCCGGGCTTCGTGACGGTGCATGCCCGGCGAGATCGGGTTCTGATCGGTGGACACCGACTTGATGAACACCGTCTCGCCCGACGCCAGCCGGCAGCGGGCCGCCAACCCCGGAGAGAACCCGCTGGTGGCGTTGACCGCTTCGGTCACCACTCCGACATGGTCCTCGATGGTGCGCCGCACGGTGTCGGGCAGGTCGCGCCACGGCAGGCGGGGTGAACCAGGCATACCCAACCGTACGACCCACCACGACTTCGTCTCCCGCAATTCTGGTAGTGCCGCGACAGGCAGGGCGTGCCGTGGCACTACCAGAAGCGTCGAAGAGCGTGACCGCGGTTCGGAACGCGGGGTGGCGGCGATTTCTGCACTCCGGCTCGACAGATCGGCGGGCGGCCCGGCAGCATCGACGCCCATGAGCATCCCCCTCGACGGACCCTTCTACGGCGATCTGGCCCCCGGCGACGAACTGCCCCGCCAACCCGGCGTCACCATCGACAGTGGGATGTGTGCGTACTACCAGGCCACGGTCGGGGAGCGATTGCCGTTGTCGCTCGATCGGCGCCTGTCGTCGTCGGTCACCGGTGATGATCGGGCGCTGGTGAGCCCCGGACTGTTGATGCAACTGTCGATCGGGCTCAGCACCACGGTGAGCCGCCGGGCCATCGCCAACCTGTTCTACCGCGGTATTCGGGTCCACCGACCGGTGTTCGAAGGCCAGACGCTCGAAACGGTGGTGAAGGTGATCGGTTGCCAGGACGGCAGCGTGCGTCCCGACCGACCGGGCCGAGGCAAGGTGCTGGTCGACATCGTCACCACCGCCGACGGTGAGGAGGCGGTCACCTACGAGCGGTGCCCCATGCTGCCGGTCGGCGACAACGAGCTGCCCGGGTACGACGACGAGCTCGGGGGCGGGGACAGCCAGCTCGACCTGGCGTCGTTCACCGATCTGGCCGCCTGTCGTTGGCCGCTGTCGCAGCTGGGTGAACCGACGGCATGGGAGAAGGGGACCACTGTTCCCGACCCCATGCTCGACATCGTCGATCACGCCACCGGGCTTGTGCGCCTCACCCACAACCTGGCCTTCGTCCACCGCAACGCCGCTCACTCGCCCTACCCCGAGCGCCTGGTGTACGGCGGCCACGTGGTCGGTCTGGCGCAGGCCTCGCTCAGCCGGGTGGTGAACGGTATGGCGACGGTCGTCGCCTGGCATGAGTGTGCCCACACCGGTCCGGCGTTCGAGGGCGACCTGCTCTCGTTCCGCCACACCTTGGTCGACGAATTGGCCGTCGACGACGGCCGGCTGTTGGCCATCAGAGTTGAGGGCTTCGCCCATCGTGACGGTGAGGATCCGGTGTCGGTGCTCGACTGGACGCCCGTGGTGCTGGCCGCCTGACCCGATCCATGTCGGGTGATGCACTAGACCGTGGGGGCATGAAACTGATCGTGGGGGGATTGTTGGTGGTGCTGGCGGCCTTGGCCCTGGTGGCCACGGGTTGTGGATCCGACGGCGACGACGGCGCGTCCACCACCGTTCCCGACACCATTGCCACCATTCCGGTCACCCAGCCCCCCGACGTTCCCACCGAGTTGGTCGGGTCGTGGACCGTGGTGAGTGCCGGTGACACCGACGCTCCCGATGGTGTGGTCCTCACCATCTCCAGTGGGGGTGGGGTCAGCGGGTTCCTCGGCTGCAACGAGATGTTCGGCAGCCTGTCCACCGCCGATGGCGACATTCGGTTCGTGGAGTTGTCGTACTCCGAGATCGGTTGCTCCGACGCGTCCGACTACGTCGAGCTGGTCGACGCCCTCGAGGATGTGGTCGCGGTCGAGGTCGCCGGGGAGTCGGCGTCGCTGTCGTCAGGCGACGGAGTCGTGGTGCTCCTCGAGCGCAGCGACGACGCCGCTCCGGCCTGAGCGTCGGTAGGCGGCCAGCGTCACCAGGGCGATGCCCACGGCCACGCCCGAGAACAGCCATTCGGCACCGAACTCGCGGTAGATCGGAGCCGAGATCAGGGCCAGACAACCGGCGGCCACCTCGCCGCTGGCGCCGGCCAGCCCCTGACCGGTTGCCTGTTCGCCCGGACGGGTGGCCCGAGCCATGGCCGACTGGGCCGACGGCATACCCAACCCGTTGAGGAACGCCTCGCCGGTCACCAGGAAGGCGGCGGTCAGGGGCACGGTGATCCAGCCGTAGATCACCGTGATGGGCACGATCAGCGTGGCGGCGATCAGACCGACCGGTACCGGTCCACGACGGTCGGCCAGACGGCCGCCGATGGGAGCCATCACCACGAACATGAGGCCGTACATGGCCAGGCTGAGGGCTACCAGACGGTCGGATCCACCTCGATCCTCGATGTAGATGTCCCACACGGCCTCGTACAACCCGGCGGGGGCGATGAGCGCGATGGACAACAACACCGCGACCTGGACCGGCGGTCGCCGCAGCAAGGCCCGGGTGACCTGCCCGGTGGGTCGGGTCGACGACCGGGTGGCGGACAGGTGCGGCAACCGCAGCACCATCACGACGGGGACCAGGGCGGCGGCGGCGACGGCGTAGGCCAGGAACGGTGCTTCGAGGCCGTACACACCGGCCAGCTCGGCTCCGATGATGGGCCCGGTGAGGAATCCGGCCAGCTCGACCGATTGGAGTCGGCCCAGCAACTGCCCGGCCTTGTCGGGGTTCTGGGCGGCCACCAGGCCGCGAGCGGCGGGGAGAAAGGCCCCCAGACCCAGGCCGGTGATGAAGCGTCCGGTGACCAGCAGCGGCAGGCCGTCGGCCACCACGAACAGGGCCGAGCCGATGGCCGAGGCAACCAGTGCACCGATGAGCAGTTGGTTGGTGTGGCCCCGATCAGCGAGCGGGGCCAGAGAGAGCTGGCCGGCCACGCTGGCGAAGAACGCGGTGCCCGCCAGCAGACCCACTCCGATGGGGGGCAGGTCGAACTCGGTCTCCAGTTCGCTCAGCAACGGGAGGACCTGGCCCACCGAACCGGCGAGCACGAACACCGCCAGCGTCAAGACGGTGAGTTGGCTCCTCGACATCGGACCAGTCTGGCCCCTTGCCGCGATATGCGCGCCGATTTCGTGCCGCTCTACAGTCGTCGACCATGCCCACCGCTCACATCGACATCGGCGACATCTCCATGGCTTACGACGACGCCGGCCGGGGAGCGCCGCCGCTGGTTCTGGTGCACGGTTTCACCGGCGCCCGCACCGACTTCACCTTCGTCCACGGCCCGCTGTCGGAGACCCGCCGGGTGGTCGCCCCCGATCTTCGCGGTCACCGCGATACGTCGAACCCCGCCGATCCGTCCACTTACACCTTCGAGCAGCTGGTTACCGACCTGGTCGAGTTCGTCGACACCGTGGTCGGTGGTCCCGTGCATCTCCTCGGTCACTCGATGGGGGGCATGGTGGTGATGCGTCTGGCGCTCGCCCGGCCCGACGTGGTTCGGTCACTCGTCTTGATGGACACGTCGGCCGAGAGCCCGGAGATGCCCTTCGAGCTCACCGACGACATGGTCGAGGCCGTGTTCGGCATGGTGCGTGAACAGGGCCTGGGCGCGGCCCGAGCCTTCATGGCCGGACAGGACAACCCCGAGCACCCGCTGATGATCGCCGCCAACGGCGAAGAATGGCTCGCGACCGACGAGGATCTGCGATACGCCTCGCTCGACCCCAACGTGGTGATCGAGCTGGGACCTCGGGTCTTCCGCCACGACTCGGTGCTGGACCACATGGCGGCGATCACCGCGCCGACGACCATCATCGTGGGCAGCGAGGACACCGCATTCGTCGGCCCGTCGAAACGTCTCAACGACACCATCGACGACTCCGAACTGGTCATCATCGACGGCGCTTACCACAGCCCCCAGCACACCCACCGAGACGAGTGGCTGGCCACCGTCGAGGACCATCTGGCCCGCGTCTCGATCTAGGCACGACCCCGGCCGGGGTGGGCCGCGTCAGAATGGGCGGGTGCCGGCGATCTGCACTCGATGCGGTGTTGGCCAGCTCGTTGGGTGTGGCTGGTTGGTGTCGGGGGCACCGGGGTGGGCCGCGTCAGAACGGGCGGGTGCCGGCGATCTGCACTCGATGCATCTCGCGGGGATGGGACTGGTCGAAGTCCTCGCGTTTGTGATTGGTGCAGCGGTTGTCCCAGATGATGGTGTCACCGGCGTCCCACACGTGGCGGTAGTAGAGATGGTCCTGGTCGACGTGTGCGTTGAGCAGACCGATCAGCTGTTGGGCCTCTTCGGGATCGTCGATGCCGTCGATCCCGATGATGAACGAGCTCATGTAGAGCGACTTGCGGCCGGTGTCGGGATGGGTACGTACCAGCGGGTGCGGGAAGTCGGGGACCTCGTCGGCCACGAAGTGCTGCCCGTCACCGGTGAACTCGCGCCCGAGGCCGGCGCCGGCGAAGGGGTTGAGGGCGATGCCCCGCAGCGACGCCAGGCGCTGTCGGGTTTCGGCGTCGAGCTCGTCGTAGGCCTGATGCAGGTTCGACCACAGTGTGTCGCCCCCCTCGGGCGGAACCCGGACCGAATGGAGTGCCGCGCCCAGTAGGGGGATCGGCATGTACTGGAGGTCGGTGTGATGGGGGAGCGGAATGCGGCTGCCCACACCGGCATCGTCGCGATTCGACAGCACCGAGATGAGGCCCTGATCCTCGTCGCCGAACATGGGGATGTCCTTGGGCGGCATGTACGGCGACCCGAACCACGAGGCGATCGCCTGCAACCGGTCATCGGCCAGCGGTTGTTGTTTGGCCACCAGGACGTGGTGGTCACGGAAGGCCTGCAACAAGGTGAACACATCGTCGCCGCTGGGGTCGTGGTTGAGGTCGAGACCTCGGATCTCGGCGCCCAGCGGCGCATCGAACGGGACGATCTCGAGTGTCATGGTGTCGCTCCCAGCGTTCGCACGAATTGTGTCACGGCGTTGGTCACCGCGTCGGCGGCGACGGCCATGCTCTCGGGCGAGGTGGCTCGCTCCGGCGTGTCCTCGGGTGTGTGGAAGTCGGTCCCGGCGCCGCTGAGTGACAACAACGGAACGGCCAGGGTCGAGAAGGTCTGGGCCTCGCCGATCCACGATTCGGTGTCGGCGGCCAGGTCGAGGCGAGCCGGTTGCAGGCCCTCGGCCACCGGCCCGGCCACGGTCGAATCCAGGTTGGTCATGGCCAATCGGGTCGTCGCCAGTCGACGCGACGGCCCGTCGTGTTCCTCGACGCCGATCGAAGCGCCCAGGTGGACGATGCCTCGTGGGTCGCTGCCGGCCGCGGCCGCCACCCACCGCTCGACGCCGATCTGGCCGATCTCGTGCCCGGTGGTGGCCACGACCATCAGGGGGACGTCGGTGACTCGTGACACCAGGTCGATGAGCACGGCGATGCCGGTTGCTCGTTCACCGGCACATCTGAACCAACCGGTGAGGGGTGTCGACACCACGAGGGGAGGGCCGGCGAGGCCGTTGGTGGCGATGACCGTCGCCGTACGCCCCGTCGACGTCCTGGCCTCGAGCTCCAGCCCGATGCGGTCGGCTGCGGTCACCGTGGCCAGATCGCGACCGGCGATGAGCACTGTGGGGAACCCGCTCCCTGCGCCGGGAACTCGGTTCACGGCCACCAGCGAGCCGTTGGGGTGTTCGGTGGCGATCACCACCGCGTCGGCCCCGCCGGCTCGGGCCGCGGCAGTCGGGGAGGCGAGCACCTCGGGGAACCCTCCCGCCATCGGGTCGATCGAAACGATTGCCGGAGCGCTGGTGGTCACCCGACCGGTGAACTCGTAGGGAACCGCCAGGTGGTCGACCGGCCGGTCGTCGACCGTGAGGGTCGAATCGGCCGTCCATTGATCGAAGTCGTAGTGATCGAACGCCACGTCGAGACCCCGCCGGGTGAGGTGGTCGGCCATCCACTCCGCGGTACTCCAGTCGACTGGTGTGCCGGTGCGGTGAATGCCGAGGGCGGCGTACTCCTCGACGATTCCATAGAGCTCGGTACCCCGCGACATGGCCCTACCTCACCAGCCGCAGGCCCGGCCCACAAGCCGCCGGGACCGAGCCTGGTCTGGTGGAGCGGTACGCTGACGCGGTGGACGCTGCTGCCGCCATCACCGACGCTCGGGATCCCATCGCCGATCTCGATGGCGCCATCGACCACCTGGCCAACCACACCACCGCCGCTCGAGCCACGTCGGTCGGGGTCCTCGTCTGGGCCTACCAGACGGGTCGCCAACTCGAGGCGTGGCTCCACGATGCGCTCGAGGAGTTCGATCTGGGCACCTCCGACTACGGCGTCATCGCCGCGCTGGGTTTCGCCGGCCGGCGTCGACAACTGTCGGCGGGTGAGTTGTCCGAACGGTTGGTGCAGACAACCGGGGGCACCACCAAGACCCTCCAACGTCTCAGCGAGCGCAAGCTGGTCCGCCGGGTGAGTGACCCCGATGACGGCCGTCGAGCGTTGATCGAGCTCACACCCGAGGGCCATGCCTTGGCCGAACAGGTGCTGGAGTCGCTGGCCGAGAAGGTCGACGCCGACCTGGCCGGCCTGGATCAGGCCGAACGAGTCGACGTGTTGGCCGCCCTTCGTGGGTTGAGCGCCGCCCTGGGGGAGCGCCTGGCTGCTCGCGCCTGAGCGCTGCTCAGGCGATGGTGTTGTCGCCGAGCAAGGCTCGCAACCGTTCGACCTGGTCGGCCAGCTCCTCGGTGACGAACGGGGGCAACGGTGCCGCCGCCGCCTCATCGAGAGCGGTGCGGGCCGAGTCGGAGTCGTCGATACCCCGACGACCCAGTCGTCGGACGGGGCCGGGTAGGTGATCGGCCCAGCCGAGCATGCCGCGATCGTGCAGCGCCTGGAGCCAGGGACGGAACTGGCCCTTGGAACCACTGTCGTTGTACACCTCGTCGGGGCGGGCCGCCGGAGCCAGATCGAGCGAGGCCAGCACCTGCTTCCAGCACGAGCCGTCGTCTCCCACCAGCCGTTCGAAGGACCACACCGACAGGCGTTCGGGCCCCAGATCTTGGTGGACCCCCGCCACCACGTCGGCGTAGCGGCTATGGGCCAGGTACGGATTCTGGGGGTCGGCGACCGCGTCGGCCAGCGACCGCGTTTCGCGGCCCCGCTGGCGCTGGTGCCGGTAGTGCGAACGCAACCGGGCCTCGGGATCACGCACCAGGTACACCAACGTGGTGTTCGGCAACCATTGGTTCACCGCTGCGGTCACCTCGTGCAGATGCCGGGGGTCCCCGTAGCGCACCGATGCCTCGCCCGTGACCGCCGACGGGGGTGCGGGGGCCAGCAGGTCGTCGTAGTCGGCGAGTGGTGTGGTGCTCCGCAGCAGGGTCTCGGGTTCCTTGACCGATGGCAGCCAGCATCGAGGTTGCTGCTCGAGCCAGCGGAACAACGAGGTGGTTCCGGCCTTCATGGCGCCGATGATGATGAAGTCGGGTTGCCGGGAGGTCATCGAATCCAGCATGCCCGACCGAATGGGGGCACGGCGTTGATGCCTCCCGAGAGGGCCGAACGCAGGAGGGGATTGCGTCCGGCGCTCTCAGGAGGGCCGACGACCTCGGGGATGGGTCCGAGGTTCAGGTCGACCTGGCGCCCAACATAGACGCGCCGGGTGAACAGGGAAAGGACGGATTGTGACGAATGGGAGAAGCCCCGTCGCGCGTCCCGTGAATGGTGGTGGTCGTGTGCCACGATGGGCCATGGCCGAAGATCTGATCACCACCACCGAGGCCGCTCGGATGCTCGGTATTCCCGTGCCCCGACTGCTCGATCTGGTGATCGACGGGTCCCTCGAGTTGCACCGCGAAGGCCGCGGGGTCCGGGTGCGCCTGGCCGATGTCGAGGTCCTGGTCGACGAGATCGACCTGCGCGACTGACGACCGAAACCGCTGCTCGGTCCCCGTCGCCGGTGCCGGCACGACGGCCGGCCGACGCCGCTGCCGCTCAGTCCTGGTCGCCGGCGTCGGGTGTGTCCACCTCGTCGCTGACCACGTTGAACTCCTCGTCGAGTTGCACGTCGACCTCTCGTCCGTCGTCGAGGCGGACCTCGACCTCGTAGTAGCTGTCCTCGTCGCCCACCTCGGTCTCGGTGACCGAACCTTCGCCCAGGTGATCGAGGGCGACGGCGCTGGCCCGTTCGAGGGCGGCCCCCGTGATGGGTTGTTCGTTGTCGTCGCTCGACGACGCAATGGCGGTTCCGGCGGTGGCGGCGATGGCGACACCTGCGGTGAGGACGGTTGCGATGATCTTGGTTTTGGTTTGCATGGTGCGAACGTACGGAACCGGCGCTGACCCTGATCTGAACAGTTCCCCCGGCCGTTCAGCGGGCAGTCAGCTTCGGCTGCCAAGCTGGATCGATGAAGATCCTCGTCGTGGAAGACGACGACGCCACTGCGGCGGCGCTGACGCGGGGGCTCGAAGCCGAGGGGTACGCGGTGGAGCGGGCCGCCAATGGGGTCGACGGGCTGTGGATGGCCGCCGAGGCGGCCCCCGACCTGATCCTGCTCGACATCATGATGCCGGCCAAGAACGGGTTCAGGGTGTGTGCCGAGATCCGGGAAGCCGACAACTGGACACCGATCCTCATGCTCACCGCCAAGGACGGCGAGTTCGACGAGACCGAAGCCCTCGACACCGGCGCCGACGACTACCTGGTGAAGCCGTTCTCGTTTCCGGTGCTGCTTGCTCGAATCAGGGCCTTGCTGCGCCGGGCGACGAGCGACGCGCCGGTCCCGGTGTCGGTGGGTGATCTCCGCATCGAGGCCGGACCCCGTCGGGCCTGGCGAGGCTCCACCGAGCTGGCGCTCACGTCCCGCCAGTTCGATGTGCTCGAGTTCCTGGTGCGGCGAGCACCGCAGGTGATGTCCAAGGACGAGATCCTGAAAGGGGTGTGGCGACACGACTTCGACGGTGATCCCAACATCGTCGAGGTCTACGTGCGTCGCCTCCGTCAGGCCATCGACGAACCGTTCGGCTGCCACAGCATCGAAACGGTGCGAGGGGCCGGCTACCGGCTGGTTGCTTCCGACGCTTCCCGATCGTGAGCTGGTTGCCGCGTTCGATCCGGTTCAAGACGACGGCGTTGGCGGTGGTGCTGGTGGCGGTGGTGCTCGGCGTGACGAGCGTGTTGTTGTTGCGTCTCTACGAACAGCAACTGCTCGACAGTCTCGATCAATCCCTCGAACAGCGAGGCGACCAGATCATCGCTGCACTCGGCACCGGCTCCGGCGACCCGTTCGTCAACTCCAACGCCGAGGACCGGCTGGCCCAGTTGCTCGACCCCACCGGCGTGGTGCGGTTCGGTACCGACAACCTGGCCGGGGTGGCGGTGGCCGGCCCCCTCGACGCCGGCGACACCGTCGCCCGGACCACGTCGAACCTGCCCCTCGAGGACGATGCCTTCCGGCTGGTCGTCCGAGGCTTCGCCGCCCCCGAGGGGGTGCAGACCTTGGTGGTCGGCGAGAACATCGACGATCTCGACGACACGGTGCGGACGCTGCGTGTGCTCCTGTCGACCCTGGTGCCGTTGGTGGTGGTGGTTCTCGGCGGGCTGGTGTGGTGGTTGGTGGGGCGGACGCTGCGGCCGGTGGAGGACATTCGCAGCCGAGTCGCCACCATCGAGCTCGACCGGTTGGCCGAGCGGGTGCCCGATCCCGGTACCGACGACGAGGTCGCCCGGCTGGCCCGGACCATGAACGCCATGCTCGACCGGCTCGACGAGTCGGCTGACCGGCAGCGGCGTTTCGTCGCCGACGCGTCACACGAGCTCCGATCACCATTGACACGGATCCGGTCGACACTGGAGGTCGACCTGGCCTCGGGTGATGCCGACCTCCGACAAACGTGCACCGAGGCCCTCGATGCAGCGGTCGGCATGCAGGTCCTCATCGACAACCTTCTGTTCCTGGCCCGCCGCGATGCCGGGAGTGGCCCGGACCCGTCGACCGTGGTCGACCTCGACGTGGTGGTCGACGAGGAGGTCCAGCTCGGTCGAGGACTCACCGAACTCGAGATCGATCAATCGGGTGTCTCGGCGGCTGTGGTCCGGGGGAACCGATCCCAGCTGCACCGACTGGTGGCCAACCTGGTCGACAATGCCGTTCGCTACGCCGAGCAGCGAGTGGTGGTCACGCTCGACCAGTCACAGGGACGAGCATGGCTGGTGGTCGACGATGACGGTCCCGGTATCGACCCGGCCGACCGGACAAAGGTGTTCGACCGCTTCACTCGCCTCGACGATGCGAGATCGGTCGACACCGGGGGTACCGGCCTGGGCCTCGCCATCGTGGGTGAGATCGTGGCGGCCCACGACGGCCACGTGGTCGTGTCCGAATCGGCGTCCGGTGGTGCTCGGGTGACCGTTGATCTCCCTGCCCTTTGACGCTCTGGGCCTCGATCGGTGGCGATGGCGCTTTCGTGGAGGAAGCGGTCCGAATCGGCGTCCGGTGGTGTTCGGGTGACCGTTGATCTCCCTGCCCTTTGACGCTCTGGGCCTCAACCGGTGGCGATGGTGATTCCCTCGAGGAAACGGTCGACATCGGACTCGGTGGTCTGCCAGCTGGTCATCCACCGCACCTCGTTGGTGGGGCCGTCCCAGAGATAGAACGGACTCCAGCGTTGGAGCGCAGTGATTGCCTCGGGGGCCAATACCGCGAACACCGCGTTGGCGTCGGGTTGGTGACTGAGGGTGACACCGTCGATGGTCGCCACGCCGGCGGCCAGCCGTTGCGCCATGGCATTGGCGTGGGCGGCCAGCTCCAGCCAGAGGCCATCCTGGAGCAGCGCACTGAACTGGGCGGCCACGTAGCGTCCCTTCGACGGGAGCTGGGCCGACTGTTTCTGCGCGAATCGGGCCGCTTCGATCAACTCGCGGTCGAACAACACCACCGCTTCGCCGTAGACGAGGCCGTTCTTGGTGCCACCGAACGACAAGACGTCGGCGCCCTCCACGACCCGGGCCGGATCACATTCGAGACAGGCCACGGCGTTGGCGATGCGGGCACCGTCGATGTGGACCCGTAGGTCGTGGCGGCCGGCCCACGCCACCAGCTCGTCGAGCTCGTCCAGCGAGTACACCTGGCCGGTCTCGGTGGCCTGCGTGAGCGCCAGGACGCGGGCCTGGACGTGGTGCACCACCCCGCGGGCGCCGGTGATCCGAGCCCCTTCGGCCTCGAGCAGGGCCGGTGTGAGTTTCCCGTCGGGAGTCGGCAGGTCGAGGATCTTGTTGCCGAGCATGCGTTCGAGGGCACCACATTCGTCGACGTTGATGTGGGCGCTCGCCGGGCTGATGACCCCCTCGTAGGGTCGCAACAGGCTCTGGAGGCCCACCATGTTGGCGCCGGTGCCGCCCCAGGCGAACAACACGTCGCAGTCGGTGTCGAACACCGCTCGAATGGCGTCGGTGGCCCGGGCGGTGAACTCGTCGTCGCCGTAGGGAGGGGCGGGACCGACGTTGGCGTCGGCAATGGCCTCGAGCACGGCCGGATGGGCGCCGGCGGTGTTGTCGGACGCGAAGGAACTCACGGGTGGTTCGGGGAACACGGGACGACGATACCGGGGTGCGGCGGTCAGCCTGCGGCTGAACCGGAAGGGACAGCGGGCCGGCACGGCTGGGATCGGGTCGAACCACAGCCGGGAAGACCGGATGGCAGTTCGACGCCGGCCACGAACGGCAGGCTGAGCGACGAGGGCGCCTCGGGTCCGGCGCCGATGGCCACCGTGTCGCCGTCGGTGTCGAGCACGTCGAAGGTCCAGAGATTGCGGGTTGCTCCGGGAGAATCGACGATCAGTCGCAGCCGTGATCCCGCTCGAAAGACATGGGCCACCGGGAAGATCTCCACATCGAGGGCGGCCCACGCACCCTCCGGGAGCGGGGCGGCCTCGGTTTCACTGTGGGTGTGGAAGGGCACCAGCTCGGTCGACTCGGCACCGTTGACGGCTCGGTGGGAGGCCCGCAACCATCCCGACTGCACGTACATCTCCTGCCCGTCGGGCCGGATCTCGCTGATCGTGACCTGGAGGTCGACGTCTTCGGCCGTTGATTGGACGAACAGCGTCGCCACCCCCGATCCGGCCAGCAGCGCGTTGTCGGTGAACACCTCCGTCTCGAACGTCACGGCGTTGTCCTCGGCCAGCGGCGGCCAGGACAGGTTGTCGAACTCGTTGGCGTCGTCATCGGCGGCCGGGGTGACCACGTGGGCCGCCGCCGCGTCGACGGTGAAGGCGAACGTCTGGTTGCCGATGTCTTCGCCCCCGCCGCTCGATTCGATCAGGTCGCCCGGTCCGGCGAGTTGCCAGGTCCGGGCCTCGGCCTCCAGTGGTGGCCAGGCGTCGAACAACAGCTCGCCCCGGGAGACAGGTCCACCCGGCACGTCCTCGCCGCCTCCCATCTCCAACAGGAGCCGCACCGGTGGCTCGCTCTCGATCGCCGCCAACGCCTCGTCGCGTGTGGCGAAGCGATCGTCGGGCAGGCTGAGCCCCGCCACGCCGAACACATCCTGGTAGAGCAGCGGCGCTCCGGCCCGGACGGCGGGGTCGATCACCGGATCCTGCTGGGCGATGTACACGTCCATGAACTCGACCAGTCGACTCAGTACCTCGGGAGCGGCCGCGTCGGCGTGGGCGCCGTTGTACAGGTGCACCTTGAACACCTCGGCGCCCGTGAAGTCGTCGAGCATGGTGGCGAAACGTGAGCCGGTCTGTTCGTCCTGCCATGCTCCGGCCATGAAGGTGGGCACCTCGATGCGGTCGACGAAGGTACGGGGCGACAACCCATCGAGGTCGTCGTCGTAGAACTCGGCCTCCCGGGCCTGGGCCGCCAGATCGACGTTCTGGCTGCGTAGGAGCTGGTTGGCCTCACACACCTCGTCGCCGCCGTCGACGGCTGTCCCCACCCATTCCTGGCCGAACGCCTCCGTCTCGGCCTGGCGGTTGTCGCCCCAGTCCTTGGCGAAGCCGTCGTTGTAGATGCCGCCGGGGTACAACACCGATCGATACAGGTCCTCGATGACCGACATGGGCGAGATCGCACCCAGGTTCGGCGGCCGGGTGGCGGCCACGAACAACTGCGAGATACCGGGGTAGGAGATGCCCACCATGCCGACCCGGTTGTCGAAGACCCAGGGCTGGGCGGCCACGGTCTCGACGGCGTCGTACCCGTCGAGGGACTGCACCGGCTCGAAGTAGTCGAAGGCCCCGCCGCTACAACCGGTGCCCCGCATGTTGACCCCCACGGTTGCGTACCCGAGCAACGAGAACACGCCGGTCATCGGCTCGGGTTCGTCGGGGTTGGCCGGGTCGTACCCGCTGTACTCGATCACCGTCGGGTAGGGCCCGTCCTCGACCGGGCCGGGCAGACGAACGTAGGCGGCCAGGGTGGTGCCGTCGCGCGTCTCGATGTAGTTGAGCCCCTCGACCAGATCCTGGTCGGTGTAGAAGCCGGCGTCGGGATGGTCGTCGACGGCCGCGACGCGCACGGGCGGGCTGGCCTCGGAGGCTTCCTCGTCGAAGACGACGTAGTCGTCGGCTGGTGCGATGGCACGAAACATGAGATTGCCCATCTCGTCGACCACCCCCACGTGGGATCCGCCGCCGCCCTGGAGTTCGAGGGTGCGTCCCGGTTCGGCTCCGGTGACCGTGAGCTGCTCGCTCCCCGGGGCAATCTCGTAGTCGGCGACGGGCACCTCGATGATCTCGACCGATTCGGTGCTGGTGGTGACGGCCTCGGTGGTGGTGGGGCCAGCGCTCGACGGCGTGGTCGAGGAACAGGCCGTCGCCAGCACTGCACTCGCCGCGGCCGCAGCGAGCCACCGGGGAATCATGGTCCGGACTGTAGAGGAGCGCTTCGAGGCTGGCCGTTCAGGGGGTGGCCGGTAGGGTGAGGTCGGTGAGCTTCGACCGCCGATCCAACCTGCGACGCCTGGCCGACGAACCCTTCGACGTGGTGGTGATCGGTGGTGGTATCACCGGAGCGGGTTGTGCGCTCGACGCAGCATCACGGGGTCTGCGGACGGCACTCGTCGAACGGCACGACTTCGCCTCGGGTACGTCGTCGAAGTCGTCCAAGATGGTCCACGGGGGGCTCCGGTATCTCCAACAGAAGGAGATTCGCCTGGTGTACGAAGCGCTGCGCGAGCGCCGCCGGCTGCTGAAGAACGCACCCCATCTGGTTCGGGTGGTTCCCCACCTCATTCCGATGTTCGGCAAGGGAGGGGTCGTCCCCAAGTCGCTCACCCGAGCCTTCGGGTCGGCGTTGTGGTTGTACGACCTCACCGGCGGATTCCGTATCGGCAAGCTGCACAAGCGGATCTCCCGTGACGAGGCCCTGGCCCATGCGCCGACGCTCGACCCCGAACGGCTGGTGTCCGGGTACCTCTACTACGACTGTCTGGCCGACGATGCACGGCTGACGCTCGCCCTGGCCCGCACCGCTGCTCTCGATCACGGGGCCGCGGTGGCCAACCGCACCGAGGTGGTCGGGCTCGATCACGACCCATCGGGGGCGGTGTGTGCCGTTCGGGTGCAGGCCGACGACCACGAGTTCGCCATTCGCACCCGGCGGGTCATCAGTGCGACGGGCGTGTGGGTCGACGACATCGTGATGTTCGACGAGGGCCACGATCCCGACGCCACTCGCCCGGCCAAGGGGATCCATCTCACCATTCCCCACCATCTGGTCGACAACGACATCGCCATCTCCGGCCTCGGTATCCCTGGCGATCAGCGGTCGATGTTCGTGGTGCCCTGGGGCGACCTCGCCTACATCGGCACCACCGACACCGACTACGACGGACCCCTCGACGATCCACAGTGCACGTCCGACGACATCGACTACCTCCTGGCCGGGTTCAACCACTGGTTCACCCGCCCGGCCACCCGGGCCGACGTGGTGGGGACCTGGGCCGGTCTTCGTCCGCTGGTGCGCAAGGCGACCTCGGAGCGCACCGCCGACCTGTCGCGCCGCCACTCGGTCACCTCCTCGCCCAGTGGGGTGGTCACGGTCACTGGCGGCAAGCTCACCACGTACCGGGAGATGGCGGCCGACGCGGTCGACGCCATGGTCGACACCCTCGACGATCCACCCCGGTCGAGGCGCCGGAGCCGCACGGCTCGGCTGCGCCTGCACGGTGCGGCGGAGGGTGATCACGACGATCACCTCCACGCCCGGTACGGCAGCGACGCCTCCGCCGTCCGACAGTTGATCGCCGACGATCCCGGCCTGGCCGAGCCGTTGGTGCCGGGGCTGCCGTACCTTCGGGCCGAAGCGGTCTACGCCGTGCGGGAGGAGATGGCCACCACCATCGACGACGTTCTCAGCCGACGAACCCGGGCCCGTCTCAAGGCACGCGACGCCTCCGCCGACGTGGCGGCCGAGGTGGCCGCCCTCATCGGCCCCGAGCTGGAGTGGACCCCGGGTGACGTGGCCGCCGAGGTGGCCCACTACCAGGACTCCATCGATCGCGAACGAGCTGCCGGTGATCTACCGGTCACGGAGGTGGTGTTGTGAGCACTGACGAACTGGGTCCGGCCGCACCCACCCCGGCGATCGACATCGACGGCGGCGCCGAACACGCCGGTGTGCGCCTCGACGCTCGATCGGTGGTGGTTCCCGACGCCGTCGTGGCCGAACTCGAGGCCACCGGCGCCCAGCTCAGTCGCGACCTGCAGGCTCGTTCGGAGTCCAGCCGCGACTGGTGGCCGCTGGCCATGATCTGGGCCACCGAGGGCCGGGTCCCGGCCCGGGCCGACGTGCTGGTTCGGGTCCACGACACCGAACAGGTGTCGGCCGTGATGGCCCTGGCCGATCGGCATGGCATCCCGGTCACCGTTGCCGCCGGCCGCAGCGGCGTGTGTGGCGGATCGGTTCCCGTGCGGGGTGGGATCGTGCTCGATCTCACCCCGATGACCGGCATCGTCGAGGTCGATGACGACTCCTTGCTGGTGCGAGTGCGGCCCGGAACGTTCGGCGACCACTTCGAGGCCGAGCTCGGGTCCCGCCATCAACTCACGGTGGGCCACTGGCCGCAGTCGATGGCGCTGTCCACGGTGGGTGGCTGGGTGGCGTGCCGGGGTGCTGGTCAGCTGTCGGGTCGATACGGCAAGATCGAGGATCTGGTGGTGGGCCTCGAGGTGGTACTGGCCGACGGTCGGGTCATCCACACCGGTGGTCATCCCCGGGCCGCCGCCGGGCCCGACCTCACCCAGCTGTTCGTGGGGTCCGAAGGCACCCTCGGTGTGGTCACCGAGGTCTTGTTGCGAGCCCGCCCGACGCCCACCCACGAAGCTCGGGGCGCGTGGGGATTCGACAGCTTCGAGGCCGGGCTCGACGCCTGTCGGCGCATGCTGCGCCGAGGAGCCAGCCCCGCCGTGCTGCGCCTCTACGACGTCATCGAGTCCCAACGAAACTTCGAGCTCGACACCAACGTGTTGTTGGTGCTCGACGAGGGTGATTCGCTCATGGTCGATGCCGTCATGGCGGTGGTGGCCGAGGAGACCGACGGTGCCGAGTCCCTCGACGTCGACCTGGTCGAGTCGTGGATGGGTCATCGCAACAACGTCGATGCGCTCGAGTCGTTGATCTCGGGTGGTCTGGTCGTCGACACCATGGAGGTTGCCGCCCCGTGGGGTGACCTCGACGCCGTCTTCGCCGAGGCCCTGGCCGCCATCCGGGCGGTCGACGGCACGTTGCAGGCATCGGCACACCAGTCCCACGCCTACACCGATGGTGCGTGCCTGTACTTCACCTTCGCCGGCAAGACCGAACCCGAAGGCCGCGAGTCGTACTACCGGGCGGTGTGGGATGCCGGCACCCGCGCCGTGCTGGCCAACGGCGGTGCGCTCAGCCACCACCACGGCATCGGACTCAACCGGGGCCGCTTCATGGCCGAAGCACTCGGAACCGGATTCGACGTGTTGGTCGGTGTCAAGGACACCCTCGACCCGAACGGCATCTGCAATCCGGGAAAACTCGGCCTCCCCGACCCGTTCGGTGCGTCGGAGTGGCCCTGACCAGGGAGCACCGTGGCCACCTTCGACCACTCCATCGACCTACCGGTCCCGCCCGAGCGGGCCTTCGCCGTCGTCGCCGACGCCCGGTCGGCCGTGCGCTGGCATCCGGCGATCATTCGCGCCGAGCGGCCCGACGGTCCGGTGGCGATCGGCACGGTGACCGACTCGGTGTTCACCTTCTACGGCCGGGAGATCATGCTGGCCTTCGAGGTCACCGAGCTGGACGCACCTGGTCGGGTGGTGATGGAGGCCGAATCACGTCGAGCCCGCGCCCGCGACGAGTTCGACATCGAGGGCACCGATGCCGGCTGCCGGCTCCGGTACCGGTCGGAGTTGCGACTGGGAGGGTTCCTGCGGGTCTTCGATCGAGGACTGCAGATCGCCTTCGACAGCATCGGCAAACGAGCCGTCAGCGGGTTGGCCGACGAGTTCGGCTGAGCGACGGTTCAGTCGTCCTCGGGCAACAGCTCGGCTCGAACGATCACCACCGGGCAGGTGGCGTGGTGGGCGATCTGGTGGCTGACCGAACCCAGCAACAAACCACGAAAGCCGCCGCGACCACGATTGCCCACCACCAGCATGTCGGCCCCTTTGGATTCCTCGATGAGGGTCTCGGCGGCCCGGCCTTTCACCAGCCGTTGGCCGATCTCCACGTCGCCGACATCACACGACTCGACCACCGAGGTCACCACGTCGTTCTGTAGGCGTTCGACCTCACCGACCAGGTCGATGGGGTCGAGGGGAACAAATCCCAGATCGGGCGCCGCCGGCACGTAGGTGGGCACGTAGGTGGTGACGACGTCGACCACGGCATTGCGGTGGCGAGCTTCGTCGATGGCCCAGCGCAACGCGGCGCGGGCACCTCCCGAACCCTCGACACCGACGACAATTCGTCCTCGGTCTGTCATACGCATCCTCCTGCCACCTTCTGAGGGTGGTCACATCATGGAGGATGGAAGGCGTGCTAGTCGAGAGCGCCCTCGACCTTGTCGAGGGCATCTTCCTCGCTCACGTCGAGGGCGAAGCTGAGCTCTGACACCAACACGTTGCGCGCCTTGGTGAACAGTGACTTCTCGCCGGCGGACAGTCCCTTTTCCTTGTCGCGCAGCGCCAGGTTCCGAACGACCTCGGCCACCTGGTAGACGTCGCCCGACTTGAGCTTCTCCTGATGGTTCTTGAAGCGGCGGCTCCAGTTGGCCGGCTCGCGAACATCACGCTTGGCCAACACCTCGAAGAGGTCCTCGACATCTT
>JBPCTQ010000026.1:0-4088 GCA_051011595.1 Acidimicrobiales bacterium
GGTCTCCAGTCGTCGGTGGTCGACGGGATCGGTGGTCATGAGTGGTCCTTGTCCAGGAAGCTGCTGATGATGGGGCGAAGGGCGACGTGTTCCAACAAGAAGCCGTCGTGGCCCTCGGGGCTGTCGACCACGTGGTAGTGGTGGCGTCGGTTCTCGGCCGCCAGGGCCGCCACCAGCTCTTGTTGTTGGCGGGGCGGATAGAGCGCGTCGGAGCTGATCGATGCCACCAACACGGGGGCGTTGATGCGGGCGATGGCCGACTCGATGCCGCTGCGACCTCGGCCGATGTCGTGCAGGTCCATCAGACGGTTCAGCACCAAGTAGCTGTTGGCATCGAACCGACGAACCAGCTTCTGGCCGTGATGGTCGAGGTAACTCTCGACATCGAAACGAGACCACGAATCGAACGTGCCGATGGGGTCGACGGTGGCTCGACCGAAGCGGTTCTGGAAGACCTCGTCGGTTCGATAGGTGACCTGGGCGATCTGGCGAGCCACGGCGAGGCCTGCGGCCGGCCCGTCGCCGGGCGCAGCGTCGTAGTAGTCACCACCGCGCCACCGCGGGTCGAGCACGATGGCGAGACGACCGACCGCACTCCACGCCACCTGCTGGGGACTGGTCGCGGCCGTGCTGGCCAGCACCACTGCGCTGTTGACCCGGTCGGGATACATGATCGCCCACTCCAGAGCCTGCATGCCGCCCATGGAGCCACCCACCACCGAGTGCCAGCGGCTGATGCCGAGGTGGTCGGCCACCCGACGCTGGGTCCGAACCACATCGCGCACCGAGACCACCGGGAACGACGACCCGTAGGGTCGACCACTGGCCGGATCGAACGATGCCGGGCCCGTGGTGCCCTGACACCCACCGAGTACGTTCACGCACACCACGAAGAACCGGTCGGTGTCGATCGCCAGGCCGGAACCGATGAAATCGTCCCACCACCCCACCGCACCGTGGCCGTGATCGGCCACACCGGCGGCGTGGGCGTCGCCGGTCAGGGCGTGGCAGACCAAGACAGCGTTGTCGGCCGCCGGGTTGAGCTCGCCCCACGTTTCGTAGGCCAACTCGACACCGTGGAGCACATCGCCGAACTCCAGGGCGAATCCCCGATCGGCCGGCAGGCGCAGGAACGACCGACCGCCAGCGGAATCTCCGGGCTGCCAGGCACCGGTGACCGGCAGGTCCGACGGGATACGAGCGTTGAACACCCGCTGGGCGACGACGGCGGGGTCATGCAGAGGCACCACGGGAGCAGCATCGCCGTGGTCGGCGGGTATTGCCATCTGATGCCTCCTTCTGATTCGAAGGGGCGGACACCGTGCCTCGTGGAGATTTCAGACAATTCGTTGCCGGAAGGCCACATCCCCACCGAAGTGGGCTGGCACCTTGGGTGTCCGTCCCAGGTTGCCGGACGCGGCCAGAAGGCAACGCCACTCGTGATGTCGTGTTGTAGGTAACTAGAGCATCACGCTAGCGGTCGCGACGCAAGCCGGCACCAGATTTCTCCATGCCCAGGCGCCCGGCCCACCACGCCGTGACCTCGTCGTCGATGGTTCCGAGGGCGGCCTCGGCCGCCGTGGCGGTGGCCCACAATGCTTCGAGCCACGCGGCGGTGGAATCGGCTGACTGGGCCCGCCGAGCCTTCCGTCCGACGTCAGCCCAGATCGCCGAATCCGGCGGTCCGGGCAGGCCGCGCACGTCTCGGGCGGCCACCTTCACGACCCGGGTGTGACGACCCAGGCCCAGCGTGCGGGCGGCCAACAGCGCGCTCACCGACGGAGCGGCCAGGTAGGCAGCAACCTCCCACACCAGGTGGGCGGGCGGGAGGACGGCGAGCACGGGGGTGAGCGGCACCAGCCCGCCGTCGGGGTCGACGACCACCTCCACGACCGGTGACTGGGTGGCCACCAGGATTTTCGGGACGAGCAGCCGCTCGACCCATGTGTGGGCTTTGGAGTTGTCGGCCGCCAACTGTTCGAGATCGAGCCGAGGGTCGGTGTAGTCGCGCCGCTGGATGCGAACCGGACGTTGCTGCGGATCGAGGCGGAGCGGGCCGATCCGGCCGGCGGTCACCACCCGGGGGCCGGCACCCCCTTCCCGCACCGCACCCGCGATGGCGTAGTACTCGTCGCGGAAACCGGCGGTGACCGACACGCGATCGCCGAGCTGGCCTTCGCCGCTGAGCTGCACCGGCGGTATTCCCAGCAGTGGCGCCGCGGCGGGCGCCAGGTCGGTGGGGTCGGGCGGGTCGACCCGGCCGCTCTCGATCAGGGTGCGACCCTGGTACAGACGGACGGGCGCGGCGTCGGCGTGCGACTCCACCACCGGGGCGCAGACCTCCACCGCAGCTCCGAAGACCCGATCGGTGGCCACCCAGAGCCCACGCAGCGCCGACCGCTCGAGCAGCTGAGTCCGGACGGCCTCGGTGTCGCGTGCCGCCAGGAACGACAGCGGCTGGACCAGGCCCATCCGCCCGCCGGCGGCCAGCATGTCGAGCCCGACCAACAAGAACAGGGCCGCTGCGTCCACATAGGGGCCGTACGCCTCCCCGAACCGCTCCCGTAGCCGGCCCCGCCGTTCGTCGTCGGGTGCCGTTTCCCGGGCCAAGGGGCTGAGGAAGGGCGGGTTGCCCACGACCACCTCGAAGTCGAGCGCCCATGGTGATGGCGATGTGAGGGTGTCGGCCGTGGTCACTCGATCCTCGGGCACCGGCACACCCGCCCACAACGCCAACGCCGTTCGTGTCACCTCCACTGCGGTGAGGTCGATGTCGGCCCCCCAGAGACGCTCCTCCACGATCTCGCGGCGACTGACTCCCTCCTCGGCCAGGGCATCGGCTCCGGCCAACAAGAAGGCGCCGCCTCCGACCGTGGGATCGCAGAGTCGATCTCCCCGACGATCGGCCCGGTCGCCTCGCACCACCGTCACCAGGCGGCGGGCCACGTCGGCGGGTGTGTAGTGACTGGCCCGTTTTCGGCGGTCGGTATGGCTCTGGCCGTGTTCGTGCAGCAGACCCAGCCAGTGCACCGACAGTTTCGCATCGGCCGGCACCTCGGCGTCGGCCGCCAGGCGCAGCGTCGGTGACACCAGCTGTTCGGGATCCTGGCCCTGGCGACGTGCCAGCTCCACGGCCACCGCGCCGATGACCGCCAAGGCCGGCCGCGGGCCGACCTGGCTCTGTAGGCGCCCGTCGAGCGGCGTGAAGTCGTTCACAGCGCGCTCAGCGCGGATGCCGAATCACAGTCGCCCGCCGTAGCCACGATGCCGGCCTCGGCCCAGGCCGATCGCATGAGGCTGATGCTCATGGTGCGGGAGTATTGCACCCGCCGAGGGTCAGAGAGCGAAGATCTTCACCCGTACGTTGGTCGGGCGAGTGCTCCCACCGCCGATCATGGTGATGTCCTCGGCCCAGTCGGTGAGGTCGCGACCAGCGTCACGGTCGAGCAGGATTCGCACCTCCACCGATTCGCCCGGTTTGAGCTGCCCCTGGGCCGGGCTCACGTCGAGACCCGACCCGGCCTGCACCGACAACACCCAGTTCCCGGCGCCGCCGCCGTTGTTGGCCAGCACGAGGGTCTCGATGGTGGACGCATCGCGGAACTCGATGATCTCATCAGCCGGTTCGATCTGGGCCGGTGACTCGTACACGATGACATCGGGCGGGGGTTCCTCGGGCACCCACGGCCCGGTGGTGGACGGCCCTGTCGTCACGTCGGGTGGCAGGGTGATACCGAACTCGATCGACGTCGTCGGCACCGTGGGGCGTTCGTCGACGGCCGGTTCGCTGACGGTTTTCCCGCCGCTGAGCACCAGGGTCATGGCCCCACCCACCAGCAACACCATCACCGAGGCCACGGCCAACCACACCACCAACGGGCGGGGGCCGTTCTCGTCGGAGTCGGGATCCTCCACGACATCGAGGCGGCGACGCGACGGCAGGGCCCGCTCGGCGGCCGCAGCCAGATTGGCATCGACCGGGAAGTCCACGGCACCGAATCGACCGCGCGGCGCGGTCGGCCGATCGTCGGCCGCGGCTGATGCCGAAGTGTCGTCCGCGTCACGCGCGGGGTCGTGGCCAGAGAGAG
>JBPCTQ010000027.1:0-28563 GCA_051011595.1 Acidimicrobiales bacterium
CCTGGGAAGCGGGCGAGGGGTGCGACCTTGGTGGTGTTCTTTGTTTTTTTTTTTGTGGTTGGCCTGCTGTTTCCCCCCGGGCCCCCCCACGACACCGAGAACAGGGTCTTCACCTGGTCGTCGCCGGTGAGCAACCCGTCGGTGTTGGCCACCAGGATGCGGCGTCGACTGTCGGCGTACCGAGCCATCACCTGGGAGATCGATCCACCTTCGGCGCGAGCTGCTTCGTCGGCGTCGGTGAGCAGTTCGACCTTGGTGGCTTTGGCCACGTCCTCGGGGTACTGCTCGATGGTCACCGGCGAGGCCACGTCGTGGCGGGTGAGGTCGACGACGGTGGTGCCTCCGCCTCCACCCCGGGCCGCGGCGGCGGCCGCCTGGGCCGCACTGGCCAACCCGGATTCACTCAGATCGGCGGTATGGGCGAAGCCGGTGGTGTCGCCCACCACGACCCGAATGCCGGCGCCCCGGTCGCGTCCCGATGTCAGCTCTTCGATCCGCCCATCATCGAGCAAGGCCGAGGACGATCGTTTGTCCTCGGCGAACACCTCCGCGAAGTCTCCGCCGGTGGCCATGGCCACCCCGAGGGTGCGGGATACAACATCGTCGTCGAGCACGGGGTTCCCCTTCTGAAGCCCTCACGGGCGATTGGTCGGCGAGCACGTCGTGGCCTCGATCGAAGCGCTCATGGTACTGACCAATACCTCATCAATGGGCACACACGCAGCGGATCTCCCGTTCGGCCCGGGCCGCCCTGGCGATTCTCGGGGCCATGCCGCCGTTGCGGGCGAGAGCTCCGATCGAGCGTCCTAGACTTCGTCGCCATGACCGAGGTGAAGGGTGTCGACACCCCATCGCCGTCCTCGCAACCGGCCCGGCCACCGATGGTGCGGCTGTACTGGTGGAAGGAAGCGGCGCTCGTTCTCGGTTTCTACGCGGTCTACACCACCATCCGGAACCAGTTCGGCTCGGCTCGGGTCTCCTCCGAGGTGGCCTACGACAACGCCGAGCTGGTGATCGACATCGAGCAGGCGCTCGGATCGTTCCACGAGGAGGAGATCCAGAGCTGGTTCCTCGACTGGGACTGGTTCCTGTGGTTCTGGAACGTGTTCTACGGCACGTTCCACTTCGGCGTCACCATCTTCGCCCTGGTCTGGCTGTACCGGCGCTTCCCCGAGCGGTATCCCCGCTGGCGCAACACCTTCGCCATCACCACGGCCGCGGCACTCATCGGGTTCGCCACCTTCCCGCTGATGCCACCCCGGTTGTTGCCCACCGGTCCCCCCTACGGCGGGGCTCGTTTCGGTGGCGACCAATACCAGTTCGTCGACACCCTGGCCGACGTCGGCGGTTTGTGGTCGTTCGATTCAGGGACCATGCAGGAGGTGTCCAACCAGTACGCCGCCATGCCCAGCCTGCACTTCGCCTGGGCCACATTCTGCGCGGTGGCGGTCATTCCCACCCTCACCAACCGGTGGGGCCGGGCCGCGCTCGCCCTGTATCCCGTGGCCACACTGTTCGCCATCGTCGTCACCGGCAACCACTACTGGATCGACGCACTGGGCGGGCTTGTCGTGCTCGGGTTCGGCTACCTGGTCGGGACGCGGTCGGCCGATTGGTGGCGTCGGCGCCAGATCGCCAAGTCCGACGCGGCCGAGCAGTCGGCCGGTCGTGACCCCGGCACCATGACCCCACCCTCGATCGGGTAGCGTCGGGTTCGACCCTGCTGCACTGGAGCTGCACCGCCCCATGTACCTCGAGATGATCGAGGAGCCGGCCGACATCCGGCGTCTCGATCCCGATGAGCTCACCGAACTGGCCACCGAGATCCGGACCTTCGTGGTCGAAGCGGTCACCCGGCTCGGCAGCGGACACCTGGGCTCGAACCTGGGTGTGGTGGAGCTGACCCTGGCCCTGCACCGGGTGTTCGACTCGCCCCGCGACATCATCTTGTGGGACACCGGCCACCAGGCCTACATCCACAAGCTCATCACCGGCCGGCGCGATGCGTTTCCCAGCCTGCGCCTCGAGGGTGGTCTGTCGGGGTATCCCAGCCAGTCCGAGTCCGATCACGACTGGATCGAGAACAGCCACGCCAGCACGGTGCTCAGCTACGCCCACGGTCTGGCCACCGCCCAGAAGCTGCAGGAGCCCGAGCAGCAACGTCGGGTGGTGGCGGTGGTGGGAGACGGCTCCATGACCGGCGGTATGGCCTTCGAGGGATTGAACAACCTGGGCCACAGCGGCTCCGACGTCACCATCGTGTTGAACGACAACGGCCGGAGCTACGCCCCCACCGTTTCGATGCTCAGCGAGAGCCTGGTGCGGATTCGTTCCAACCCCACCTACATGCGGCGCCAGGCCCGCCTCGAGAAGCTGGCCGAGAACGTCCCCTGGGCGGGCGAGCAGCTCGAACGAGGGATCAACGCCACCAAAGCCGCCATTCGCGAGATGTGGGAACCGCCGGCGTTCTTCGAGGACCTGGGGGTCAAGTACCTGGGACCCTTCGACGGCCACGACATCGACGGCCTCGAACAGGCGCTGCACAACGCCACCCATTTCGACGGGCCCACCGTGGTGCACGTGCTGACCCAGAAGGGCCGTGGCTACGCGCCGGCCGAGAACGACCCGATCAAGAACATGCACGACATCGGGTCGATCAAACCGGGCAGCTACACCGCCGCCTTCACCGAGACGTTGTGCAAGCTGGGTGAAGAACACCCCGAGCTGGTGGCCATCACCGCGGCCATGCCCGACAGCACCGGCGTGTTGGCCTTCGGCGATCGATTCCCCGACCGGTGTTTCGATGTCGGCATCGCCGAGCAGCACGCCGTCACGGCGGCGGCCGGTATGGCCATGGGTGGACTGACCCCCGTGGTGGCCTTGTACTCCACGTTCCTCACCCGGGCCATCGACCAACTCAACCTCGACGTCGGCCTCCACGGTCAGCACGTGGTGTTCTGCCTCGATCGCGCCGGCATCACCGGCGACGACGGGGCCTCTCATCACGGCGTGCTCGACATGGTGCTCTGCACCAAGGTTCCCGGGATGACGGTAATGGCCCCGAGCTCGTACCAGGAGCTCCAGACCATGCTGGTCGATGCCGTCGAGATGTGCGACGGGCCGGTGGCCATCCGCTGGCCGAAGACGGCGGCCCGAAACATCGAAGAACACGAGATCGGTTCCGGTCTGGCCGCTCGCAAGTCCCGTCAGGGCAGCGGTGCGAAGCTGTGCCTCATCGGGGTCGGAAAGATGCTCGAGGTCTGCCTCGACGCCGCCGCCGCCCTCGCCGACGAGGGCATCGACGCCACGGTGTGGGACCCCCGAGTGGTCAAACCCCTCGATGCCGCCATGCTCGAGGACGCCGCCGAACACGAGCTGGTCATCACGGTCGAGGACGGCCTGCGCCAAGGGGGCGCCGGCACCGGAATCCGGGTGGCGCTCGACGATCAGGGCGCCGCCTGCAACGTCCGGGTGTTGGGTATCCCGGCCCGCTACATCCCCCACGCCAAACCCGATGCCATCCTGGCCGATCTCGGCCTCGATGCCGACGGGATCGCCGACCAGGCTCGACGTCTCCTCGGCTGAGGCGACCACCAATACAGCGGCCGACATCGACCTGGGGTATCCCCCAGCTGGGGATGCCCCAGCCATAACGTTCGCTCGGTGGAGATGGACCGCGTGCACTTGTTCGCTCGATGAAGCGACGCTCACGCCCAGCACCCCGATCCTCGGCCGAACCGATGCCGATCGATCCGCACCAGCCCTCCACCCCCGGCATCGGCCGGCGCCAGTTCATCGCCGGCGCCGCCGCCCTGGCCGCGGTGCCCGGGGTCTTCCAGATCGATCGCGGGGTCGCCCGCAAGAAACACACGCTGGTCGTCATCATCGACGACATGGCCGAACTGGTGAGCGACACCGCGGTGCAGACCCCGCACCTCGACGCCCTGGCCCGCCAATCGGTGGTGTACTCCGAGGCCCACGCACCCGTTGCCATCTGCGCCTCCAGCCGAGCCGCCTCGCTCACCGGTACCTCTCCGGACCGTTCCGGCCTGGTGGGTCACCACGACCCCTACTTCGGTGACAACTGCGATCCCTGTTATCTCGACGTGATCGCCAGACCATCGGTGTTCAACAAGGCCCGCGAGCGAGGTTTTCGCACCGAGGGGTACGGCAAGATCGCCCACGGTCCGGCACCGGGTCCCCACGGTTGGTTCGACCGCAGCGATTTCGGCCAGGAGATCCAGACCCCGTGGCTCGACGCGGTGACCTCCGATCCCAACGCCCAGAACGTGGGATCGGCCTGGTGGTCGCTCGTCCCCAACGGGGCGGCCCACCCGGACTCCCAGATCGCCAAAGCCGCAGCCAAACGCATCGGTCTGATCGACCGATTCTCCAGCCGACCCACGCTGCTCGCGGTGGGCATCAGCCAGCCCCATGTGCCCTGGCGGATTCCCCAGCGTTACTGGGACATGTACAACGGCGTGAACCTGTCCCATCTGGTCGAGGGTTGGGATCGAGGGGTCGCCGATCTGCGGGATGTGCCCGATGCCGGCCGGTGGGAACGTCCTGAACGGGCGGTGGCGGCTCGCATCGAAGGCCGCGAACACGACATCGTTCGGGCCTACTGCGCCGCGGTCAGCTTCGCCGACGCCAAGGTGGGCAAGCTGATGCGATCGGTCCCCGACGACTGGTCCGTCGTGGTCACCAGCGATCACGGCTGGATGCTCGGCGAGAAGCTCACCCACAGCAAGGCCACCGCGTGGCGCTCCGCCACCCGGGTGCCGGCCATGGTGCGCATCCCGGGGAAGTCACCAGCCGTGGTCGATCGGCCCGTGACGTTGCTCGATCTGCCCGACACCATCTTGGGTGCCATGGTGGGCGAAGCCCGAGGCTGGGCCCGACCACGGCCCTATGTGAACACGTGGTGGGAATCGACCAAGACCGTGTACTGGCGCAACCTCCACTACCTCCAGCACCGGGACGGTTCGGGCGAGCTGTATCGCCTCGACCGCGACCCCCGCGAACGGGAGAACCTCATGGCCGGTGGCAAGACCCCGAACGCCGTGAAGCGTCTCCGCCGCATGCTCTGAGGGCGGACTCCAACCGGTGGGACCTCGATCCCACCGACGTTCAGCTGTAGTAGGGCGTGGCCCCGGCGGCGTGGTCGGTGGCATCGACCACGTCGACCACCTCGGTGATGGTCTCGAGAATGGCCGTCTTGATGCCCTCGGTCAGGGTGAGCGCACTCATCGAGCAGCCCTGACATCCGCCACCCATGGTGAGATGCACGACGTCGCCCTCCCCCTCGGCAGCCGGCTCGACCGACACCAGGGTGGCGTAGCCCCCATGGGAGGCCAACATCGGGTTGATCTGCTGTTCGAGGAGCTGTTGCACCTTCTCGATGGTGGAGCCGGTGAGTTCGATGTTGTCCATCGAACCCAACGGATTCGGCCGGTTGGGATTGCGGATCACCAGGCCGGGCTGATTGGCGTTGGCCGGCAGATCGAGCATCGACCCCTGCAGGTCGGTGACGGAGTTGGCCGGCACGATCACCGACAACGTCTCGATCTCGTAGATGACATCGTCGCCCGCGGCGTCGGCCACCGATTCGAAGGCCAAGTCGTACTGGTATTCGACACCGGCCACACCGGTGATCTCGACGCGTAGGGCCAGACCGTCGGGCTCCTCCTCGTCGGCCAGGATGCCGAGCACTGTTTCCAGCGCGGCCGGGGTGACGTCGAGGATCCGCTCAGGCGCTTCGGCCTCGGTCTCGTCGGTATCGATGCTCATAGCGCCGAGGGTACCGGGAGCCCGCTCAGGTAGCGCACTCGCTGTCGCCCACGTCGGCCACGTACGGGCCGGTCTCACCGAAGTCGATGTAGTGATCGGGCCCCTCGTCGGGAGTGGGGAACGAATCGAGGTCGGCCAGACCCTCGGCCAGCGCCTTGGCACCACCCCGGCGGTCCATCCAGCCACGGAACGATTCACCAGGGCTGCGTTCACCGGCGAACGAGCGGACGATACGAACGGTGGCCTCGGGGGCGTTCTTGGCCGGCACCCGGAGGGCCTTGTCGCCGAAATGTACGGTTTCTTGACCCAGATACCCACCGAGGAGCATCTGGTAGCCCGGTGCCGACGTGCCATGCACCCGGCGCTCGGCGCCGAAGAACCCGATGTCGGCGATGTGGTGCTGGCCGCAGCTGTTGGGGCAGCCGCTGATGTTGATGCGCATGCCCCCGACCTCGGCCAGACCTTCGGCCTCGAGGGCGTCGGAGATGGCCTTGGCCAGACCGCGCGACTGGGTGACGGCGAGGTTGCAGGTGTCGGCACCCGGGCAGGCCACGACGTCGCGGACGAGTTCGGCCCCCGGTTCGGCCATACCGATGGCCTCGAGCCGCAGATGCAGGGCCGCCAGTTGATCGTCGGAGAGGCCGCGGAACACCAGGTTCTGCCGATTGGTCACCCGAACGTCGGCGCCGAAGTCGCGCTGGATCTGGGCCAGGCCTCGGAACTGGTCGCCGGTGATGTCGCCCAACTCGGCCCATGCGTAGGCGGACACTGTTCCGTTGGCGGTCCCTCGCACCACGTTGGCATCCTCCCAGCCGTCGAAACCGTCCCGGCGACGGAGGGTGACCGGCGTGCCGTGGCCGATCTCGGTGACCGGAGCACCACTGGCCCGCCCGGCCGGGGCGTCACCCCATTGCTGCACGACATCGGGGATGCCACCGGGCCAGGTGGCCGAAGCCGGAAGCAGATGGCGGGTGGCGAAGACCCGCCGCTGGAGCTCTTCGAACCCCAGACTGTCGACCAGCCACTTCATCCGCGCCCGCAGCTTGTTGTCCCGGTTCCCGGCCTGATCGAACACCCGGAGCAACGACTCGATGGTGGGCAGCAGGTCCTCTTTGCTGGTGAAGTCCTCCAGGGCGAGGGCCGGGTGCGGCGTGGTGCCGAGGCCGCCGGCGATGAACACCCGGAATCCGAGCTCGGTGGCGCCGTCGGGGCCGACGCGGCTGGTCGCCACCACACCGACATCGTTGAACATGGCCTGCCCGCAATCGGTGGCACAGCCCGAGAAGTTGATCTTGAACTTCCGGGGCATGCGCTGGGCGATGGGGTTGCGGAGGAAATGACGGAACGTCGCCTCGGCCCACGCCGTGATGTCGAGCACCTCGTGGGGGCAGGCACCGGCCAGGTGACAACCCTGCACGTTGCGGACCGTTTCGCCGCATGCCTCGCGAGTGGTGAGTCCGACTCCGGCCAGGTGGCGCATGACCTCGGCCACCTGGTCGAGCTGCACGAAGTGGAACTGGATGTTCTGCCTGGTGGTGATGTGCCCCCACCCGCGGCTGTACCTGTCGACCACGAACCCCAGCATCTCCAGCTGATCCGGGGTCATCGACCCGTAGGGGATCTTCACCCGGAACATGTGGTTCGTGCCGCCCTGGCGTTGCCCATAGATCCCGTTGTTCAGACGGAAGACCCGGAAGACGTCCTCTCCGACGGTGCCGGCCTGGTAACCGGCGGTCATCGTCTCGAACTTCGAGATGTCGGCCTCCATGTCCGGGTCGATGGGGCCCACCTGGGGTGGGGTGACCTGCGGTTCGATGATGGTCATGGGATTGCTCCTAAGGGGCAGGGGCGAACGAGAGATCGGCGAGTGCATCCACGGCCACGGTGGGCGCCAGCACGGGGGTGGCAGCCACCGCACCGATCACCAGCACCGACGGCGAGCGCACGGGGAGATCGACCAGCCCGACCAGGTCGGTGTACTCCTCGGTTTGTTCTGGTCGAGTGGCGTTGGTGACCACCGCCACCGGTGTGGTGGCAGCCATGCCGGCGCTCAGCAGGCGGCGGGCGATGGCGCCGGCGCGGCGTGCTCCCATCAGCACCACGAGGGTGGTGCCCAGACGGGCCGCCGCGTCCCAGTCGAGTCCGTCGCCGCTGGCCGGATCCTGGTGGGCGGTGATGACCGTGAACCCACTCGATCGGCCCCGGTGGGTGACGGGCAGCCCCGCAGCAGCCGGGCCGGCGAGGGCCGAGGAGAGACCCGGCACCACATCGACAGTGATACCCGCCGCAGTGAGCACTTCGGCTTCTTCGCCGCCTCGGCCGAATACGAACGGGTCGCCACCCTTGAGCCGGACGACGGAGTCGTAGCGCCGACCGAGCTCGACGAGGAGCTGGTTGATGGCGTCCTGGGAGGTGCGACGGCCTTCGGGATCCTTGCCCACGTCGATGCACTCGGCCCATGGGGCCACCAGGTCGAGCACCCCTTCACCCACCAGCCGGTCGTAGACGACGACATCGGCCTCGCCCAGCAGGCGGGCCGCCCGCAGGGTCAACAGGTCGGGATCACCGGGTCCCGCACCCACCAGATGCACCGTCACGACGCCACCTCCCGGAGCTCGGCCAGGCCCACCCCGGCGCGCAGGGCGGCTGCGGCATTGTCGGAGTCACCGGCTTGCAGGTACACGAGGGCGGCGTCGAGCGCTTCGTCCCACCCGCCGACCTCGGCGGTGCCCACTGCGTCGCGCAGCTCGGTTCGGACTTCGGCGGCCAGTCGGACGAGTGCGTCCAGCTCCGGTTCGAGGCGCGACTCGAGGCGACGACGAAGCCATCCCGACACGGCCGGGCTCCGGCCATCGGTGGCCACGCTGATCTGCACGGGGCCGCGGCGGGCAACGGCCGGAAGGGTGAACGAGCAGTTGTCGGGGTCATCGGCCGAGTTGACGAATATCCCGGCCGCCTCGCCGTCCCGGTAAACCTGGCGGTTCACCACGGGATCGTCGGTGGCCGTGATGACCAGGGTGTACGACGCCGCCTCGCCCCGGACGTAGTGACGCTGGTGCCAGGACACTCCGTCGTCGGCGACGATCTCGTCGACTGCATCGGGGGCGACCACGGTCACCACCGCGCCCGCCTGTCGCAGACCGGCGATCTTCCGAGCCGCGACCGAGCCGGCACCCACCACCAGGCAGCGGCGGCCGGCCAGGCGAAGCTGAGCAGGAAACGACGGCGAGCTCACAGGTGCAGCCCACATTCGGTCTTGCCCAGGCCCGACCACCGGCCGGCCCGGGGATCGTCGGGATCGGCCGGATCAGTGCACGGCCAGCAGCCGATCGAGGGATAGCCCTGGGCCGTGAGGGGGTTCACCAGCACGTCGTGGTCGGCCACGTACTCGTCGATCTGCTGGTCGGTCCACCCGGCGATGGGGTTGATCTTGATGAGGCCGTCGGCGTCGATGCCGACCACGGGGGTCCGGTCGCGTTCGGCCGAGTCGGCCCGGCGCACACCACTGAGCCACGCTTCGTGGTGGTTGCGGAGGTAGTGGCGAAACGGCGCCACCTTGCGGGCGGCACAGCAGGCATCGGCGCCATCACGCCAGACATCAGTGCGGTCGTCGGTGCCCCGCAGCACCACCAGGTCGATCTCGTACCGAACCTGGGCCCGACGCATGGTGTCGAGGGTCTCGGCGAAGTGGAAGCCGGTGTCGGAGAACACCACCGGGATGTCGGGGTCGATCCTCATGGCCAGATCGACCAGCACCGTGTCGGCGAACGAGGTGGCCAGGCAGAGGCCGGGGCCGAAACTCTCGTGGGCCCACGCGATGATCTCGCGGGGGTGGGCGCTCTCGAACTCGCGGTCGAGGGCATCGATCTGCGCGCGGGAGAAGCGGCGACGGCGGGGCAGACTGGTGGAGACAGGCATTGGTGGTGGTGACGGTCCGAAAAGGGCGTAAACCTGATCCGTTTAGTCAGGTTTCGGCATCACCATAACGAGAACCAACCCCCGAAGCCAAGAATTCCGATCAGATTTGTCATATTTCGCTTCCGTCGCCCGAATCACCGTCCCGAGTCACCGATGATCGACCCGCCGCCGAGGTACAACCCGGGGGTGATGGCCCGCGTCGGCAGTCGTTTCTCACCCGGGATCCTGGAAGTACTCGACACGGTGCAGGATCGCAGCGACGAGTGGCACCAACGCAGCATCACCTCGCTGCACGGGTCGGATCCGTTGTGGGTGGCCCTCGGTGACTCCACGGCCCAGGGAATCGGCGCCAGCTCCATCGACAACGGGTACGTGGGCCAGCTCCGGCAACGGCTCGCCGACGAGGACCGGCCCCACGACATCGTGAACCTGGCCCGCACCGGCGCACGCATCGACGATGTGTTGCAGCGCCAGCTGCTCGTGCTGAACAGTCTGCCTCGCCAACCAGCTCTGGTTACCTGCGCGGTCGGGAGCAACGACGTGATGCGCGTCGACAGCGCGTTCTGGGTCACGCGCCGGATGCGGTCGCTACTGGCTCGGCTGGGCCGTTCCGACGCCCAGGTGGTGATCGCCACCGTGCCGCAGGGGCGCAACAGCATCTTCGCTCGCCGCCTCAACGATCTGATCCGCACCGAGGCTCCTCGCCACGGCCTGGCCGTCGCCGATGTCGCCCGTTCGTTGCGCGGGCCTTGGGCCGACAAGCTGGCGAACGACCGCTTCCATCCCAACGACGATGGCTACGCCGACTGGACCACCGCGTTCGTGTCGCCCCTGGGCCTCGACCCGACCACCTGACCTGACCAGCTGACCTGACGAACCCGGGGCGGGCCAAAAAGCCGGGAACCCGGCCAGGTTCGGCCGGGTTCCCATGCGACACCACCAACCGGCGAGCGGTTGCACTCCAGGGTGATCGAAGTGTTCGCGGACTCACCAGCATGCCGCAACGAGTGCCGGTGCGGCATGGGTCATTCGGTGCAAATCGCCGTCTGTCACCGGGGCGGGCCATCGGTCTATCGTCTCGGCGATGGCCGACCTGATCCAGTACGAACTCCGCGACAACATCGCCCTCATCACCATGGACGACGGCAAGGCCAACGCCCTGTCTCACGACATGATCGAGGCCGTCGACGGCGCCCTGGACCGGGCGGTGGGTGAGGCCACCGCCATCGTGCTCGCAGGTCGCGAAGGTCGTTTCTCGGCGGGATTCGACCTGTCGGTGATGCAGGCCGGTCCCGAAGCGGCCCAGGACCTGGTGGCCGCCGGCGCCCGTTTGTGCGCACGGATCTACACCTTTCCTGTCCCGGTGGTGGTGGCGTGCACCGGCCACGCACTGGCCGGCGGTGTGTTGGTGGTGTTGTCAGGCGACTGGCGCATCGGTGCCGAGGGGGACTTCAAACTCGGGCTGAACGAGGTGTCGATCGGCCTGCCCCTGCCCCAGTTCGCCTTCGACCTGGCCCAGCAGCGACTTGATCCCCGCCAACTCACCCGAGCAACTGCGCTGGCCCACATCTACGATCCGGCCACCGCGGTGCAAGCCGGTTATCTCGACGAGCTGGACCCCGATCCCGTGGGCCGGGCCACGGCGGTGGCGCGGGAGATGTCCGACCGCCTGTCCGGGTTCGGGTTCGCCGGCACGCGGCGCACGGCCCGCCAGGCAGCAGTCGACAAGATGTTGGCCGAGCTCGACGCCGATCTGGCCCACTTCGGCCTCGATCCCGACGTCGGCTGACGGCATCGAATTGGCTCGAGCTCCCAGCCTTGTAGCCTGACTGCATGTCCCAGTCGCCCGGCCCCGGGTGGTGGCTGGCTTCCGACGGCAAGTGGTACCCGCCGCACCTCCACCCCGATGTGCGGCGAGCGACCTCGGCGGATGCCCACCGCCGCACCGTGCAACCTCCTGTGGCCGAACGTCGCGAGACGGCCGGCGGCCCCGAACAAACAAGCCCGGCGGCCGGCTCGCCGGCCCCCGCCCCGTTGGGCGACCCCACCGCACCCCTCCCCCAGCGGGCGGCCGGCCCGGCTCCGGCCGCCACTCCGACAGCGGCCACCCCTCCAGCGGCCACCCCTCCAGCGGCCACCCCACCAGCAACGGGCCCACCGGCGGCCACCCCACCTACCACCCCACCACCCGCCGTCGCGCCGACGGGTGGTGTCACCCCTCCCCAACAGCCACCAACAACGCCGCCGCTCGCCGCCACCGCCGGTCCCGGCCCCGAACAACCGGCCACCGCCCCGCCGGGCACACCCGTGCCAGACCAACCGGCCCGTGCCACCGGCGCACCGGTCGTCCGCTGGAACAGCGAACAGAGCCGCCAGCCGACCGATTCCACACCGGCGGCCCGTGGCCCCGGCCCTTCGCGTCCCGACGATTCCAGCGACGACAACGCGCTGATCCCGCTGCCCGACCTCGAGGACGAACCGCCGCCCGTTGCCACACCCAAGTCCTCCAACAAGGCACCCACCCTGGCCGACACCCTGCTCGGCGCCCGGGCCACCACTCCCGAAGCCGCACTACCCGGCGAACCGCTCGACAGCCCCACCGCGGAGCGCTGGGTCCGGCCCGAAGCCGAGAATCCCCCGGTCGAGACCGGACCGGCGCCACGCGACGATGCGCCGCTCGCCGCGGCTGCCACCCTCACCGAGACCGATCCCGAAGTCGACCACACCACCGAGCTCGATGAGCACACCGACGAGACCGAGGAACTCGAGGAGGCCGCCGACACCGACCGACCCAAGAGTGGTTCGGATCGAGCGGTCAACATCGGTGTCGTGCTCTTGGCCGTGGTGCTGGCCGTCGGTGCGGCCTATTTCCTGCTCCGAGACGACTCGTCCGACACCGATACCGCCGCCAACGAGCGGGCGGTGGCCGACCTCACCGTCGGGGATTGTTTCGGCGGCGAACTGCTGGGCAGCGTCGAGGTCGAGCTGGTGCCGATCGTCGACTGTGCGACCCCACATCAGTACGAGGTGTTCTACGCCACCGACTTCGCTCCCGACGACGCACCCTTCGACGCCGAGGCCATCCGGGAGCAAGCCACCACGGTCTGTATCGAACAACTGGAGTCCGTCGTCGGGGTGCCGATCGCCGAGGCACCGGTCCAGCTCCTCTTGCTCAACCCGACCCGAGAGTCGTGGCGCGACGACAACGACCGCACCACATTGTGTCTGGCCTATGACCCGGCCGGACCACTACGCGACCCCATCGGGTCCTGAGTCGTCGACGCCGGGAACACCGCGGGCCCCTCATGGGTTGGTCCCTGCAACACCGATCCCCGCATCACCGATCG
This sequence comes from Acidimicrobiales bacterium, assembly GCA_051011595.1. Classification (GTDB taxonomy): domain Bacteria; phylum Actinomycetota; class Acidimicrobiia; order Acidimicrobiales; family SHLQ01; genus JAOUEE01. The sequence continues at coordinate 13,056 of JBPCTQ010000027.1, forward strand.
AGTTGGAGTCCAATGTCCACGTCCCCCCAAATCGACTACTACTGGCGTCCCGGCTGCCCGTTCTGCATGCGGCTCGAGTCCAAACTGACCCAGTTCGACCTGCCACTCGTCCGGCACAACATCTGGGACGACGACCGTCATGCGGCCACGGTGCGGTCGGTGGCCAACGGCAACGAGACGGTGCCCACCGTCATCATCGGTGACCACGCCATGGTCAACCCCTCGGTCGACGAGGTCATGACCGTACTTCGATCAGCGGCACCCGAGCTCGTGCCCGCCGACTGGGAACCGCGTGCGCCGGGTCGAGTGGGGCGGGCGGTGGGTCGACTCTTCCGGGAGTGATCTCAGGGAAGGTAGTGGCCACAGACGGGCCAGGGCTGATTGCCCCGCAGCGCGTACAGGGCCCGAGCCCGTGCGTCTTGTTCGCTGGGACTGGCGTTGATGGGATCTCCGGAGCCGCCGACGGTTCGCCAGGTCTGGCGGTCGAACTGGTAGGCGCCTCGGTAGATTCCCGATGGGTCGACCGCCCGATAGTTGCCCGACGACTCACAGAACCGCAATCGTTCCCACGACTCGGACGGCGCTTCGCCGTAGCGCCCTTCGACCACCGAACGATCGGAGAAGGCCCACGCTTCGGCCAGTAGGAGCTGGAGGTCGGCCCCCGGCACCTCGGCCTCGTGGTGGGCCAGTCGTTGTTCGGCGACGGCCAAGCGGGACTTGCGGGAGTCGAGCCGCTCGGCCAGGTCGAGCACTTCGGTATCGGTGGCGGTCCGAAGGGCCTCGAGGCGATCGCTGACTCGTGTCACCTGCACGGCCTCGGTCTCGAGCAGGTAGGTCTGCCACTGGTAATCCGACGCCCGGTTGGAACCGAGCAGGCGCTCGTATTCGGCGACCCCACCGGTGATGAATGCGGCCACGACCAGTTCACGATTCTGACGCACACTGGTCTCGACCTCCGACACCAACGACGCCTGCTCGATGCTGAGCTCCGCGGTGCGAGCCTCGAGTTCGGCCAGTTCGTCGCGGAGCTCGGTCACCTCCAGCGCGGCCTCGCGGATCGCGACGGTCAACAACTCGCGGTCGGCTCGAGCCTCATCGACTCGCAGCACACCGGCTCGCCCGGGCTCTGAGCCATCGACGGCCAGCGCCACCCCGGCCCCCACGAAGAGGGTGGAGGTCAGGACGGCCGCGAGCACTACGGGCCAGCGTCGGAAGCGAGGGAGGGACAACATGATCAGGGGGTGCCAACAAAGGCGCGCGGACCTTAGCGATCGTTCGGTCCCCCGGCCACGTCGGCCACGCGGTTACCACTGAGCGCGCGAATCGGTGTACAACGGCGCGGTGACGACCAGCCCCGAGCGTCCGATCGATGCCCTGGTGGTCGTCTCATTCGGCGGCCCCGAGGGGCCCGAAGATGTGGTGCCGTTCCTGCAGAACGTCACCCGGGGCCGCAACATCCCCGACCACCGATTGGCGCAGGTGGGGTCGCACTACCAGCTGTTCGGTGGGGTGAGCCCCCTCAACGCCCAGTGTCGCCAATTGGTGGAGGCGTTGCAGACCGAACTCACCCGTCGGGACGACAACACACCCGTGTACTGGGGGAACCGGAACTGGGATCCGATGCTCGAGGACACGGTCGGCCAGATGGCCGCCGACGGCGTGCAACGAGCGGCCGCGTTCGTCACGTCGGCCTACAGCTCGTGGTCGGGTTGTCGCCAGTACCTCGACGACATCGCCCGGGCTCGGGCCGCGGTGGGCCCCACGGCGCCGCCGATCGAGAAGTTGCGCCAGTACCACGATCATCCCGGGTTCGTGGAGCCGTTCGTGGACGCAACCCGCGCCGCCCTGCTCGAGCTGGCCGATTCGCCGCGCGCCGATGCCGAACTGCTGTTCACGGCCCATTCCATTCCCACCGCGATGGCCGAAGGGTGCGACTACCGATCGCAGCTGCTCGTCACCGCCGACCTGATCAGCCGGGCGCTCGGCGACCAACGACCGTGGGAGCTCGTCTTCCAGAGCCGCAGCGGCGCCCCCCACGTGCCCTGGCTCGAACCCGACGTCGGCGATCGCTTGCGCCAGAAGGCCGAGGAGGGGTCGCGAGCGGTGGTCGTCGTCCCCATCGGATTCACGTCCGATCACATGGAGGTCGTGTATGACCTCGATACCGAGGCGCGGCGAGTGGCCGACGAAGCCGGCGTGGCGATGGCCCGAGCGGCCACACCCGGCACCGACCCCCGTTTCGTGGCCATGGTCCTGGCGCTGCTCGACGAACAGCGCCGCGGCGACCAGCCGGTGGCCCTGGGCCCGGCCGGCCCGCGGCCGGTGCCGTGTCGGCCCGACTGTTGCCCGGCCGGCTAGTCCACCACCGCCGCCAGGCCGGCCGGTAACGTCGCGACCGACCTGGGGGTGGTCGAGTGAACCACGAGCGAATGGCGACCGAAGCCCTGCGCTTCCGGGCCACCACGTTGCGGCCCACCCTGGTCGACACGACATCGTTCGACGTGGAACGAGCGGCCGCGGTGGCGGTCTCGTCGGCCGATCCGGTCATCGACACCGCGCTGCGGGCCATCGGCGATGCGTGGGCGGCGGCCGGTCTGTCCCTCGACGAGATGGCCAGGCCGTGGGACCGCCCCCGGGTGCATGAGCTGTTCGTCCGGCGCCCCGACCTGCTCGATGCGCTCGACGACATCGTCTGCCAGGTTCGGCGCCACACCCCATGCCGGTGATCCGCTCCCGGCCGCGACCACTGGCAGCCTGACCCGACCTAGGGTCGACCGATGCCAATCCGCCTGGTCGCCGTGGTGGTCGCTGCCGGCCTGGCGGCGGCCGCGTGTGGGTCCACCGGTGACGCCGCTCGCCAGTCGGCCACCACCACCGGGCCGGACGCCACCACCGCCGAAACGGCCGGGGTCACGACACCACCACCGTCAACCGCGGCCACGCCAGTCACACCAACTACGACCTCGACCACCACGACCATCGTCGGGGAGGCCGGTGCGAGCGGCATCGGCGACCCCTACTTCCCCGAGCTGGGCAACGGCGGCTACGACGTTGAGCACTACACCATCGACCTCACCGTCACCGCCGACGACGATCGACTCGATGGCCGAACCCGCCTGGAGCTGACTCCCACCACGGCGCTGTCCCGCTTCAACCTCGACCTGCACGCCTTGACCGTCACCGCCGTCGCGGTCGACGGCCAGTCGGCGGAATTCACCCAAGAAGCCCAGGAACTGGTCGTCGAGCCGGGGGCACCGCTGCCCGCCGGCGAGTCGGTCACCGTCGAAGTGGCCTACAACGGCATTCCGGAACCGATCACCAGCGAAGCCATCCCCATCGGTCTGGGCTGGCACGATGTCAGCACCGGATCGTATGTGGTGAGTGAACCCACCGGCGCCCACAGTTGGTATCCGTCGAACGACCACCCACTCGACAAGGCCCACTACGACATCACCGTCACCGCCCCGGCCGACGAGACGGTGGTGGCACTCGGTGTGGGTGATCCCCCGGTCGACAACGGCGACGGCACCCGAACCTGGCACTTCACCGCCCGCGACCCGGTGGCGAGCTATCTGGTGACCGTGGTCATCGGCGACTACCTGATCACGACCGAACCCGGCCCGGACGCCATCACCATTCGCCACGCGTACCCGCCCGCCCGGGCGGCCGACGCCGAGGCCGACCTGGCATCCACCGCCGCCATGATCGAGACGTTCTCGGAGCTGTTCGGGCCTTACCCCTTCGAGATCTACGGCGCCGCCATCGTCGATCACGAGTTCGGTTTCGCGCTCGAGACCCAGACGATTCCCGTGTTCAGTCCCAGCCACGTCGACGGTCAGGGCACCTTCGAGTGGATCTTCGCCCACGAGCTGGCCCACCAGTGGTTCGGCAACGCCGTCAGCCCGGCCAGCTGGGAGGACATCTGGCTCAACGAGGGATTCGCCACCTACGGCGAGCTGTTGTGGCACGAGTTCGGGAGGGGCGGCGACCCAGACACCTACGAGCAGAGCTGGCAGTTGCAGCTCCCGGCGATGACCCCTCCGCTCGACCCCGGGCCGGCTGGGTTGTTCGGCGCCACCGTCTACCAGCGGGGGGCCGCCACCCTCCACGCCCTGCGACTCACTGTGGGCGACGAGGTGTTCTTCGACACCCTGCGCACCTACGTGGCCCGGTTCTCGGGCGGCACTGCCTCGACGGCCGACTTCATCGCGGTGGCCGAGGAGGTCAGTACGCAGGACCTCGACGCCTTCTTCGATGCCTGGCTGGTGCAGCCAACGGCCCCGCCCTTGCCCGAGTAGATCGTCAGCGGGTCAGGTCGAGGCTTTCCGCCACCCAGGCCACCGCCGCCTTCATGCCGTGTTGTTCGGCGATGAGATCGAAGCGATTCCCGGCCGGAGCCAGGGCCGCTTTCTCGAGCAGACCCTTTTCGTTGCGTACCCACTCGTAGTGGGCGGCCAGACGTCCGTGAGCCAGGGCCAGTAGTGCGAACACCACGAATCCCCGGGTGAGGGTGTGGTCGGTGCGGTCGAGGTGGAATCGGGCGTGGGTGAGGGCGAACTCGGCCTCCCAACGCCAGCGCCGCTCGGCCGACCCGGCCAGGGCATCGGTGAATTCTGCCGACGGCACCGTGCCGGACAGTGTCTGACCCAGGGCCAGTTCGGCGGCCAGCGTGTAGCTGGGCATACCGGCCAGGTAGCCGGGCACCCTCGACAGCTCCCACTCACCCTCGGCGGCGGCATCGATCCAGCGGTCGACCTCGCTGATCTCTCGGTAGATGAGGTCGATCTTGTGGCCATCGTGGTGCAGCCAGGCCCCGCCGTGCATGAAGCCGGCCCAGTCCCCCGGTTCGAAGACCTCCCCGGCCCACCCCCAGGCCCGGATGGCGTCGGTGTCGAGGCTGCGTTCGTAGTACACGCCGATGTCCCAGTCGGCGTCCGGGGCGTTCTCGCCGGTGGCGCGCGATCCTCCGAGGGTCACAGCCACCACACCGGGGACGGCGGTGAGGCGGCCCACGAGTCCGTCGAGATCGAAGCTCATCGACGAACCGAGCCACGCACCCACCGGGTGGGATCGATCATTGGGGCTCTTCGATGCCGCAACTGGCGAAGGCGGTGGCCAGACCCTGAGGGTCCTGCAACGACACGCCGCCGTCCATCTGGTCCTCGAGGCAACCGATCTGCTGCTCGTCGAGGTTCATGGTGTCGATCAGCACTCCCAACATGATGTCGTCGAGGTCGCCGCCCTGGAACGGGTCCTCGTCGCCCGCCTCGACACCGTTGTTCGACCCGTCGTCGCCGACACCACGACACTGGGTGAAGGCCCCCGAGAACACCGCGAGGGTCTCGTCGTCGCGACCCTGGAAGTTGAGTGACATGAACTCCTTCAGGTCATCCTCGCTGATGGCACCGAGCAGGCAGGCCTCCTCGGCGTCACTGGCGTCGAAACCTTCGAGCATCACCGCCATCATGTCGCCGCACTCGACGAAGACATCGGCCAGGGTGTCGGCGTCGTCCTCGGCGAACTCGATGTCGTTGAGTGTGTCCTGTTCCACGGTTTCGGCGGTGATGCCGTAGCCGGCGAAGGTGTCCTCGCCGACCTCGTCGACGGACCGATTGGCCACACAGGCCGCCTGCTCCTCGGAGAACGTGTTGCTGTCGAAGGTGGGGTCGTCGACGATCAGCCGGTAGATCGCTTCGGCCAACCCGCCGCGAGGTGCACCATCACCCGAACCATCACCCGAGCCTGCATCGGAACCGTCGTCGGAATCGGTGTCGGAATCGGTGTCGGTCTCCCCGTCATCGTCGGAATCGGTATCGGTCTCACCGTCACCGGACCCGTCGGGGTCGTTGTCATCGGAGTTGGTGTCGGCGGCGTCCGAGGCCGCCGAATCGGTGGCCGCCGCGCCCTCGCCGTCACCGTCTGATCCACCACATGCGCCGGCAACCAGAGCCACCACCACCAGTACCAACCAGCGTCGTTTCATTCGTCTCCTTCTGCGCGATCCCGCCACCGGCTGCCGATGCGAACCACGCGGTCGATACCGCCACGGTACTCGTAGGACCACGCCGGCCCGTGGTCACTCTCGACCACCACCCGGACGTAGAGACCGTGATCGACGGCCTCGGCCTCGTCGAGCGCAGCCAAGGCCTCGTTCAGCCGCCGGGGATCGAGGGTGACATGGTGGCCCTCGATCCTGCCGGGCTCGCTGAACACCGCAGCCGGGTAGCCGTAGCCCGTGTCGTACAGCGCACCCGGCACCGATGCCGACCGCTGCTCGACAACGAACGGTCGTAGGATCGGCCAGCGTTGCTGGCCGGGCAACAACGTGCCGTAGATGAACACCGCATCGAGATCGTCGTTCATGGCCGGCTGTCTAGCCGATACCGAACGTCGCCGGCAGGCCCGAGCCAACCAAAAAGCCCCGCCAATTGCGCGGGCCGGCCACCCGCAGCCAGTACGGTCCCGACCGGGCCGGCCCCGGGCCCGATAGCCTCGAACACACGTTCGCCAACCCCCTGAGACTGCACCACCATGAGCGATCAACAACAGCTGATCCCCCCGTTCGCCCGCGACGTCGTCGAGGTCCCCGTGGGCGAGGAGATGAGCGAGAGCTTCCTGGCCTACTCCCTGTCGGTCATCACCGCTCGCGCCATCCCCGACGTACGCGACGGCCTCAAACCCGTGCAGCGCCGAATCCTGTACTCGATGCTGCAGATGGGCCTGCGCCCCGACCAGCAGCACCGCAAGAGTGCCCGGGTGGTGGGCGACACGATGGGTCGTTATCACCCCCACGGTGACGCCGCCATCTACGAGACCTTGGTGCGTATGGGGCAGGACTTCAGCCGTATGGTCACCTTCGTTGATCCCCAAGGCAACTTCGGGTCACTCGACGATCCCCCGGCGGCGGCTCGGTACACCGAGTGCCGCCTGACCGACGCCGCCCTCGACATGGTGCGCGAGATCGACGAGGACACTGTCGAGTTCGGACCCACCTACGACGGCGAGGGCACCGAGCCCCTGTACCTGCCCGGGCTGATCCCGAACCTGTTGGTGAACGGCACCACGGGGATCGCGGTGGGTATGGCCACCAACATGGCGTCGCACAACCTGGCCGAGATCCACGCCGCCATCGAGCTGGTGATGACCAAACGGCGCCCCAAACCCACCATCGACGAGCTGATGGCCGCGGTACCCGGACCCGACTTCTGCTCGGGCGGCATCGTCATCGACGACGACCTCCGCGAGATCTACGCCACCGGTAAGGGCCCGTTGCGCATCCGGGCTCGAGCCGAGATCGAACAGGTCAGCCGCACCCGACAGAGCATCGTGATCACCGAGCTTCCGTACCAGGTGGGGCCCGAACGAGTGGTGGCCAAGATCAAGGACATGGTGCGCGACGATCGCATCGCCGGCATCGACCCGGCCAACATCGTCAACCTGTCCGACCACAAACACGGGTTGCGTATCGAGGTCGGGTGCAAACCCGGGGTCAACCCCCAAGCCGTCCTGGCCGAGCTCTACCGCCTCACTCCACTGGAGGAGACCTTCGGCGTGAACAACGTGGTGTTGGTCGACGGCATCCCCACCACGGTGGGCCTGTACGACCTGTGCCAGCACTACATCGATCATCGTCTCGACGTGATCGTGAGGCGGAGCCGATACCGACTCCAGCGAGCCCTCGATCGGCTCCATATCGTCGCCGGCCTATTGATCGCCCTCGACAACATCGACGATGTCGTCACCATCATTCGCCGCTCGGCCGACAGCGCCGAAGCCAAGGAACGGTTGATGCTGGCCCTCGACCTGTCCGACATCCAGGCCACCCACATCCTCGACATGCCGCTGCGCCGCCTCACCGCCCTCGAGAAGCAGAAGCTCATCGACGAACGCGACGAACTCGAGGCCACGGTGGCCGACCTCGAAGCCCTGCTCAAGTCCGAGAAACGTCGCCGCACGCTGGTGCTGCACGAGCTGGCCGAGGTGGTCGATGCCTACGGCGTGGAGCGCCGAACCGAGATCGTGGCGGCCGACGACATCCCGGTGTTCGAAGCAACCGACGTGGTCGACGTCACCGTCGACGACGAACCCTGCCTGATCACCCTGTCGCTCACCGGTCAGGCGGGACGAGCCCCCGTTGAGGGCGCCAAGCGGGCCAAGGTCGGCCGCCACGACATCGTGGTGGCCACCACCCTGGGCTCCACCCGGTCACCGGTGTTCGCCATCACCACCGACGGAAGAGCCTTGTCGGCCCATGCCTTCGAGCTGGGCGAAGCCGAGAGCCGAACCCGGGGGTCGGCCGCCGCCCAGGTGTTCGGCACCACCAGAGGTGAGGACATCCTCACCCTGTACACACCCGCCGAAGAACCCCTCGTTGTGGTCACTGCCCAGGGTGTGGTCAAGCAGCTCGACCCGGCAGAGGTAGCCGCCACCAAGAGTGGACGAACCGTCATCGGGCTCAAGGGCAACGACAAGGTGGTGGCGGCGTTCTCGGCCCCGACCGGCACCGACGTCGTCATGGTGGCCAGCGACGGACAGGCCCTTCGCACCCCGGCCGATGGCATCAGCACGCAGGGACGCGGTGCGGGAGGAGTGGCCGGCATGAAACTCCGCGGCGACGCCGCGGTAGTGGGCGCCGACGTCGCCATCGGCGACGGACAGGTCATCATCGCCACGGCCGCCGGCCTGGCCAAGTCCACCCCGCTGGCCGAGCTCGACACCAAGGGTCGGGGTGGCATCGGCGTGCGCCTCTCCAAACTCGACGACAACGACCTGGTCACGGTGGTGCACATCGGTGAGTCACACGGGCTGTTGTGTGTGATGGGCGCCGACGACGACCCCCGCAAGGCCGACCCCAACCCCGTCGATTTCCCGCTCGAGCCCACCCGTCGTGATCTGCGCGCCACCCAGACCGATCGTCCCGTCCTCGGGCTGGGCCCGAGCCGGTGGTGACCACGATGGCCCAGACGACATCGAAGTCCACCAAATCCAAAGCCACGAAAACCAAGGCCAGCGGCAACGGGTACGACGCCGACGCCATCCAGACCCTCGAAGGGCTCGAAGCGGTCCGCAAACGCCCGGGGATGTACATCGGCGGAACCGGATCGGCCGGGCTCATGCACCTGGTGTGGGAGCTCATCGACAACGCGGTCGACGAAGCATCGGCGGGATGGGCCACTCGCGTCGAGGTCACCTTCCATCGCGACGGTTCCGTCGAGGTGGCCGACAACGGCCGTGGCATTCCCATCGACAAACACCCCAAACGCAAGGTGTCGGCGCTCGAGGTGATCCTCACCGAACTACACGCCGGCGGGAAGTTCGGGGGTGGCGCCTACGGCGCATCGGGTGGCCTGCACGGTGTGGGGGCTTCGGTCGTCAACGCCCTGTCCCACAAGCTGGTGGCCGAGGTCGACCGCGACGGGGCCACCCATCGGTTGTGTTTCCTCGATCGGGTGGCCGGGCAACTCAACGGTTCGTCGTTCAAGGCGGGCCACACCCTCGACCGGGTGAAACGGATCTCCAAGACCAAAACCGGCACCCGCATCCGGTTCTGGCCCGACACCGACGTGTTCGACCCGGAGGCGGCCATCGACTGGGACGAGGTGCGGGTGCGGGCCCTGCGGGCCTGCTTCTTGGTGCCGGGGCTCAAGATCAAGCTGGTCGACAAACGAACCGGCTACAAGAACGACCCAGAAGAGTTCGTCTCTCGTGGTGGTATCGCCGACCTGGTCGACCACCTGTCCACCGGCGAACCGCTCACCGGCGTGGTGGCCATCAACGGCATCGAGACCTTCGAGGAGAAGGTGCCCGTCGACGCCAAGATGCAGATGGTCGAACGGGAGTGCACCGTCGACGTCGCCCTGCGGTGGACCGATGCCTTCGACACGAAGGTGCAGTCCTTCGTGAACACCATCCCCACCTCCGAGGGCGGCACCCATCTCACCGGCTTCGATTCGGCGCTCACCCGCGCCGTGAACGACATCTTGTTGAAGGACGTCCGCAAGTTGGCCAAGTTGGCCAAGGAGAACAAACACAAGGCCACCAGAGAAGATGTGCAGGAGGGCCTGGTGGCGGCCATCAAGGTCACCTTCCCCGAACCACAGTTCCGCGGTCAGACCAAACAGGAGTTGGGCACACCGGCCGTCCAGTCGATCGTGTACGGCATCGTCAAGGAGCAGATCACCGCCTGGTTCGAAGGCGAAGGCAAGAAGACCCACGTCAACCGGGTGCGCGACAAGGTGGCCGCCGCCGTCGTCAACCGGGTCACCACCAAACAACAACTCGACAACAAACGGAAAGCGGCGGCGCTGGGATCCACCGGGATGCCCGACAAGCTGGCCGACTGCCGACGCCACGGCCCCGAGAGCGAGCTCATCATCGTGGAGGGTGATTCGGCTGCCGGTCCGGCCAAGGCCGGCCGCAACAGCGAGAACATGGCCATCCTGCCGCTGCGGGGCAAGGTGGTGAACGCCGGGAAGGCCAGCCTCAAACAGGTGCTCGACAACGCCGAGGCCCAGGCGCTGTTCACCGCCGTCGGCGCCGGTTCGGGTAAGGAGTTCAACCTGGCCGACAGCCGGTACGGGCGCATCATCATCTTGTGCGACGCCGATGTCGACGGCAGCCACATTCGATGCCTGTTGTTGACTCTGATCTACAAATACATGACCCCGCTGCTCGAAGCGGGCATGGTGTACGCCGCCCAGCCACCGTTGTTCACCACCAAGATCGGTGGTGAGACCTACCGAGCGTTCTCCGACGAGGAGCGCGACGCACTCACCAAGAAGCTCGCCAAGGGCAACCGCAAGGTCGAGAACATCAAGTGGCAGCGGTTCAAGGGCCTGGGCGAGATGAACGTCGACGAGTTGGCCGAGTGCACGCTCAACCCCGAGACCCGCATCCTGCGCCGGCTAACCATGGCCGACGGTGCCGACGCCAAGGAAGCGGCTCGGATGTTCGAGGTCCTCATGGGCAACGACGTGGCTGTACGCCGTGACTACCTGGTGAAGAACTCCGCACTCATGGACCGCGACAGTCTCGATATCTGATCTAGGGCGCGTCGTAGTGCTCGTCGTGTTCGTCCATGATCGCGTCGGCGATGGCCTTGAGATCAGTCGTGTAGCCCGGGTCGTAGGGGTAACTCGACAGCGGCACGTCGTAGATGGCCCGCAGCCAGACGAGGCGGCCCAGTTCCACCAGGATGTCGTCGGCGTGGCCGAACGCATCGCTGAAGATGGCGTCGCCCGTGCCGCTGACCAGCGAGTCGACGTCGGGGAGCTGCCCTGCGTCGTAGAGGTTGTAGAGCTCCACGGCGGCCTGGCCGTAGGGGATGCCGTAGATGTCGACACCCGGGTACAGATCTCGCAGGTCATCGACGAGGCTGTGCGCGATCGCCGGGTGGGCGCTCTCCCAGATGGCGTCGTACTGGGCGGCGGTGTAGCTGCCCGGGTCCGGGATCCAGGGCATGGCGATGAAGAAGCGGGTGTCGGGGTTCTGCGCCAGTGCGTAGTCGAACCAGTTCACGTAGCCGGTGAGCGACGGATAGGTCGGGAAGTAGGTCATCCCAAAAAGGTCGACGTCGCCGGCATCGAGAAGTCCCTGGATCTCGGCTCGCTTCGCTGCATTGTTCCAGAGCGCCTCCGGCGCACCGTTGGCGCCGCCGGCGAAGACGTCGTCCTGGGTGTGGTCGCTGAACCCGGCGTTGGGAGCGTGGAAGCTCATGCCCTGGGCGAAGGGGCGGAAGAAGCTGTGGCCGATGAACAACGAGTCGAACCCGGTGATGACGTCGGGACGGAAGACCGCGATCAGCGGCGGCACCGTTCCCCCGGCTGCTGCTTCGATCACGTCGGCTCCGACGCTGAAGCTGCAGGTGTTGTCGGCCGCGGTGGTGCAGTAGTTCACCCACCGGTGGAAATGCCATCCCGGTCGGGCTTCGCCGGTGTAGGTCTCGTCGTAGGCGCCGACGATCACGTTCTCCGTGCAGCTCGCGGCTCCCGCCTGGTGTTCTTCGTACGAGCAGTCGTGCTCACCGGTGGCGGACACCACGTCGCCCTCGCCGACGATCTCGATCGGTTGGCTGCAGGCAGCCGCCAGAAGGACCGTCGCCAGTGGGGCCAGGAGCCAGCGCGAACGTGTGCTTGTCATCGACGGTCCTCCGTGGCCGCAGCGGCAATGGACCTCACGGTACCGCGCCCCACAAATCACACGGCTGTTCTTTGTCCGAGCATTCAGGTAGAAATGACCCATGGATGACGTCACCACCGGTGCCGAGGAGCCCCTCGACCTCATCGCCGACCCCGGCGATCGGGCCGAAAGTGGCGTGCGCCATCTGTCGCCGTCGTCGGCCAGCGCCTTCGAACAGTGCCCCCAACGCTGGCGCTTCCGGTACCTCGACCGACTGCCCGACCCGCCCGGTGTCGCCGCCTTGGCCGGCACCTTCGCCCACCGGGTCCTCGAGCTTCTGCTCGCGTTGCCCGGTGCCGAGCGCACCCCCGAACGAGCCAAGACGATCGCCCGCGACGAGTGGCCCGACATGGCGGCCGACACCGACTTCGCCGCCCTCGGCCTCGACGAACTCGAATCCCGCCGGTTCCGGTGGGTAGCGTGGAGCGCCATCGAGGGATTGTGGACCATCGAGGATCCCGGTGCGGTCGAGGTGCAGGCCACCGAACAAACCGTCGAAGCCACCCTGGGCGAGGTGCCGTTTCGGGGCATCGTCGACCGGCTCGACATCGAACCCGACGGTCTGGTGGTGGCCGACTACAAGTCCGGTCGAGCACCCCGCCCTCGTTACCAGAAGGCCCGGCTGGCCCAGGTCATGCTCTACGCCGCAGCCGTCACCGCCATGTTGGGCGAGGCTCCCCGGCGAACCCGCCTGCTGTACCTCGGCCAGCGCACCATCGAGGCCCAGGTCACCGAGGAGTCGATGGCCGAAGTGGTCGGTGACCTCACCAGCACGTGGCACGATCTCCAGGCATCGTGCGCCGACGACAACTTCGAGACCCGCACCGGGCCGTTGTGTGCCTGGTGCCCCTACCTCGATCGCTGTCCCGCCGGTATCGGCGAGGTCACCTCTCGCCACGAGCGGGGAGCCGTCCGCCTCGATGCCCCTGGCCTGGCCGTGCTGGCGGCGGCCGGCTGACTCAGCGGCGCCGACGCCAGCGGCGGATCAACACGCCACCGACCACCACCGACACCAGCCCAGCCGCCACCGCCGCGGTCACCAACCGCGGGTCGGGGTCGGGCACGGGCGGCGGCGGTGTCACTGTGGGCGGATCGAGTGTCGGTGCGGCAGGCACCGCCGACACGGGCGGGGCACTGCCCAGCAACCCGTCGACGGGAGCGGCCCCGGTCTCAGCGGCCTGGGGACGACGGCGATCTCGCTGGGGGTCGTACCCGGCCATCACTGACCCTGCGTCTCGACCGACGTCACGGCCGGTGCCGACCACGGTGTTGGTGGGTCGTCGATGATGATCACCCCGTTGTCGACCGGGTCGGGAGCGGGCGACTCTTCGGCGGCGAGGTCGATCGGGGCCGCCGAGCGACCCAACACCACGATGCCGTAGAGCTGATCGAAGTCGGCTGCCGCGTCGGCCGCCCCGGGGCGAGGCACCAGCGCATGAATGGGCAGCGACTGAGCTGCCGCCTCCGGCAAGGCCGCCCGTTGGCGAATGGGAGGCAAGCAGAGATCGCCATGGTCGGTCACCAACTGCTCGTGCCAGTAGCGGGCATCGCGAGTTCGGCCCAGCTTGTTGACGGCGATTCCGGCCAGCTCGAGGGGATCGGGTCGACGGCTGGCCACTCGTTCGACGCTGCGGATGATCTGGCTGACCCCGTCGGATGCCCACGCCCCCGGCTCGGTGACCACCAACGCCCGATCGGCGGCGAACAGGGCGTTGACGGTGAGCAGCCCGAGTGAGGGCGGACAGTCGATGAGCACCAGGTCGGCGTCGAATCCGGACAAGGCCACGGCCAATCGGTCCTGGGCGCCGATGGGGTCGTTGGCCAGCTGTGGCTCACGGACCGCCAGCGCCGGGGTGCCGGGCGCCACCAATGGTTGGGGGCCACCCTCGGGCCATTCGGCTGCCGTCATCACCCCGGCCAGCGAACCGGGCCGGTCGACGGCGAGCGCATCGTCGACGGTGCTCGAAGGCCCGAAGATTCCGAGCCCGGTGGTGGCATTGGCCTGGGGGTCGAGATCGACCACCACCACCCGAGCACCCGACGCCCAGGCGCTGGCCGCCAGGCCGAGCACCACGGTGGTCTTCCCCACACCGCCCTTCTGGTTCACCACAGCGACAACAGTCATGGGGCAACCGTACCCAACACCGCCCGATCGGCGAAGTGGGGCGGGGTCAGAGCAACCGGGCCGTCTGGCCCCTATGTCAGAATTCACCCTCTCGTGCCTTGCAAACGGTCGGTCCACGCGCCACCGTGAGGTTCTCCGGTTCGACAGCGAACAGCAGCGCAGAAGGGCCTCCGGAACACGTGTCCACACCAGAACGTCGCGGCCTGGGCCGAGGTCTCGGGGCGATCATCAGGGACACAAAATCTGGTGAGCCGCTGCCGATGGCGTCGGCCGACGGGGCCGGCGCCGGGCGAGTGGTCGATCGCAACCTGGTGGCCCGCCTGGCCGAGGTCGGCCTCGATTTCCTGGAGCCGTTCGCGCTCACCCATCTCGGGTACCTGCACCAGGTGATCGGGCAACCACCCCAGTTGATTCTCCGCCGACCGTGCCTCGACCAGCTCGACCCGACCACGGCCTACCGATTGCTCGGCGGCCTCGACCGGGCCGCGGGCGACCTCGAGCACACTCGCTACGCGGAGCTCGACGGTGCGGCGCTGTGTTTCGTCCCGTCCCGGGGGCCTCATTCCGCCGGGGTCCATCTGTTCGGCACCGAACGACCGCTCGAGACCTCCCGCCGCAACTCGGTGGAGAACACCTGTCAGGCGGTGGCCCAAGTGGTCCACCAGCTCCACCGCGAGATCGAGTCGACCGGCACCGTCGAGGTCACCACCCGACCGGAGGGCGACTCCATCTCGGCCACGGCGGTGCTGACCGGAGACGTCGGCGCCCGTTCGGAAGGGCAGGCCCGAGCAGCCGACGAGGCCACTGCCGTGGCCCGGGCGGTTGTGGCCGCTCGGGGCAACGGCCTGGCCCATCGCACCACCCGCACCATTCCCGTCGACGGCGGGCGACACGCCGCGCTGACCGTGTTGGCCGATCGTTCCGGGCGGCCCCGTCTGGGTTTCACCCTCAGCGAGGCCGAACCCTCAGCGGTGGCCGCATCGGCCACCCTTCGGGCCATCGAGGGTTGACGACCCGCAGCAGCCGTCAGCCGGTCACGACCTCGGCGTGGCTGAACGCCCCCAGATACGCGAACCAGAACATCGACCGTGACGGGTACGGAACCGGTTCTCCATCGTCGACCCGCCACACGGCGGCGGCACCTTCGTCGCGACGCACCTCTTAGCGCCCGCCGTCGACAGAAACGGTGACCACCCCATCCGGGCC
>JBPCTQ010000028.1:0-18576 GCA_051011595.1 Acidimicrobiales bacterium
GATCCAGCCCATGGGTGCCTGCACGATGGGTATCTCGACACCCAACATCTCGGTGACGCGGTTGGAGAACATGGGCCGACCATAGGCCGGGGGGTGTGTCCTAGGGCCAGATGCCCCGTTGGTCGTAGACGTTGGCCAGCCGTTCGAGCGCCACGATGTAGGCCGCCTCCCGGCGGGTGCACCCACGGTTGGCCATGGTGTGTTCGACCTGATCGCAGGCCTGCCACAGTTGCTCACGCAGGCGGTAGTCGACCTCACTCAGAGGCCACTGCTGGCTCACCTTGTTCTGCACCCACTCGAAGTACGACACGATCACACCGCCGGAGTTGGCCAACAGGTCGGGGATGATCTCCACCCCGCCGTCGAGCAGGCGACGTTCGGCTTCGGGAGTGGTGGGGCCATTGGCCGCTTCCACCACGATCTGGGCCTTCATCCGTTCGATTCGTTGCAGCGTGACCTGGTTCTCGATGGCTGCCGGCACGATCACATCGACATCGGAGGCGAAGAAGTCGTCGACATCGATGGCGTCGGCGTGGGGGAACCCGGCGACACCGCCGTACTCCGCGGTGTGGCGCCACAACTCTTCAGGGTCGATGTGGGACCGCTCGGCGATGACAGCGCCGGTGTGATCGGCCACCGTCACCACCTTGGCACCCATGGCAGTGAGCTCGCGGGCGGTGTGCTCACCGACGTTGCCGAATCCCTGGATGGCGACCCGCACCCCATCGGTGGTTCGATCCTGGCGCTCCAGATGATGGGCCAGACACATGGCGACGCCGGTACCGGTGGCCTTGTCTCGGCCCAGCGATCCGCCGCAGTCGACACTCTTGCCCGTGACCACCCGTTTCACGCTCTGCCGATCGAGACCGTTCACCGAGTTGGCGTAGGTGTCCATCATCCACACCATCGTCTGGGGCCCGGTACCCAGGTCCGGCGCCGGGATGTCGTGTTCGGGTCCGATGTTGTTGCCGAGGGCGTGGGTGAAACGCCGAACCACCCGCTCCATCTCGTCGGGGGTGTAGGCCGATTGATCGATGGTGACACCACCCTTGGCCCCGCCGAAGGGCACGTTGACCAGCGCCGTCTTGAACGTCATCCACGTCGCCAACGCCTTCACCTCGTCGAGATCGACGTCGGTGCTGAAGCGCATGCCGCCCTTGTACGGCCCCAGCAAGTTGTTGTGTTGGATGCGGTACCCCCGGAACAGGGTGTACTCGCCGTCGTCGAGTCGTACGGGGAAGTTGACGATGATCTCGTTCTTCGGGGTGCCGAGGATGACCCGGTAGTCGTCACGCAGCCCCAGCAGGTCGGCGGCACGCTCGAACTGCGCCTTGGCCACCGCGAACAGGCTCATAGGTGTTCCTGTCGACCCGTTTCGTCGACCGCTGAATCGTCGCGGCGTCGGGCGCCGAGGCG
Source organism: Acidimicrobiales bacterium (assembly GCA_051011595.1). GTDB lineage: Bacteria > Actinomycetota > Acidimicrobiia > Acidimicrobiales > SHLQ01 > JAOUEE01. The sequence goes on from JBPCTQ010000028.1 coordinate 1,417, forward strand.
AGCGGCCGCGAACCAGATCGTTCCGAAGACCAGGATCGGGCCCCAGAAGTACCAGTCCCAACGGTCTTCGAGCTCGTACGCCAACGCCCGTCCGAAGGCCAGGGCCACCAATGTGGTGGCGGCGACCTGACGCCAGGCTCGGTAACGAACCCAACCGAGCTGCTCGGCCACGAACTCCATGGTGCCCACCACCGACAGGCCCCAGATGAAGATGGTGTCCAGCCGGGCCGGCCAGGGCGGCAATCCGGCCAGGCTGAAGATCACCACAACGAGCGACACCCCGTAGAGCGTGAGGCAGCGCCGGCACACGTGATGGCGCCCGATTCGTACACACCGATCGAATTGCTCGGGGTGATGGTGGCTCAGCCAGAGACCGCGTCGGGCCCGTTCCTCGGCGCGTCGTTGGTCCATGGCCTGCACGGCCTCACCGAAACGCGCCTCGAAGTCGTCGGTCGACGGATGGTTGGCCATCGTGGTCCCTTCGGCGGCGCCCCGGTCGACATGAGCGGTCGGCCCCGCCGGGTACCTCGCAGCCGCGGCCGCTGCCCTACCGTTGCCGCTCATGAACGACCTGGACCTGGCCCACGACATCGTCGACCTGGCCGCTGAGGTGGTGGCCGCCGGCGTCGACGCATTGGCCGACCGAGATCTCGACGAACAACAGATCCTCGCCTACGACGTGTCCCATGCGGCTTCGGCCGTCGAAGCGTGCCGCAGTGTCCTTCAGTACGGCACACACGGCGACCACGAAGGTGCGCTGGCCTGCGCCTATGTGGCCGATGTCGTCCACGACCTGGCCACCCGCACCTTCGGTGCCGAGTCCGAGTGGGGTGTCAGGGAGGATGCCCTGGCCACCACACGAGACTTCGTCGGCCGGCATCGCGGTGCCGACGCACTCGGTCGGTTCGCCAACGACCCTGGCCCGACCCACCTCGACGACGACTTCGCGCTCGTGGCCGAAACCTTTCGCCGCTTCGCCGACGAGAAGATCGCGCCGCAGGCCGAACACGTACACCGCACCAACGGCGACGTCCCCGAGGAGATCATCACCGGCTTGGCCGAGCTCGGTGCATTCGGCTTGTCGATACCCGAGAGCTACGGCGGCTTCGCCGACGGTGGCAGCAACGACTACCTGGGCATGGTGGTGGCCACCGAGGAGCTCAGCCGGGCCTCACTCGGCATCGGTGGCTCGCTCATGACCCGCCCCGAGATTCTCACTCGGGCCCTCGTGCGGGGCGGCACCGAGGAGCAGAAGCAGCAATGGCTACCGCTGCTGGCCAGCGGCGAGGTGATGGCCGCAGTGGCGGTCACCGAACCCGACTACGGGTCAGACGTCGCCGGCGTGCGGGTGGGCGCCACCCTCGCCGACGACGGCTGGCACATCAGCGGCACCAAGACATGGTGCACGTTCGCGGCGCGGGCCGATGTGTTGCTGCTGCTCGCCCGCACCGAACCGGGAACAACCGATCACAAGGGGCTGAGCGGTTTCGTCGTGCCCAAGGACCGAGGCGATGGTCACGGATTCGTGCTCACCCAGGACCATGGTGGTCGCATGGAAGCCCGCCCGATCGACACCATCGGTTATCGGGGTATGCACAGCTACGAAATCGCCTTCGACGACTGGATCGTCCCGGCCGATTGCCAGATCGGGGGCGACGAAGGCCGCGGTCGAGGTTTCTACTTCCAGATGGAAGGGTTCGAGAACGGTCGGCTCCAGACCGCAGCCCGAGCCGTGGGTGTCATGCAGGCGGCCTACGAAGCGGCCCGCGACTACGCGGCCGAACGAGTCGTCTTCGAGCGCCCCATCGCCGAGTATCAGCTCACGCAGGCCAAGCTGGGGCGGATGGCGGTGATGATCCAGGCATCACGGCAGTTCATGTACCGCGTGGCCGAGCTCATGGCCGACGGCGAAGGCATGCTCGAGGCGTCGATGGTGAAGGCCTATGTGTGCCGGGCCGCGGAATGGGTCACCCGAGAAGCGTTGCAGATCCACGGCGGCATGGGGTACGCCGAGGAGTACGCCGTGAGCCGCTACTACGTCGACGCCCGGGTGCTCTCCATCTTCGAGGGGGCCGACGAGACGTTGTGCCTGAAGGTGATCGCCCGACGGCTGCTGGCCGCCCGCTAGCAGCCGAGATGCGACAGCTGGCTGCCGATCCACCAACATCTGCCCAACCGTTCGACGCGAGGCACTCGAGTACATGGACCTGATCATCATTCGACACGGAAGGCCCGAACGCGACGAACGGGCCGAAGGCGAAGGATCCGCCGATCCCATGTTGTCCGACCTGGGGTGGGAACAGGCTCACGCCACCAGCACCTTCCTGGCCGACGAGCAGATCGATCACGTGGTGGCCAGCCCCATGCGTCGGGCCCACGAAACCGCCCGACCGACTGCCGACCGGCTGACCCTCGACGTCGAGTTGCTGGTCGGTCTCAAAGAAGCCGATCACTACAGCGCCAGCTACGTTCCGGCCGAAGAGCTCACCCCCGACGATGAGGCCTATCGGGTCTTCGTCGAGGATCCGATGGCACTGTTCGAACCTCATGGTGGTGTCGAGGTGTTCCAGAAGACGGTCGTCGATTCCTTCGAGTACCTCATCGACTCCAACCGGGGCCAGCGGGTTGCGGTCTTCTGCCACGGCATGGTGATGGGTGTGTACCTGCGCTCGCTGCTGGGCCACGACGACCCCTACCAACTCACCCCCGACTACTGCGGCATCATGCGGGTGAAAGCGTCGTCCACGGGCGTCCGCAGCGTGGCCAGCATGAACGAGACCGCCCACGTCCGACATCTGCTCTGACCGGTACGGGCAGCCGCTGCAGCCTCTAGGGTGACCGGCGAGATTTCGACGAGGAGCACTCATGAGCAACGCGGCCACCTATCACGACGCCCAACAGGCCAAAGCCGGCACCGAAGAAGGGGTCAGCGAATGGTTCGAGGTCACCCAGGAACGCATCAACGACTTCGCCGACGCCACCCTCGATCATCAGTTCATCCACATCGACGCCGATGCCGCCAAGGCCACCCCCTTCGGGGGCACCATCGCCCACGGCCTGCTCACGTTGTCGCTGCTGGTGCACCTCGATGCCACCATCGAACGTGACGACACCGTGCCGGCGGGCATCCTCATGGGCATCAACTACGGCTTCGACAAGGTCCGGTTCCTCACCCCGGTGCCGTCGGGGGGTCGGGTTCGGCTGCGCAGTGTGATCGGCGGGTCGGTGCTCAAGGGGAGCAACGTCGATACCACCCGATCGATGACCATCGAGTTGGAAGGGTCCGACAAGCCGGCCATGAGCGCCGACTGGATCACCCGCGCCGTGTTCGACAGCTGAGCCCGCAGCTCAGGAGCCGGCGTAGTAATCGCTGGTGCCTTTGGCCTCGACTGCTTCCTCCAGGCGCCGCAGCGCCACCACGTAGGCCGCCGTTCGGTAGCTGAGGCCCTCGGCCTCGGCCAGGTCGAACACCGACGCCGCTTCGCGGACCATGATCTCCGCCAATCGTTCGTGCACCTGGTCGACCGGCCATTCGTAGCCGGTTCGGTTCTGCACCCACTCGAAGTAGCTCACCGTCACCCCACCGGCGTTGGCCAGGATGTCGGGCACCACTCGTACGCCGGCGTTGTCGAGGATCCGGTCGGCCGCCGGTGTGGTGGGACCGTTGGCCACCTCGACCACGGTGTGTGCCGACACGCTGGCGGCGTTGGCCTCGGTGATCTGATTCTCGAGGGCGGCGGGAACGAGGATGTCGATGTCGTCGAGCCCGATGATGTCGTCGTTCGTGACCGTCTCGGCGTCGACCGTCTCACCGACCGATCCCTCGTAGTACACCGGCCGCAGCTCGCGAGTCTCGTTCTTGGTGGTGATCAGACTGGGCACATCGAAACCCTCGGGCCGGTAGATGCCGCCCCGTGAGTCGCTGGCCGCCACCACCCGGTAGCCGTCTGCGTGAAGCAGGCGGGCCACATGCTGGCCACCGTTGCCGAAGCCGAGCACCGCAACCTTGACGTCCGCCGGATTCCAGCTGTGCCGTTCCTCGAGCACCTTGATGCAGAGATAGGCACCCCGACCGGTGGCGTCGTCGCGACCGAGGCTGCCCCCCAGCGCGATCGGTTTCCCGGTGAAGGCTGCCGGCTCGTAGCGGCGGATGATCTTGGCGTACTCGTCGGCCATCCAGCCCATCACCATGGCGTTGGTGTAGACGTCGGGCGCAGGAATGTCGGTCTCGGGCCCGATGTGGTCGGCGATACGAGATACGAACGCTCGACTCAATCGTTCGAGTTCGAGACGAGAGAGCAATTTGGGGTCGACCGCGATGCCACCCTTGCCGCCACCGTAGGGAATACCCACGACCGCACACTTGAGTGTCATCCACAACGCCAGCGCCTTGACCTCAGAAGCGGTGACCAAGGGGTGATAGCGAATTCCGCCCTTGGTGGGACCCCGGAGGTTGCTGTGACGCACCCGGTACCCCCTGAAGACCTGCAGGCTGCCGTCGTCGAGCCGCAGTGGCACCGACACCTCCAGCGACGCCTGCGGGTGGGCGAGGTGATCAACCACTTCGCTGTGCAGATCGGCCACCAGCGCCGCCTCGCGCAACCGGTCGACGGCAAGCTCGTAGAGGTCGGGTTCCTCAGGCGGTTCGTGTTGCATCCGGAAGGCTCCTGTCACTGAACGTGGTGTTCGTCGTACACGAAGGACCGGTCACCGAGCAGAACCGTGCACCCGGTTCGGAGCTGGTACCGCTCCCCCGGCTCCAACCGGCGCGGGGCACCACTCCCCTCGCGCACGAATGTGCCGTTGGCGGTGTCGAGGTCCTCGATGAACACGGCCCAATCGACCAGATCGACCAACAGGTGTCGGCGAGAGATCCTCAACTCGGTGTCGGTGATCGGATAAGGCGCCGCCGAACCGGCCGTCACCCGGTCGTCGCCTCGGGGATCTCGGCCGATGACCAGGTTCCACTGCACCGAACAGGTGGCGCCGTCGTCGAAGCTCAGGACACCGAGCGGTGGACGGGGGCCTTCAACCAGCGCCCCTCGAGCTCGATCGTCGAGCTCCACGCCGCTGCGGCTGCAGATGACGGCGTCAGGGTGGTTGAGAAATCCTCGCGACGAGAGCACACCTGTGACCGTCACCGGCCGCATGTACGGCGGGAGATCGAAATCGAGATCGGTGACCGTGTCGGGCTCGACGGGAAGTGGTTCGCGGTCGGAGAGGTCGATGTCCGCCGTCAGCGACACCAATTCGAATCGGCCCGAGGCAGGGACCTGCCCGGTCGGCTGTGTTCCGTCTTCGTCTGACTGTTCCGGTTCGCTGATAGGCGGGCGATCTCCGAACACCACCCCCACCCCGACCGTGGCTCCCTGGGCCAGATCGGCCCAACCCGGAACCGTGGGCACGTCGGTTCCGGCCGGGATCAACGCCACCAGGTCGGCCAGATCGACCTGCTCGGACAAACCGAGGATGTGCTGTGCCGCCCGCACCCGCCCGTCGGCGACGACGAGATCGAACGGGCCCACTGCGAACACGTCGGCCACCTCGCCAACGGCGAGAACCGCGCCGCCCGCCTCGACGTGGTCGTCGAGAAGCAAACGGGCCACGGCCCGCACTCGACCGGCCCCGTCGGTGGAATCGAGGATGTTGTCGATCTGGTCGACGAGGGCCGGCAGTACCGGCGCTCCGAGCACCACCACGATCGAGTCACGGCGAATCACGGCTCCGTCTCCGGCCACCACCGCGACCTTGGTTCGGGGATCAGCCATCAGTTCAGCCCCCCGGCCCGAGTGAGAGCCGCCGAGAAGTCGGCCGCCGTCTGGAACCGGTCCGCCCGTCGGGGCGCCAGCGATTGTTCGATCACCGCACGCATGGGACCATCGATCGACTCGCTGATCGTCGGCGGACGGTGCAGCACATGGCGGAACGCGGCCAGCGCAGAGGTTCGGGGAATCTCGCCGTAGCAGCCTTCGTCGGCGAGGCATCGGTGCAGGGCCATGGCCAGCGACCAGACGTCGGATGTGCGGGCTGCTCGTTCGCCGTACACGACCTCGGGCTCCATGTACTCGACCGACCCGATCGGGCCGGTACCGGTGGTGGTCATGCCGGGCGACAGGATCTGGGCCAGACCGAGGTCGCCGAGAGAACCCCGACCGTCCGAGACCATCACGTTCATGGGTTTGATGTCGCGATGGACGACGCCGACCTCGTGCAGCGCGTGGGCGCCGAGGGCCGCATCGGCGATGGCCTGGATGGCCACCGGAGCCGGATGACCGTACTGCGGAGCCAACGAACCATCCGGGTAGTAGCGCATGGCGTAGAACAGACGCCCGTCCTGATGGCCGGCGTCGTACAACTCCACCAGGTGGGGCGAGTCGACCGAACTGAAGACCCGCAGCTCATTGGCCACCCGGGCGAAGTCGGCTTCGGTGGCCGAGGACTCGAGCATCTTGATCACCACCGACGCTTCCCCCAGGCCCAGGCGGGCGGGTGGGCGAGCACGGTAGAACTCGCCGTGGTTGCCCTGGCCGAGCTGGTTCAACACCTCGTAGTCGCCGATCCAGGTCACGGACCGTCCTGGTCCTCGTCGAGAAGTTGTTCACGGAATCCCGGCCCCGTGTCGAGGCGATCCCGGGTGAACGATTGCTCGATGTCGACGGGCGGCAGTCCGAGGATCTGACGGCGGTACCGCTTCAACAACACGAGGCTCGTCACCATCACCAGGCCCCCGACCACCGCAAAGGTTATGAGGGCGGCATCGGGGTCGAAGAGGAGTCCCTCGAGGAAGAACACCGTGCCGATCACCTCGGCCAGGGCCAGAGCCACCACGAATCGCACCAGTTGCCGGTCGGTCACCTTGGAACTGGCCCAGGCTCCGAGTGGGGCTCCGAACACGGCCACCGGAATGGCGGCCAGCCAGAAACCGAAGAGGTCGTAGCGAATCGGTTCGAGAGGTTCACCCTCGCCGTAGGCGATGCCGTCGTCATCGGTGGCCGTCACCGGTTCTCCCCCCACGGCCACCACGTCTCCGGACGGGTCGAGGGCCACGTCGAGTTGCCCGTCGACCACGCCGAAGGTGAACAAACCCACCACCGACACCGTGGCCATCACGATGACACTCGACGGCACACTCACGCGCGGGCTCACCCCGATGACCACGACAATGGCGAGATACAGCATCACATCGGCGCCCGAACCCACGATGGCCGACGCCACCCCACCGATGAATGCGGCCACCACGATGAGCACACTCACCCGCATTCCGGCGATGGGAACCGTCTCGATCCGCTCGATGATCTGGACCCGGTACCCGAGATACACCATCAGAGCCATCGAGGCGATCAGCAAGGTGAAGAAGACCTTCACATAGCTGCCGGGCAACGTGCTGGGCCAAAACGGCAACGAGCTGTCGCTCAGCGCCAGCACCCCGACGAAGAATCCCAGGATGGCGGGCGGGATGGCCAGGCCAACCGCTCGCCAGGCCACCGGTCGGCGGTTGATGACGATCGACAACGACGCCACCACCATGCCGGTGGCCTGGATACACAGGGAGAAGCTGCGGGCCACCGATGCGTCGACGCCGAGGATCTTGGTGAATACGGGAAAGGCCACCGCTCCCCCGCCCTGGGGTGTGGAGCCGGCCACGAAGCTCCCGAAGGTCATGGTGGCGGCCGAGGCCCAGTTGTCGGCGACTCGTCCCCAATGGTCGTTGATCGTCACGAACAGCACCCAGGCCAGGGCCACGGCCACCGAGATGCCGAGCGCAGCACGAGTTCGCCGCCGGGCCACCTGTTGGCGATGCGACCGTGACTCGGCGATCAGCTCGTCGAACGACGAATCGAAGGTGCTCAACCCCGATGACTCCAACGCGCCTGGCGCCCACCGGTGGCCGGGCTCGACGACCGCACTGTGATGCCCATTCCCCTCGTTTCGCGTCAACGGACCGGGGCTGATGGTAGAGGACCCCGCCGCGTAGCCGCGAATACCCACTGCCGCCCCGGCGCCACCGGTCGAGCCGGCCATGGCCGCAACGCCTACGCGAACAGTGCCCGGTTGTCCTCGGCTTCGGCGATCAGTTGCTCGGCGTCGGCCGGCAACAAGAACCCGGCCGCCACCGCCGCATCGGCCGACTCGCGAAAGGCGGCCACGTACGCATCGGCGGACCCGTGCAGCTCGACCAGGGTCGCCTGGTCGAGTGCCTCGGTTGTGCCGAAGAGCGAACAGGTGTCGAGCTCGTCGAGGTCGGTCTCATCGGGCGGATCACCACTCACGATGGCCACCGGCACGTCGACCAGAGGGGTACGAATACCGCCGAGGGCCATCCCCAGATCGTCGCGGGCGATGGCCACCGGATCATCACCAGTGAGCTCGAGCACCGGACCCTCGGGCGGGGTGGTCCCGTCGTGCACCCACTCGACCAGGTGAGCCAGCGCCGCCTGGTACACCTCGTGGTGCGGACCAGTGTTGATCGGTGTGTCACAACCCAACAACGACCCGAGGCTGGCGTCGCGGCCACCTCCGGTGGCGGCACCGATCACGTGGGCATCGGCGTGCGCGGTACCGGCCACCTCCCATGTCCGGACCGTGTCGGTATCGGGCTGACGGGCGCTGGCGAAGCCCAGGAGGGTGAGGTCGGTCTCGGCCTGGAGCATGAACACCGGCTCCTGGAGATCGGTGCGAATGGTCACACCCTCGGAGACCTCCTGGTCGGCATCGACATCGTCGCCACCGCTCAGGTTTCCGTCGAGGGGTGCCGCCGTGCCGCCGCGACTGTGCACCATGAAGCCGTCGTACTGACTCGCCACCGGGTGGACGGCATTGATGTACGTGGTCAAGAAGAAGGCCGACTGCGACTCGCCCACGCCGATGAGCGAGATCGGCACCAGACCACCGAGAACGACGTCGGGTGATTCGGCGATGGCCGCTCCGGCCTGGCTGAAGATGTCGAGGGCGTAGGCGTCGCCGGGATGAACCAGCGAGCCGTACCTATCCGGGTCGGCGTTCACCAGACCGCTGCTGTCCACTTCGCTGCCCGCTTCCGCGGCCGCTTCGGGATCGACCTCGACCTCGAGCAGTCCTGCTCCTCCGGTGACGCCGAGTTGCTGCACGCTCACCGCGACGTAGACGTGGCCGGCACGGTCGATCTCCTCGGACAGGTACGCCCAATCGGGCGACGCCTCGACGGCGGTGACGTTCAGCCACTCCACCAGCACCACTCCACTGAAGCGATCGGCAGGTGGGCGCCGCACGAGCATGCGGGTCTCATACGTCGCCTCACCGTCAGCCGACACCGACCAATTGCCGTCGGGTGTCTGCTCGCCGACCGCGGCGAAACTGCTGGCGGTGCCACCGAAGAAGAACTCCTCTTCGGTGTAGCCATCCGGGAGAGGAGTGACGGGCTGGGGACGAACCGGACCGTCGCCGGTGGTGATCGGTCCGCTGACCGTCGGGGGTACGGCCGCCACCTGGGAGGTTGTGGTCTCCTCCGGTGGGTCGGTCTCGGGCGGTGGGGTCGGGGCGGCAGACGAGGTCGGCCCGTCGGTCGTCGAAGGGGACCCCTCGTCGTCGCTTGAGGAGCAGGCCGCGCCGGCCAGGGCCAGCACGGCCACCGTCGCCGCCAACCGGCGACATGTCGTGCGAGCTGCGGTGCCCCTCATCGATTCCCCCGTCGTTGTCGAACGTCACGAACCTACGTTGCTGGGGGTCAAACGCTCCATTTCGGCACGCAGAGGGACCCGGCCACCGCGGAGCGTCGAAGCTGGTTGACCGCATCGCCACTTTGTGCAAGGTTGCGAGTTGAGGCGTTGAGCGGGCGATTTTGCTCTCGTGGGTGCTGCCTCAGGGCGGTGACCGCGTACGACGAACTTCCTTCGTTTGATGCTGGGTGCGTGAACTCAATGTTGAACGGGAGAGCGTTATGAAGCGGGATCACTTTCGGGTAGTGGTGCTGGTGGCCATCATGTCGATGTTGGCTGCCTTGATGGGATTCGTTCCGGGCGTGGGCGCCCAGGAGGACGAAGAGATACCGAGGAAGACCGCGCCCGACACCCAGTCCGATGGCGAGTGGGACGGCGACAGCTTCGCCGGCTATCCCGCCGACGACGCCGACTACCCCGCCGACGACGACCCCGAGTCAAAAACCGAGGAGCTCGGCGAGGTGGGCACGAACTCCCCCGACGCCGAGGATGTTCCCGGCGCTCCGGCGCCACCCGGCACCGACGATGGCGCCACGCTCATCGCACCCGGCGACATGGCGGGTGACTCGGCCGACGCGCTGCGCGCCGCCGTTGCCGCAGCTGCGGCCGGCGACCCCGGCGAAGCGGCGGCCACTCCCGAGGGCACACTGCGTGTGGTCGTGTCCATGAACCTGGCCGTCCAGCTGCTGGCCGATCTGAGCGACGCCGAGGCGGCCTCCCAGCAGGAGGCGATCGATGCCTCCATGGCAACCCTGGCGGGCCTGCTCGCCGGCACCGATTCCACTGTGGTCCGGGCCTACGAAGTCATTCCATCAGCAGTGGCCACCGTCGACTCGGCCGGCCTCGAAGCGCTGCTGGCCAGCAGCGATGTCGCCGCCATCCAGGTCGACCAGGCCTTCGAACCCGCTCTCGATGTGTCGACCGGTGTGATCGACTCGGATCTGCTCAACCAGGCCGGCGTGTTGGGCAACAACTACGAAGGCAGCACGGGCGGCGCCTACGAGGTGGCCATCCTCGATTCGGGTGTACGGCCTGATCACGACGCCTTCGGCTCGCGGGTGGTGGCCCAGGCCTGCTTCTCGGCCACCAGCTGGTGCCCCAACGGCGGTGCGGTACAGATCGGCGGCAACGCCGGCGCTCACTGTGCCTACACCAGCGGCGCCTTCACCGCCGAGTGCTGGCACGGCACCCACGTGGCGGGAATCGCCGCGGGCGGAGCCTTCTCCGGCGGCCACGAGGGTGTGGCCCGCGGGGCCGGCATCGTGGCTGTCCAGGTCGGACACCGTTCGTGCTCCTTCCCGAACTATTGCTGGCGCTACTTCTTCAGCGACCTCGACCTGGCCCTGGGCCACGTGGTCGCCCTCAAGAACGGCGGCCGCAACATCGCGGCGGTCAACATGAGCCTCGGCGGACCACTGTCCACCGGGGTCTGCGACGCCGGCTTCCCGGCCACCCAGAACCTGTTCGCCCAGCTCGACGCTCTTCAGGTGGCGCCGGTGGCGGCAGCGGGCAACAACGGGTCCCAGACCCAGGTCACCTACCCGAGCTGTCTGTCGGGCTCCTACGCGGTGTCGGCCACCAATGATGCCGACGTTCCCGCCGGGTTCTCCAACAGCAACGCACTCACCAACTGGTGGGCTCCAGGAGTGTCCATCGACGCGGCCTTCCCCACCAGCACCACCGCCCACGGCAACTTCTCGGGCACGTCGATGGCGGCTCCCCACGTGGCCGGCGGCTTCGCCTTGCTCCGTGAGTGCATCGGGAACTCCACCGACGAGGCAGTCGCCGCCGACCTCAACGCCACCGGGGTCAACGTCACCCGAAACGCGGTGACCCGCAAACGTATCAACGTGCTCGACGCGGCCACCCAGAACGTCAACAACAACGACTTTGCCTTCCCCGAGGTGTTCAACGGCGACGGTCCCATCAATGACTACGACTGGAACGTCTGTGCCGACGCCGAAGCGGGCGAACCGGGTCCCGGCTCGATCGAGAACTCGATCTGGTGGACATGGACACCGTCCACCACCGGCACTGCCACCATCTCCACCAACGACGGCGGCGGCAACGTGACCACGTTCGACACCGTGTTGTCGGTGTTCCAAGGCAACTCCTTGGGGTCGCTCAACCTGTTGGCCCATGACGATGACGGCGGTGTCGGACTACGCAGTCTGGTGAATGTGCCCGTCAACGGCGGTCAGACCTACCGCATCCGGGTCGACGGTTTCGCCGCCGCCAACGGTGAGCTCAACCTGCACATCGAGAACGGGCCGCCTCCCACTTGTCGGGGAATCCCCGCCACCATCGTCGGCACCGTGGGCGACGACAACATCGTCGGCACTCCCGGCAACGACACCATCGTGGCCGGCAACGGCAACGACACCGTCGACGGTGGCGGCGGCAACGACACCATCTGTGGTGGTGCCGGCAACGACACCCTCGATGGTGGTTCGGGCAACGACACCATCGACGGCGAGACGGGAGTCGACCACCTCGACGGTGGAACAGGGGCCGACTCGATGTTCGGTGGTCCCCAAGCCGACCATCTGCTGGGCGGCACCGGCAACGACTTCATGCTCGGCAACGCCGGCTTCGGCGACCTGAACGACGTCGGCGACACCCTCGAAGGCCAGGACGGCGACGACATCCTCGACGGGTGGGTCGGCAACGACGTCATCCTCGGTGGTGCCGGCTTCGACCAACTGCTGGGAGCGGTCGGCAACGACATCCTCAACGGTGGCTCCGATGGCGACGACATCTTTGCCGGTGACGGCGCCGACACGGCCTTCGGTCAGGGCGGCAACGACTACATCGATGGTGGCAGCGGTGGCGACACCCTGCTGGGCTTCGGCGAGTCCGACACCATCTTCGGTGGGTTGGGCAGCGACATCATCAACGGTGGACCCGGCAACGACATCCTCCGCGGTGACGACAACAACGACAGCATCTTCGGCCAGGGTGGAACCGACGACATCGCGGGCGGAGCCGGCAACGACTTCATCATCGGCCTCGACGGCAACGACACCATCGAGGGCGACACCGGTGACGATGTGGTGAACGGAGGCCCGGGTGTCGACACCGTGAGTGGTGGCAGCCAGAACGACACGCTGTACGGGCTGACCGGCAACGACATCCTCAATGGCGACGGTGGAGATGACCGAATCTTCGGCCAGATCGGCAACGACGCCATCAACGGTGGGTTGGGTAACGACTTTGCCTGGGGCAATGAGCAGAACGACGTGCTCAACGATCCCGGCGGCACCAACGTGCTCAACGGTGGGCCTGGCGATGACGTGGCCACCGGCGGGTCCGGACCCGACCAGATATTCGGCGACGGCGACAACTCCCAGGCGGGCGACGACACGTTGCTCGGCGGGGGCGGCTCCGACTTCCTGCTCGGGTTCGCCGGCAACGACAGCATCAACTCGGTGGACGGTTTCCCGGACACGGTGAACGGCGGGCCCGGCGCCGACAACTGCACCACCGAAGCCATCGACACGGTGTTCAACTGTCCATGATGATCTGGTGTTCCGGGCCGGCGGGCGGCCCGGAACACCGGCTCACTGGTTGCGCACGATGTTGATTGTTACCCTCTGAAAGGGCAGGAAACTCTTTCAGAGGCGGTCATTGGCGTGTCGTCCCCACAACGGATACCCGCGGCGCAACGGCTGATCGGCATCGCGCTGGCCCTCGCCGGTCTGTTCGCTTTCGGACTGTCGCCCGTTGGCGCGGCATCGGAGCCCACACCGGCCGACGACGAGCGTCTGATCGATCGGCCCGTTCCCCCCAAACCCGCCCAAGGATCGGTACCGGCCGGCTCCTCATCGCAGTTCCTGCACCTCAAGCTCAGCGAAGGATCCACCGCTCGACTCGACGGCGCCGACCTCGAAGGGGCACCCGCTCCCGGAGTCGCATCGATCAACACCATCTTGGCGAACGGGTCTGCCCTGACCCCCATGTTCGATCGCCCGCCGGCCGCACTCCGGGCCGAGAAAGCCCGTCTGGAAGCGGCCACGGGCCATGAGCAAGCCGACAAGAGCTTGTGGTTCCGGGTCGAACTACCGCCTGCGACCGATGCCGCGTCCATCATCGATGATCTCAACGCCCTGGGTGTGGTCGAGATCGCTTACGCCGAGCCGCTGCCGCCGCCCCTTCCCGTCACCCCCGACTTCGAGCCGATGCAGGCCTATCTCGACCCCGCGCCCGACGGCATCGATGCCGACTTCGCCGGAACCGTGGCCGGCGCCACCGGCACCAACGTGAAGATCATCGACATCGAGTACAGCTGGAATCCGAACCACGAGGATCTCACCAAGTCGGTGGGTGGGCTCATCCCCAATGGGACACCGTGTGACCCGTTCACCAGCAACAACCATGGCACGGCCGTGCTCGGTGAGCTCATCGCCGACGACAACGGTTTCGGCGTCACGGGCGCTATCCCCGATGCCGACATCGGGATGACCAACGCGGCCCGCCTGGAGGGCGGTTCGTGTCTCTGGCGACTGGCCGCAGCCATCGATGTGGCCCATGCCAACCTGTCCGCTGGTGACGTCATCCTGCTCGAGCAGCAGGCCTTCGGCCCGGGAAGTTGCCTGGTGGCCGCCGAATGGGTTCCCGCCCACTACGACGCCATCGTCGCCGCGGTGGCCGACGGGTTGATCGTGGTGGCCGCCGCCGGCAATGGTGGCTGCGACACCGACCTCCCGGCCTACGGCAGCCCCTTCCCGATGGGACGACCGGACTCGGGGTCCATCATCGTGGGCGCGGGCCACCCGCCGGTCAGCGGCAGTCCGGCGCGCAGTCGCCAGTCGTTCTCCAGCTTCGGTTCTCGGGTGAACCTTCAGGGCCATGGCTCCGGGGTGACCACCACCGGCTATGGCAGCCTCCAGGGCGGCCCCGTCGACGAGTGGTACACGGCATCGTTCAATGGCACGTCGAGTGCGTCGCCCAACGTGGCCGCGGCGGCCGGTTCGCTGTCGAGTGTGGCCCAGCAGAACGGATCGTTGATGACCTCCCAGCAGGTGCGCTCGGCCCTCGACGCCACGGGCACCCCTCAGGACACCACCAGCCCGGGAGCCCTGAGCGGCCACATCGGTCCGCTCCCCGACCTCGGAAGTGCCCTGACGGCATCGTTCTGCAACGGCCTGCCGGTCACCGTCGACCTGTCTCTCGGGCAGTCGCCCACCGCAAACGACGACGTGATCCTGGGGACCGCCGGCCCGGACACCATCGTGGCCGGCCTGGGCAACGACACCGTGTGCTCACTGGGCGGTGACGACACCGTGAACGGGGGCGCCGGAAACGACTGGGTCGATGCCGGAGCCGACAACGACATCGTCTTCGGGCTCGACGGTGCCGACACACTCGAGGGTGGTGCAGGCGACGACCAGCTGTTGGGTTTCGCCGGCGACGACATCCTGAGTGGTGGCAGTGGTGCCGACATCTTGAACGGCGGGGCCGACAACGACTCACTCGATGGCGGCGACCACAACGACCAGCTCTACGGGCAAGGGGGCGACGACACCGCCGACGGTGGCAGCGGTGACGACTTCATCATCGGCGTCGACGGCACCGACGAGCTCGACGGCGGCCCGGGCAACGACGTCGTCAACGGCGGCCCCGGCGGCGACACCCTCAACGGGAGCACCGGTGACGATGTGTTGTACGGCTTGGCCGGCGACGACACCCTCAACGGTGGCGATGACAACGACTCCGTGTTCGGGCAGCTCGGCAGCGACACCATCGACGGCGGCGCCGGCGACGATGCGCTGTGGGGCAACGAACAAGACGACACGATCACCGACCCGTCCGGCACCAATGTGATCAACGGTGGCCCCGACCACGACACCATCACCGGCGGCAGCGACGACGACCAGATCTTCGGCGACGGCAACCTCATTCAAGCCGGGAACGACATCCTCACCGGCGGCGGCGGCGCCGACCTCCTCAACGGTTTCGCGGGCAACGACACCATCAACGCTCAGGACGGTGTGGCCGACACGGTCAACGGCGGTCCCGACACCGACACCTGCACCACTGACATCGGGGTCGACACCGTCTACAACTGCCCCTAGGTCGCGCCCGGTGACGGGCCGGGAGTAGGTTCTCCGATCGTGAAGATCGCCGTCCTGGGGGCCACCGGACAACTCGGTCGAGAGTGTGTGCAGCAGTGTCTCGACGGAGGCCACGACGTTCGCGTGTTGGCCCGTACACCCGACCGTCTCGATCACGAGGTTCGCTCGAGAATCGATGTCGTTGTCGGCGACGGCCTCGATCCCGCCGCGGTAGCCGCCACGGTGGGCGACAGCGATGCCGTCCTCTTCGCCATCGGCGTCGACAAGCACTCACCGGAGAACCTCTGTACCGACGTGACGGCACACATCCTCGCGGCGCTGCCTCCCGGTGGGTCGCGTTTGGTGTGGTGTGGCGGCGGCAGCACGGTGATCCCGAACGACGTCGTGACGTTGGGTTCACGATTCGTCGAGGGCTTCGCCCGGGTCTTCCTCGGCCTTCGTCATCGTGACAAGGCCCACCAGTGGGCGCTGCTGCAGGACCACCTCGACATCGAATGGGTGGGCGTCCGACCGCTGCAGATGCGCGCCGGGCCACGCCGAGGTGAGTATCGGATGGGTTATGACCGCTACAGCGGCCTGTCGAAGATCAGCTTTGCCGACTGCGCCGACGCCATGATCGGGGCGCTCACCGACGATCGTTGGCTGCACCAGGCCCCGATCGTCCAGTACTGATCTTCCACGAGACTTGCCCCTCGATCGCGACCGGTGCCGGTCGGTCTCAGGGGGAGCCTTGTGGCGCCGAGGTCGTGTGCCACAGCTCGATCGTCTGAATGAACCAGAAGAGACCGAACAACCCGATCTCGACGGCCTCGACGATCAACACATTGTGGTCCCAGCTCGAGAAGGCCATCGGTAGCGCAGCCAAGAGCATCGCCACGAAGATGAGGAGATACACGACCAAGAAGAACCGCTTCTCCTTCACACTCCGGAGCTCCCAAGCGTTCAGGGCGACCGCGGCGGCCAAGAAGATGAACAGCCCGACAGCAGCCAACCCGTGAGCCCGATCGTTGAAGTCGCCCCACCAGTGGAATGCGCTCCACACCGCGCCGACGAACACCACCGTCCCGATCAGAGGCAGGAGAGGGCTCGGCGAGCCGACCCCGGAACCCTTTTGCGACTTCGAGAGGGCAACGGCGCCGATCCACGCGGCGATACCCAGGACTCCGGCGAAAATGAGGGACCGGATGTTGTTGTCGATGTTGGCCACGACCCAGGTCGCCAACGTTCCGTCTGAGTTCAGTGGTTTGGCCGGTGGCTCGACTGACCAACAGTTGCCGACGTTTGTGGTCGGCACCACCGCCACGAGTGGCGCCAGCATGCCGGAGAAGTTGAGGCAGATGTCCACCTCCGTCGATCGGCCCTTGATCACGATGAGGCCGAAACCCACCACG
>JBPCTQ010000029.1:0-10904 GCA_051011595.1 Acidimicrobiales bacterium
GCCCACCTCGAACCGCGTGACGTCGGCCCCGACCGCCGCCACCACACCGGCCAGATCGAGACCAGGGACGGGGTTCCGGGGCCGTCGCAGACCGAAACCCAGCCGAATGAGGTAGGGCTGACCGGTCATCAGGTGCCAGGTTCCTCGGTCGAGGCCTGCGGCGCGAACGTCGACCAACACCTCGTTGTCGGCGATCTGGGGCTGACCGATCGTGCCCATCGTGAGCACCTCGGCGTTGCCATAGGAGGTCTGCACGATGGCCTGCATCTGTTCATTTTGGGGCACGGCACCTCGTTGGGGTGTGGAGTCGGGCTGGGTGGACGGGTTCTGGGTGGACGGATTCTGGGTGGACGGGTTCTGGGTGGACGGGTTCTGGGTGGACGGATTCTGGGTGGCAATCATGAGATCGGTCTCCTCGTCGACAGGTTACGGGTCGGTTCACTTACAACGTAAGGTTGATGTCCGCACCTTAGCCATACGATGTAAGGTTGGCAACCCGACATTCGACCGAGGATCTGACGAGCACACATGGCGAACCGAACCGACCCGAGTTCCCCACCCCGTAGCCCGCTCTCTCCGGCGCGGCTGTTCGGGACGGCCGTCACCCTGGCCGACCGCGACGGCCTCGGTGCCGTCACCATGCGCAAACTGGCCGCCGAGCTCGACGTCGAAGCGATGTCGCTGTATCACCACGTGGCCAACAAGGACGAGATCCTCGATGGCATGGTCGACGCGGTGTTCGCCGAGATCGACCTGCCCTCCCCCGAAGCGGCCTGGAAGCCGGCCCTGCGTCGCCGCGCCATCTCGGTCCGCCAGGTGCTGCGCATCCATCCGTGGGCCACGGCCCTGATGGAGTCGCGACCAACTCCTGGGCCGGCTACGTTGCGCCACCACGATGCCGTGCTCGGCCTACTTCGCACGGCCGGTTTCTCGGTCGCGCTGGCCGCCCACGCCTTCTCGGTGTTGGACAGCTACATCTACGGGTTCGCCATGCAGGAGGTGGCGCTGCCCTTCGACGACACCGAGAGTTTGGCCGAACTGGCCGTAGGCATCCTCTCCGGCATCCCGGCCGACGAGTATCCGCATCTGGTGGAGCTGACGACCGAACACATCCTCCAGCCCGGCTACGACTACGCCCACGAATACGAGTTCGGCCTCGACCTCATCCTCGACGGTCTCGAGCAGGCCGTCGCCGAAAGCTAACGAGCGATCCCATCGGCCGTCTCGGCCAGCGCCACCAGCCCCATGGCGACGAAGAGGGCCGCGCCGCCACCCACCAGCACGCCGGCCGACTTCGGCGCCCCGCGCCGAACGGCCATCAAGGTGGCGACGACGTCGATCGAATCGATCATGACCCCGGCCTGCAGAGCGCCCCGCCGAACCGCGGGGTCGGGGTGTTTCACCGCCAGACCGAGTGTGAAGTCCCGGACACCGAACAGCCGGGTGGCCAGTGCCGAGCCGGCATCGTCGTGCAGCACACCGAGGCCGAAGGTCCCCCACGACAGTGCCGGACTGACCCACGATCCGAAACCCACCAGCGAACGCAGTACGGCCATGGCCGACGCGGCGTCGAGTTGCCACGTGGCCGGGTCGTCGATGGCGCCGGTGCTCACTTCGATGTCGATTTCGCGCTCGGCTTCCACAACCCGTCTCCCTCGTTTGTAGTGATCACTTCAGAACCGTAGTTGAAGTGATCGCTACAATCAAGGGGTGGGACACAAACACTCGCGAGAGGAAATCCTCACCGGCGCGCTCGACGCGGCGGTCGACGACGGGCTGAGCCAGCTGACCTTCGGTCGATTGGCCAAGAGACTCGGCGTGAGCGACCGCATCATCGTGTACTACTTCCCCACCAAGGAGGAGCTGGTCTCGGAGGTTTTGGTGGTGATGGGCTTGCGTCTCCAGGACGTCTTGGCCCAGGCCTTCGCCTCCACCGCCACCGACCACGTGGAGCTCGTCCGAGCGGCCTGGCCGGTGCTGGCCCGACCGGAGATCGACCCCATCTTCGCCCTGTTCTTCGAGGTGAACGGGTTGGCCGCCGCCGGACGCGAGCCGTACCGAACGCTGGTGACCGCGCTGGTCCATGACTGGATCACGCTGCTGGCCGAGTTCTTCACCGGCTCGGCCCGCCGACGCCGGACCGAAGCCGAAACCGCCATCGCGCTGCTCGACGGCCTGTTGTTGTTGCGACAGCTCTCGGGCCCGGCCGCGGCCAATCGGGCGGCCGCCCGCCTGGGGCTGCGCTGACCGCGGCACCCGGGGATCAGTATCCGGGGATCAGTAACCGAAGCGGCGGGCCAACGTCTGGGCTCGGCCGCCCAGCGGGTAGAAGGCCGGGCCGGCAGCGCGCACCTCGACCTCGGTGACCAGGTTCACCCGAGGATCACCCGCCCCCGAGGCCACCTGGCCGCCACCGCCGGCGTAGGGCTCGGCCATGGCCGGTTCGTAGCCCACCCCCACCACGTCGCAGACAGTGCCAAGCGTGCGGGCCGGATCGGCCACCAGATCTTCGTAGCGAACCAACACATGCCGATCCTCAGCGATCCCTTCGAGGAATCTGGTGATGTTGTCGTTGTGCCCGAACCAGATGGTCTCGGCCACATGGTGCGGGCTGACACCGGGCTCGAATTCGGCCGCGGCCTGCTTGTACAGCTGGATGCGTACCAGTGAGCGGATCACGTCGTGGGGGTTACGGACGATGTGCACGTAGGTGGCCCCCTCGAAGTGCCGATCGATCCACTCCAGGTGTTCGATGCGAGCGCTGTAGGAGGGGGTCTTGTCGACGATGAGCCGGCCCGGATCGGCCTGGTGGAGCTGCTGGTACACGTCGGGCACCGGCACCGCCGCCTGCTCCCAGCCGGCGAGGCGATCGCCGAAGGCATCAGCGGATTCATCCAGGCGCTCCGCCACCTCGGGCACCAGGGCATGGCGCAGGAACGGACCGATGGCGCCCGCCCGTTCGGCCATGGTGTCGAACTGAGCCAGGTGCAACTCACCCGGGGCCCACAACCCGTCGTGCCGGTTGAGCATGGCCCGGAACAGTGTTGTGCCCGACCGGCCGCACCCGAGCACGAAGCAGATCGGGAACGGCCGTGGCTCGAACACCAGGCGGTCCGGCGCTGTCGCAACCGGCGGATACCCCGAGTCGGGCAACGCGTGCGCGGGCGGTTCCGGATACGACTCTCCGACGTACAGCTCGCAAAAGCCCCGCACGGTCAGGTGGCCAACCACATCGAGCGGATAGGGCATGCACCCCTGTTGGATCGAGAACTGCGCGATGAAGCGGCCGAACTCGGCCTCCGACGCCAACACCGAGCCGCGGTCGCCGACGAGGGTGGCGTCCGGAGGTAGGTCCGCCACGCCCATCTCGTCGAGGATCCGCTCCACCATCTCGAGCGTGGAGGCCAGGGCTCGGTCGTGTTCTCGGTGGTTGCCGCCCATCACCCTGCGTCGGCTCCCCAGTGACTGCGGCGCCGGGACTCGATGGCCCGAGTCCACAGGTCGAGCCCACCGAAGGCATGCGCACGATCGTCGCCTTCGAGGTTGTCGGCCAAAATGGAGAGGGCGTCGACCGCGGCCTGGTTGGCACCTTTCAGGGTGCTCGACCCCCGGTCGGTGAGCTGGTAGTCGACCCGGCGGCGGTCATCGGTGCCGCGGAGCCGGTCGACGAGGCCGTCGGCCACGAGCCCGTCCATCACAGTGGTGACGGTTGACGGCTGCACGTCGAGGAATCGAGCAATGAGACCACTCGAGGTGATGCCCGCGTCGACAAGCGACAAGGCTCGGAACTTGGCCGTGCTGAGGCCGGTCTCCCGCACCGCCAGCTCCAAGGCCCGACCAAGACCCACGATCGTCAACGCCCGCGTCGACATGCTGCTGCCCGGTTGTTTCGATCCCACAAACTTTAGACTACCGAAATATCTGTGGGATCACGGAGGGGGCGTGCTCAGTCCGCTTCGGCCAGCTCGTGCAGCGCCGCGAACGGTTCGGCGGCCGAGAAGAACAGGCTCCGGAGAGGATCCTCGGCCACCAGCGAGGCGAACCCACCGGCCGCCGCCCGGCGGGTGCCGTCGTCGATGTGTTTGACGATGCGGTACTTGGGCAGGCCGGGATCGGTGAGGTCGACGACCAAGGTGGAGCCGCCTCGGAAAGTGTGCTTGGGCACTCCCTCGGCATCGTCGGCGGCAACCGTGGCCGACTGGGTGAGCGACACGATCACCTCGGGCGCCACCCGACCGTCGACTCTTGCTCGCAACGCTCGGCGCAAGGCGTGCACTTCGAACGAACCATCGGCGAGCCCCAACGATTCGGCGAACTCCGGTACTTCCCGGAAGGCCTTCTTCAGCATGCCGTGGAGGATGATGCGGTGGGTGCGAGTGAGCTTGAACAGCTCCTCGCGATCTTTGATGTAGAGGCACTTGTCGGCGTAGTCACGGAGCAACGCCACGATCTTCTCGTACTTCTCGATCACGGCAGAGTGGGCCTTGTCGGGAACATCGGCGTCGGTGAAGGCGGCCCACCGGAGCGTGTCGGCCGACAAGGCCCCAACTCCCTCGCCGCTCTGCTCATCGTGGTCGCCGGGGAAGATCCCCCGCCGAGCAAAGGCTTCGACGAAGGCAACTCGGTAGTTGTACTTGTCGTCGCTGACCAACTCGAAGTCGGCGGTGATGAGCGCCCGAAGGAAGTCGTGGAAGGTGACGTCGACCGGCGGGAGGTAGTCGAGAGCCCGAATGCACATACCGAGCACGTGGCGGGCCGACTTGGCTGCCTCGCGGGCCAAACGGCGGGCCAGATCAGGATGGATGGCCCCGTCGGGGAGCAGCCCGCTCCCGCCGGTGGCGATCCGTACGAGGTCGGCGGTGCGCGATTCGTAGATCGCCAACAAGGCGTCGAACACCGCGCCCACCAGCACCGCGCCGCGTGCATGCGGTGTCAGTGTCTGCCGGAATCGGTCGGGGTCGGGGGTGGCACGAATCCATTCGCCGTCGTCGAACGAACCGATGGCACTGCGCAGGGCGTGGCGTCCCCGGGCGGTGGTGCCCACCTGGATAGCCAGTGTTCCAAGCAGGGTTTCGGCTTCGAGGTCGCCGCCGCTGCGGTTGATCTCGTGCTCGAGCAGGGTCGACATCTCGAACTGCTGGAGCAGGGCAACCAAGTCGGCGAACCCTTCGTGAAAGGCCAACACATCGGGATTGGTGGGTTCGTGGAACCGGCGGTGGATGCCGTCGAGGATGGCGTGGGTTGTCTCGTGAGCGATGATGTCGTGCGACAAACACGTGTACACCGGACTACCCGGTATCTGCTGGCCTCCCGCCGGAGCAGGGAAGTATCCGAACAACAATGCGGGTTCGGTCGGTGAGTAGTAGGCGTTGGCCGTCTGCAGCGCGTGCGGTCGGATCTCGAGTCGACGCAGGAACTGCGAGTCGTCGTTGGGTTTGTCGGGATTGGGCTTGGGGCGCCACTGGAGAGGCCGCCCCAATGCTCGTTCGAAGTGTTCGATCGTCTTGGAGGCCACCGCGTAGACCATCTGCTGATGGAACTGGGCGTTGCCTTCCGACGGCTCCCAGCCGTCCTGGGCCAGCAATCGTTCGTCGGAGAGATCGACGCGGTGGTAGCCGCCGCCATCTGGCTTCTTGTCATCGATCGCCAGGTACTCGCCTTCGAACCGGTAGTACCGCCCGAGCTCGAGCGGTTCCCAGGGAACGTCGAGGGTGACCTCTCCGATCAGCGATGTGGCCAGCCGGGACGACAGGCTGGGGTCCTTGGCGTACACGCGGAGCCGGCGGTACGGCGGGTTGGGAACTTCGGGTGAGGCCGGGCCGACATCGGGTAGCTCGGGACGGATCTTCTTCAACTGAGCGGTGTTTCGGGGTGACCGTTTGGTGACGAGCGAATAACGGGCGGCCATGTGCCGCCGCAGGGCCAACGAGCTGCCTTCATCCTCGATGACGGCATCCATGAGGCGGGCCTGCGCGGCCTTCGTCAGCTCGCGGGTGCCGTCGGGATCGGGCACGATCTCTTGGAGGTCCTCGTTCTGGAGCCAGCGCTGCGCGAACTCGAGATTGAGCATCTCCTCGGTGGGGGTCGCCCCACGAATCCCCAGCCCGGTGAGCAGGCGAAGGAAGGCCCATGAGTTGTCGGACTTGCCGCTCATGGGTCGATCGAGGTCGGGGCGAACGGCGAGGGCGTCGCGGGCCTGGAGGATCCCATGGCCGAGGTGTTCGGTGTCGCGCCGGTTCTTGGCCTCGGAGAACAGCGCATGGCGAACGGCCTCGACCCGGCGCCAGTCGGCCCGGAGCACGTCCTTGTGTTTCTCGATCCAAAGGGCTGCGGCCGCGGCCACCTGGGGGGTGGCGCTGGATGTGCCTTCGCCGTTGAGACGAACGATGTCGCGACAGCCGAACCGGGCCCACGGAATGTTGGGGGTGTAGGCAGCCATGGCCGCCTTCATGGCGCTCTTGGGTCCGAAGCTGCCTTCGAGGGTCATGCCGTGCAAACCCTTGTAGGGCTCGCCGTTGGCCATCACGCCGGCGACCGCGATCACCCGGTCGTAACGGGCCGGGTACACCAACCGTTTCGGGGGCAACGGACCAGGGTGATTGCCGGCCGCCGCGCACAGGCACAAACCGGCCAGATAGGCGTCGTCGACGGCTTCGGCCCATGCCTTGCTGGGAAGGCCGCCCATGCTGAGCGAGGCCACCGCACACCCGATGTCGGCCGCGTAACGAATGGCGCGGGCGAGGGAGCTGGTGCGCAGCAGGACCACACTGTCGGCGACTCGGATGGGCACGATCTCGGCCTGGGGAGCACCCCCCAGAACCGCGCCACCCTGAGCCGAAACGGGGCCACCGGCGAGGATGCTGAGCGTGCCCGTTCCGTGGCCGGAGTTGTCGAGGACGAGGAGATCGTTGTCGGGGTCGACGGCGCTGGACGACTCGTCGTCAGAACGAACGAAGTTGCGGTCGAGGGTCTGGTTCAACCGGGTCGGCGTGGTTTCGTGGGCCGGGTAGAACCCGGTGTCGATGTGGGCCACTCGGGTGCGAGGATTACTGAACGAGACCTCGTCGCGGGCCTGGCCGAGCTGGGTGAACTGGCTGCCGAGGTGCCAGGCGAAACCGTCGCCGACCGGCTTGCCGCTCCCGTTGTCCTGGGGCACCGATTGGCAGTCTTCGTCGAGGGCGAAGCCGGCCCGGCTTCCGGGGGCGTCACCCTCGGTGAAGATGTCGTGGATCAGATCGGGCTCGGCGAACAAGACGTCGGACTCGTCGATGCCGAGCTGGTGGGCCACCTGGGTATGGGCCTGGTCCCATGGTGTGGCCGCCGGCTCCACCCGCAGCATGAACCACTGGGGCGCCTCGTCGAGTCCGAGTCGTGCCGACCCCTCACCCGGCGAGCGTTCGTACAACGGTTCGAGGTCGACCCGCCCGGCCGCCGCGAACAGGTTGTTCGATGGCCGTATCTTGGCGAGCAGGATCTCCGATGCCGCCGGCTGATTCGACTCCGCCATGTCGCACTCCCGATTCCCTTGTCAGGCCCCTGCGGCGAATCTAATCGCGGAGCCCGCGCTGCGATAGGGGCTGGGACCTCCTCCCCCACCCCCGCCGATCGCCGCCTGCACCGTCTCCGGGGGAACAGCCGGCAGCCGTGTAATACGGTGGCTGACAAGACCTGCCGGGCCAGCCGCGCCATCACCGGCGAGCGAGCCCGGTCCCGTGACTGCGAGGGAACGATGACCGACGAACGACCAGTGATCATCTCGTGCGACGGTCACGCCACCGGGCGGCCCGATGACTACCTGCCCTACATCGACCCGGCCTACCGCGAGCGCTACGAGGAGTTCGCGGCCGGGGTCAAGGCCCAACGAGCGGCACAACGGAAGGCCCAACGCGACGGCGAGTCGCTGTTCACCGACGAAGGCAGCTTCGGCCTTGACGAGGAGACGGGCGACGATCTCGACGGTGAGTGGAACTCGGCGGTCCGCACCCGGGTGCTCGAGGAAGAAGGGGTCGTGTGCGAGGTGCTGTTCCCCAATGGCGGTGTGCCCTTCGGCGGCTTCGGCGAGTCGGCCGAACACGAGCTGCGCGCCTTCGGCAACCGGGCCTACGACCGCTGGCTGGTCGATTTCGCCGATGATCTGCCCGGCCGCCGGGCGGCGTTGGCCATGCTCACCGTGCACGATCTCGACATCACCGTCGAAGACATCGCCTGGGCCGCCGCCAACGGCATGAAGGGGGTCATCATCCCCACCGTGCCCGGCGAGGGTCTGCCGCCGTATCTCGACCAGCGCTACGACCCAATGTGGGCCGCCTGCCAGGAACACGCCATGCCCGTGCACATCCATGGTGGTGGCGGCACTCCGTCCTACGGCGACTACGGCGTGGTGAGCATGTTGATGTACGCCACCGAGGCCACGTTCTTCTCCCAGCGCAACCTGTGGGTGCTGATCTGGTCAGGGGTGCTCGATCGATTCCCCGACCTGCAGGTGGTGTTCACCGAGACCCGGGCCAGCTGGGTACCCGACACCTTGTTCCTGCTCGACGGCATCCACCGCGCACCGTTCTTCCGCAACATCGAGCGCACGGCCAAGCTCAAACCCAGCGAGTACTTCGAGCGTCAGGTCACCATCGCGGCTTCGTTCATGAGTTCCTACGACGCCGCCATGCGCGATGAGATCGGTGTGTCCCGTCTGATGTGGGGGGCCGACTACCCGCACGTGGAGGGGACCTGGCCGCGCACCAAGAAGTCGCTGGCCAGCTGCTTCGCCGGGATTCCCACCGCCGACGTGCGAGCGATCCTCACCGAGAACCCGGTTCGTCTCTATGGGTTCGACGTCGACGCACTCCAGCCGGTGGCCGATCGCATCGGACCCACCATGGACGAACTGGTGGGTACGGGCGGCTGATGCGCTGATCGTCCTCGATCTGGCATCACCAGCCGGTCAGGGTGACCGCCTTCTCACGCCATTTGGGGGGCGGGCGCCGGCGACACCGCCGGTGCGATCGGCATGTCGGGCGCGGGTTTACGTGCCGCTCGGGGCGACACGCCGATCACCCGTTTGAAGGCCCGGCTGAACGCCGCTTCGGAGTCGTAACCCACCTGGGCACCCACGGCGGCAACCGTGGAGTCGGTGCGCTGCAGCAGATCGAGCGCCACATGCATCCGCCAGCGGGTCACGTACCGCATGGCCGGTTCGCCGACCAGTTCGGTGAAGCGGGCGGCGAACGCCGAGCGCGACATCGCAACCTCGTCGGCCAACGAGGCCACCGTCCAGTCGCGTTCGGGGTGGCTGTGGATACGGGCGATCGCGGCGCCGACCTGTTCGTCGCGCAGCGCCCCCAACCAGCCGGTCTGGGCGGCGGGGTCGCGCTCGATCCAGGTTCGGATTGCTTGGATGACCACGATGTCGCACAGCCGGCTCACCACGGCCTCACCGCCCGGGCGGACCTGTTGGGTCTCTTCGGCCATCAGCTCGAGGGTGGCCCGCATCCAGTCGGCCCGCGTCGAACGGGATGCTTCGATGTGGATGAGTGGGGGCAACGAAGCCACCAGCTGGCGGGCCGCCGGGTGCTCGAGTCGGATACCGCCGCACACGACATCGGTTCGTTCGCCGCCACCACCGTGCCGCAACACCGCGTACTGCTCGCTCACGTAGTCGTGGGGAAGGTCGAAGACACTCGGCGTCGGTGACGGCTCGCTCCCCCAGGCCCGATGTCCGGTGCCGTGGGGAACCAGGACCAGGTCGCCGGCTCGTAGCGTGTGTGTCCGGCCGTCGACCTCCAGCGTGAACTCACCGCCGAGCACGGCGTGGAACCACACGCAGTCGGGCATCGGTGGGAGCTCGAGGCCCCAGGGTTCGGTGAGCTCGGACGGGCAGTAGAAGATGCCCGACATCTGCACGTAGCGCAGCGCCTCGCCGATGGCCGGCACCGTGCCCTCACGGGCGGGGGCCGGGATGGTGGTGCTGGAGACCGCTGGTGACATGGCGCCCAGTCTGATCCATCAGGCGCCGTTCGTCCACCGTTCTGGACGAATGAGCAAGAACAGCGGCCATTCGGTCATGGACAGGTCGGCTGTTGTGCCTGAAAGTGGCGTTCATGCAAACAACCACGAACACCTCATCCGACCCGACAACCCACCACCCAGACCCGGTCAAGGTCCACCAGGCCATCGAGAAGCGGTCCTTCGCCACCCTGGCCACCACATCAGCTGCGGGCCGGCCCCATGTCGCCGGTGTGCTGTTCGATGCGGTCGGCGAAGTCATGTACGTCAACACGTTGCGCACCAGTCGCAAGGCCCGCAACGTGATGGCCAACCCCCATGTCGCCGTGGTGGTGCCGATCCGGCGACTGCCCGTCGGCCCCCCGTCGACGGTGCAGTTCCAGGCCCCGGCCCGGGTGCTCGGGCTCGACGATCCCGAGATCCGGCACCTGGTGGCCGACGGACAACTCGGATCGATCACCAGTCACGGCGAGCTCGACATGGCCGACGGCTGCTTCCTCCGTATCCCGATTCCGGGCCGGCTCATCACCTACGGCCTGGGTATGCCCCTTCGCCGACTGATCGCCGATCCCATGGGCGCCGGCGGGGTGGTCGAAGGCGGGGCGGAACGATGATCGACGGTTGGCAGGTGGCGCTGGTCGTGGTCGGCCTGGTCGGCGCCGCGGTCAGCGGCGGTGCGTTCTTCGCCTTCTCGAACTTCGTGATGCCGGCGCTGGGCGAACTCTCACCCCGTGACGGCGCCAAGGCCATGCAGGCCATCAACGTGGCGGCCCCGACCCCGCTCTTCGTGGCCGCCATCGCGGGCGCCGGGCTCGTCGGCGTGCCCGTGGTAGTCGCCGAGCTCGACCGGCTGGAGGACGCGGCTGTCGCCTACGTGCTGGCGGGGGCCGTGCTCTCGCTGGCTT
>JBPCTQ010000030.1:0-20829 GCA_051011595.1 Acidimicrobiales bacterium
CGTCCGGTAAGCCTCGTCCGGGAGCGGACGGGTGGTGAGGGCCGGAAGCTCGGACAGCCGGCCGATGCGGGTCAAGGCATCGGTGACGATGCGTTCCTTGAGATGGCGCTGACCGGCGGGAGTGACATGGCGTTGGTCGCAACCCCCGCAGCCCGCGGCCACCGCTTCACAGCTCGGTTCGATGCGCTCGGGGGCTGCGGTCACCACCTCGAGCAGCTGCCCGACGGCGTGGCGCTTCTTCTCCTCGACGATGTCGACGGTGACCGTCTCGTCGGGCAGTGCGCCGGGGATGAACACCACGCGGCCGTCTGCGTCACGGCCGACGCCGGCTCCGTCCGACGACACGCCGGTAACCGCGATCTCGTTCACCTCGGCAGGGTATCGTCGCGCCAATGAGCCCCCGTCCCATCTCGATCGCCCCCTCGGTCCTCTCGGCCGACTTCGCCAAGCTGGGCGACGACTGTCTCGAACTGGAGAAGGCCGGCGCCGACCGGATCCACTGGGACGTCATGGACGGGGTGTTCGTGCCCAACCTCACCATCGGACCGCCAGTAATCGCCGCCGCCCGTCCCCTCGTGGCCACCCCGTTCGAAGCCCACCTCATGGTGGTGAACCCCGACCAGTTGCTGGGTGCCTATGCCGATGCCGGGTGCCAGACCATCATCGTGCACGTCGAGGCCTGCACCCACCTGCACCGCACGCTCGGCGCCATCGCCGACCTCGGGGTCAGCCCCGCTGTTTCACTCAACCCCCACACACCGGTCGAGGCCATCGTGAACGTGCTCGACCAGGTCGACCTGGTCCTGATCATGACCGTCAACCCTGGCTTCGGCGGGCAGAAGTACATCGCCTCGATGGAACCCAAGATCCGCCGGCTCAAGACCCTGATCGACGAACGGGGCCTCGACGTCGACATCGAGGTCGACGGAGGGGTGTCGACGACCACGGTCGAGGCCGTGGTGGAGGCCGGGGCCAACGTGTTGGTCTCGGGCAGTGCGTTGTTCGGGCACGGCGACGGACTCGACGTGGCCATCGGCGAGCTGCGCACGGCGGCTGAGGCCGCCCAGGTCTGACCGGCGTCGGCCTAGATCAGCACGTAGGTCACGAGCACCATCACCACCAGCGCGGCGGCAGCCAACACGTAGTCCTTGGAATGGCTCACCCTCTCCTATCGGCATCACAGACGCCGACCTGGAGGGATTTCAGGCCATTTCACCCCGGCGCACGATGACCTCGTCGATGATGCCGTAGTCCTTGGCTTCTTCGGCGCTGAACCAGCGGTCACGGTCGCTGTCGGCTTCGATGGTGGCCGCATCCTGGCCGGTGTGCTCGGCAATACGTTGCTGGAGCAGTTTCTTGGTCTGGGCCATCTGTTCGGCCTGGATGGCGATGTCGGTGGCCTGGCCACGAACGCCGCCCAACGGCTGATGCATCATGATGCGGGCGTGGGGCAGGGCGTAGCGGCGGCCGGGGGCACCGGCGCAGAGCAGGAACTGGCCCATGGAGGCGGCCAGACCCAGACAGATCGTGCCCACCTCGGGCGCCACGAACTGCATGGTGTCGTAGATGGCCATACCGGCCGTGACCGACCCGCCGGGCGAGTTGATGTAGAGCCAGATCGGCTTCTCGGGGTCTTGACCCTCGAGGTAGAGCATCTGGGCGCTGATGTAGTTGGCGATCTCGTCGTTGACATCGGTGCCCAGGAACACGATCCGAACCTTGAGCAGCTCACGGTAGATGTCGGTCCGGCCGGCCGCTTCGACCAGATCGGCGGCCATCAACGGGGGATGCATCTCGCTCGACTCCATCACGCTCCCTTGGTTCAGGTGGTTCTCGCAGGCTACCGGCCCGATCTCGCCGATCGGCGCCGCCGCTAACGTTGCGGCCCCATGAGCGCCGCCACCCCACCAGCCGAGGTCGACATCGACGAGGCGCTGGTGCGGTCGCTGCTCGAGGAGCAACATCCCGACCTCGCCGATCGACCGGTTCGATTCTTCGGGGAAGGATGGGACAACGTGATGTTCCGCCTGGGGTCGGACCTCAGCGTGCGTCTCCCCCGCCGCCGGATCGTGGCCGACCTCATCATCCACGAACAACGGTGGCTGCCCGAACTGGCCGACTCCTTACCGTTGCCCGTACCGGCTCCTGTGAGTGTGGGCCGACCGTCGGGCAGCTACCCCTTCCCGTGGAGTGTGTTGCCGTGGTTGCCCGGCGAGGCGGCCGATCAGGCGCCGCCTGGCACCGGGCAGGGTGTGGTCTTGGCCGAGTTCCTGCGAGCTCTGCACCAGCCGGCCCCGGCCGATGCCCCGCACAATCCCGGACGTGGCGTGCCCCTGGCCGATCGTGCGACGGGCGTCGAGGAGCGGCTGGACCGGCTGGCGCCCCCCTTGCCGCCGTCGATCGTCACCGTGTGGGGCGACGCGATATCGGCCCCGGCTGGCACGGACCGCACCTGGGTGCACGGTGACCTCCACGCGGCCAACGTGTTGGTGGACGACGGGGCTTTCAGCGGGGTGATCGACTGGATCGACATCAACGCCGGCGACGCCGCCACCGACCTGGCCGCGATGTGGACGCTGCTGGGCGATCCCGACGAGCGCCACGCCGCCCTGCGGCGCTACCACCCCGGCCCAGACCTGGAGCGACGAGCCCGCGGGTGGGCGGTGTTCTTCGGCACCGTGCTGCTCGACACGGGACTGGTCGACAATCCCCGCTACCAGCGGTTGGGGACAGCCATCCTGGAGCGCCTGCACCACGACACGCGGCACTAACCTGGAGCCCGCCGCGGACGTGGCGGAACTGGTAGACGCGCCAGGTTTAGGTCCTGGTGGGTGAAAGCCCGTGGAGGTTCGAGTCCTCTCGTCCGCACTTGCCGCCGGTTTCGGTCCTAGCGGACCGAAGCCCTAACCGCCTTTCCTCGCTGACGCTCGGAAACGCCCACCGAATCGCCCATCGACCCTCAACTGCAACACCGGCCACCGCCAGTTTCGGTCCTCGCGGACCGTGCCGGTTTCGGTCCTAGCGGACCGAAGCCCTAACGGCCTTTCCTCGCTGACGCTCGGAAACGCATACCGAAACGCCGCCCACGGATGATCGACCGCAAGTCCGCACTTGCCGCCGGTTTCGGTCCTAGCGTCGAGACACCATCCCACCCCGCGAGACACATGCCCGACACCGAGCGACAGGCGAACGAAGCGCTGGCCCGCACGCTGGTGGCCGGCGCACCGACGGCGGCCATCCTGGCCGATCCCTCCGGGGCCGCGCTGGCCGTGAACGATCGCTGGACCCGCCTCACCGGCCAGGCTGCGACCGATGCCGTGGGGACGGGGTGGCAGCAGGTCATCGACCGCGACGGCCGACAGGCCTTCATCGCCACCCTGGTGGGCGTTGACGAGACCACCACCGGCCAACGAGGCCGCCTGCGCCTCATCGGGTCCGACGCCCAGTTTCGATGGACCGAGATCATGATCACGCCGGTCCACGATGTCGGGGCCATCATCACCGTCATCGACCGCACCGCCGATCGAGCCGAAGCCCGGCGGGGACAGGAGCTGTCCCGTCTCCTCGAGGCCAGCGCCGACTTCGTGGTGATCCTCGACAGCACCGGACACCAGGTGACGTGGTCCAACGACACCGCCATCGACCTCATCGGCTCGGATTCTCCCGCCATGGTCGAACACCTCATCGAGTGGAGCCAGGCCCACTACCTCACCGAAGCCGTTCCCGAGGTGCAGGCAGGCGGCACCTGGCACGGAGAACTCACCGTCATCGACGAAGGTCGCGCCGAACACCCGATGTCGGTACTGCTGGCCAGCCATCCCGACGAGCAGGGTGTGATCGAGGCCATCTCGTTCATCGGCCGCGACCTGGGCGCCCTTCGCCGGGCCGAGCGACGCGTCCTGGCGGGCGAAGCCCGACTGGCAGCCATGGTCGAGAACGCCACCGATCTGGTCTGTGTCACCGACACCGGTGGGCGATTCATCTACGCCAGCCCGGCGGTGGGGCGAGCGCTCCACATCGAACCCGACCGGCTGGCCGGCGTCAGCGTGCTCGACCTGGTTCACGCCGGCGACGTCGATCGGGCCGAGTGGGCACTGAACGAAGCATTGGAGACGCCGGGTCACACCGTGACCACCGAACTTCGGGTGAGCGCCGATGCCACCAACTGGCGCCATCTCGACGTTGTCGTCACCAACCTCACCGACAATCCCGCCATCGAAGGCCTGGTGGTCAACGCCCGCGACGTCACCGACCGGGTCGAAGCCGCCCACTCCCTCACCGAACGGGCCTACCACGACGACCTCACCGGCCTGCCGAACCGGGCCAAACTGCGACACGAACTGGCCGACCGCCTCGACCGAGCCCGCCGAGCCAATCGCCAGTTGGGGGTCCTCTTCCTCGACCTCGACCGGTTCAAGGTGGTCAACGACTCGTTGGGCCATGCCGCAGGCGACGATCTCCTCCGGGTGATGGCCGACCGGCTCACCCTGGCCGTCCGTCCCCGTGACCTGGTGGCCCGGCTGGGGGGCGACGAGTTCGTGGTCGTTCTCGACGACATGGCCGACCGCACCGACGCCATCGTCACTGCCCAACGACTGCGCCGGGCGGTCAGCCAACCGGTGGAGCTGAGCGGCGGTTCGACGGTCGTGTCCACCAGCGTGGGGATCGCCATCGCCGATGCCGACACCACCGCCGACGAGTTACTCCGCGACAGCGACACCGCCCTCTACCGAGCGAAAGACCAGGGCCGCGACCGTTCGGAGGTGTTCGAAGACAAGCTGCGGGCTCGGGCGGTGCGGCGACTCGAAACCGAACAACACCTCCGCCAGGCGCTCGACGACCGCGGACTGGCGGTTCACTACCAACCCATCGTCGATCTCACCGACGGCGCGATGGTCGGCGCCGAGGCACTGGTCCGGGTGACCAATGGACACGACCTGATCGACGCCGGCCATCTGATCGGCGTGGCCGAGGACAGCGGACTGATCGCCCGCTTGGGCCAGCGAGTCCTCGACGACGCCGTACGCGACCTGGCGTCGTTGGTCGGCACCCACGGCCTTCCCCTCTCGCTCTCGGTGAACGTGTCGGCCCGCCAACTGGGCGCACCCCGCTTCGCCCGATCGGTGGCCCGGGCCCTCGACGAAGCGGGCGTGGAAGGCTCACGACTCACCCTCGAGATCACCGAGACCACCTTGCTCGAGGCCCATCCCAGCGCCGAGGCCACCCTGCACCGGCTGGCCGAAGCCGGCGTTCGCCTGGCCCTCGACGACTTCGGAACCGGCTACTCCTCGCTCTCACACCTTCGACGGCTGCCCATCCACGAGATGAAGGTCGACCGGCTGTTCGTGGCCGGCCTCACCGCCAATCCCGACGACCGGGCGATCGTCAGTGCCACCATTGCGCTGGCCCACGAGCTCGACCTCACCGTGGTGGCCGAAGGCATCGAAACCCACGAACAGCGGACGCTGCTGCACGAAATGGGCGCCGAACGGGGCCAGGGCTACCTGTTCGGCCGCCCCGACCCCATCGCCGAGTTCGTGGATCGCCTCACCAGCCGGCGATGACCCGAGAGGTAATGGCCGGCTGCAGTCCACAGCCCTAGCGTCGGGCGGCATGGACACGAACTGGCCCGACCCCGAACAGGCGTCCACCCACCTGGGCACCCTCGAGTACCGCGACATCGGGGACGGCCCGGTCCTCGTGCTGTTGCACCTGATCCTCGCCGCCGGTGACCACTGGGATCAGGTCGTCGATCGCTTGGCCGACCGGTACCGGTGCATCATGCCCGATCTTCCGATGGGCGGCCATCGGGTGCCGGCCCGCGCCGGTGCCGACCTGAGCGCACCGGGTATGGCCCGAGCGGTGGCCGAGCTGCTCGACCAGCTCGACGTCGACGATGTGACCCTGATCGGCAATGACACGGGTGGTGCCATCGCCCAAATCGTCGCCGCCGACCACAACAACCGGGTGGGACGCCTGGTGCTCACCGACTGCGACATGTACGACCAGTTCCCACCAGGGGTGTTCGCCTACTTCAAACTGATCGGCGCCATACCCGGTGGAGTGTGGCTGCTGGCCCACACCCTGAGGCTGCGGGCCATCTGGCGCCTTCCCATCGCATTCGGCTGGCTCACCCACCGGGTCGACGGAGCCAAGGTCGAGCGGTGGAGCAGCGCACTCCGGGCCAATCCCGAGGTGCGCCGCGACGCTCGCTCCGTGATCAAGGCGATCGACACCCGCCACACCAACGACGCGGCGGCCAAGCTGCGTACCGCGGGGGTTCCACTGTTGTTGGCCTGGGGGGCCGACGACCGAGCTTTCAGCCGGGCCAACGCCGAACGTATGGCAACCGAGGTCCCCGGGGCCCGCCTCGAGATCATCGAGGGGTCGAAGGCCTTCGTGTGTTGGGATCAACCCGACCGGTTGGCCGAGCTGATCGACGGCTTCGTGGCCGGCCCGTGATCATGTACAGCCACTGACCGCCGCCGTCGATGAAAGGGCTATGGCCCTACCCGACCTGAACCGATCGGCGCGTCGTCATGCCGTGTACTCGGTCGTGCGCACGGCGGTTGCGTGGTGGCTGTTGCTCGTCCCGTTTCTGGTGATTCCGCTACTGATCGGAGCGGTCTCTCCGGGCGGAGCGGTCCTCGTGCTGATGGCCATGGTTTTAGCTCCCGTGGTCATCCTGATCGCACCGCTCGAGTGGTTCGGCGAACGAATTCTGCGCCACGTCGACGGTGAGGGCGCCACCGGTCGTCTGGCCAACGTGGCCCACGAGATCGCCATCGCCACCGGTGAGCAGATGCACGACGTGGTGATCTTCGAGTCGGCCATGCCCAATGTCGGTGCCCTCCCCACCCGATCAGGGGTTGTGGTGGTGGCCACCACCGGCGCCGTCAAGTTGCTGCGTCGCGAAGAACTGGAGGCGCTGGTCGGTGCCCAGGTCGCCGGCATGACCGATGGGTGGTGCCGCCTGGCCACCCGGGCCGAGATCGTGTGGCGGGCCATCAAGATCGTCGCGCTGGTCAGCATTCCGTTTTTCTTGCTGAATCCGTTCCTGCTCGGTCAGGTGGTGCTCCTGGCCTTCATGCACTTCGGCCCCCGCACCGTCGAGTCCTACCGCGACCTCTGCGCCGACGTCGCAGCCGTGGAAGCCACCCGGCATCCGGAGGCCCTCGGCTCGGCCCTGCGCCACCTGCGTCCGGCGGCGCTCCTCGCCCACGAGCTCAAGCTGGGCAGCTTCTTTTTGCCCACCAGCCCCTTCTTCGTGATCGGTCGCCGTTCGTTGTTCTCGGTCAGCCACGGCCGCGCCAAGAAGTTCACCTCAGCCGATGCCATCGCCCTCGACCTGGCTCTGCGGGCTGATCGGGCGGAGGCCCTGGCCGCCGGCCGCCCCGCCCACGAGTACACCGGCCGTGAGTACAAACGCCGTTGGGCGACGATGAAACGGACCCAGACGCTCACCGACGAGGAACGCGACGCCGCCCGCACGCTGGCCGAGCGCCTGGGAGCCAAGACCGCGGACCAGACACTCGAGCAGCCTCCGGGACCCAACACCGCGGCATTGGCCGCCCGAGCCGAAGCGGGCGAAGACCTGGGCGTCAACCACGTGCTCGGCGCCATCTGGCGCGACGTACAGGCGGCCAAGGCCGAACGGGACAACAGTCCGGTGGGGCGCCATCGCCCTCCCGGCTGACCATCAGTCGTCGAGCATCGCCAAGCTGTCGGCCAGCGCCCGAAAGGCCCTCCCCCTGTGGGAGATGGCGTGTTTGTCGTCACCGAGTTGGGCGAAGGTGTGGCCCGGGCGCTCGACCGGTTCGAACACGGGGTCGTAGCCGAACCCGCCTTGGCCGGATGGTTCGGTGGTGATGTGGCCCTCACACACCCCTTCGGCCGCGACCTCACGGCCATCGGGCCAGCACACCATGGCCACTGTGCGGAAGCGGGCCGTACGCGCGGGCCAGGCAACGTCGCCGAGGGCTCCGAGCAACTTGGCCACGTTGTCGGCGGACTCGGCTTGTTCCCCGGCGTAGCGGGCGGAGTGCACACCGGGTGCACCGTCGAGATGGTCGACCTCGAGGCCGGTGTCGTCGGCGACGGCCGGTCGGCCAGTCGCAGCCGACACGGCGCGGGCCTTCAGGCGGGCGTTGGCTTCGAGCGTGGCCCCGTCCTCGACCACCTCGGGAACCTCCGGCGGGCGCGGGTGAAGCCGGTACCGGCTACCGAACACCTGCTGGATCTCGGCCACCTTGTCGGGGTTGGCGCTGGCCACCACGAACCCGTGACCGGCAGCCGGGGCCATCAGTCGGCCGGGCGAGGCGAGGGCGGGCCGGCCAACACCTGCTGCTGCATCTCGACGATGTCGGCAATACCGGCGGCGGCCAGGTCGAGCATCTCATCGAGCAGGCCCCGTCCGAACGTGGCTCCTTCGGCGGTGCCCTGCACCTCCACGAACTCACCCGCACCGGTCATGACCACGTTCATGTCGACCTCGGCGTTGGCGTCTTCGACGTAGGGCAGGTCGAGTCGGGCCTCGCCGTCGATGATGCCCACCGAGATGGCCGCACACGGACTCACCAGCGGATGGGCCCGCAGGCCACCCTCCTGCTGGAGACGGGTGAGCGCATCGTGCAACGCCACGTAGCCGCCACAGATCGATGCCGTGCGGGTACCGCCGTCGGCTTGGAGCACGTCGCAGTCGACGGTGATGGAACGCTCCCCCAGGGCCTCCATGTCGCACACGCTGCGCAACGATCGGCCGATCAACCGCTGGATCTCCTGGCTCCGACCGGACAACCGGCGCCGAATGCGTTCGGGCGAGCTTCCCGGCAGCATCGAGTACTCGGCCGTCACCCACCCCTGGCCGCTGTCGCGCATCCAACGGGGGACATCTGACTCGATCGAAGCGGTACACAGCACCCGGGTGTCGCCGAACGACACGAGCGTGGAGCCATCGGCCATGGTGGTGAAGTCACGTTCGAACGTGATCGGGCGGAGCTCATCGGGACGGCGACCGTCGGGTCTCACGGCATCTCCTGGCGTCGAGGGCAGCCCGTTGTGGGCGATCAGACGTCGAAGACGACCCCGGTTGCGGCCATCTCGACCGGTGCACCGTATTCCATCTCGGCTTCGGCGCGGTGTTGGTCGGCATCGCACCCGGGCACCACGTGGGTGATGGCCAGCCGTTGAGCCCCGGCGGCGTGGGCCATTCGGGCAGCCTCTCGACCGCTGACGTGGGGAGCCATACCCTCGAACACCACCGGCAACGACGCCTCACAGATGAAGAAGTCGAGGTCGGGTCCCAGTTGGGCGGCATCGAACTGGGGCCCGGTGTCGGCTGAGAACGCAAAACTGGAACCACCGACGTCGATGCGCGGCGCCAGCGTCTCGACCGGATGGTCGGTGAGTGCGAATCGCCAGGACTGATCGCCGAGCACCAGCCGGCTGTCGGGGTCGATGGTGGTCCAGTCGAAGGTGGGGGCGACCTCTTTGTCGAGCACCACCATGGCCTTGTCGTACGTCTCGGCCGTGCCGTACGCCGGAATGCCGCCCACGTCGATCACGTACCGCAGCGCGTTGCGCAACACCGGGAAGTCGAGCCAATGGTCGGGGTGACAATGGGTGAGCACGACGGCGTCGATGGCCTCGAGCGGCAGATGCTCCTGGAGGTTGGCCACCACACCAGGACCACAATCGAGCAGCACGTTGACGCCGCCCGCCTGCACCAGATACCCCGTGCAGGCCCCGTCGGGACCGGCAAAGGTGCCGGAGCTTCCCAAGACGGTGATCTTCACGGCAGTGTCCTTCCGGTGGCCGGGTCGGTGGGGTCGGGCCCCTTCCATGCTTCGACACGTTGGAGCTCGGGCCCGAGCAAACGCCGACCCAGTTCGACGAACACGTCGATGTCGCCCGAGCTCAGGAACCGGTGGGTGGCAGGTTCCGCCGATCGTCGGGCACGGTCGGTGCCCCCGAGAATACGCCGCACCGCGAACGCAGTTTCGTCGGCCGACGACACCAACACCACGTCGCGGCCCATGACCTCACCAATAGTGCGCGACAAGAAGGGGTAATGGGTGCAGCCCAGCAGGAGGCTGTCGACCTTGGCGTCGATGACCGGGGCCAGGAGGCGCTCGGCCAGCACCCGCACCTGATCGGTGCGGGTTTCGCCCCGCTCGACGAATTCGACGAATCCCGGGCAGGCGGCGCAGACCAGGTCGACATCGGGCCGCAGATTGGCCACCGACTGTTGGTAGGCGCCACTGCCCACCGTGCCCACCGTGCCGATCACCCCCACTCGGCCGGTGGTGGTGACATCGAGAAGTGATTGCACTCCCGGTTCGATCACTCCCACCACGGGACGATCGAACCGAGCCTGGAGCCGGTCGAGCGCGGCGGCCGATGCGGTGTTGCAGGCCACGATGATGAGCTTCACGTCGTGGCGCTCGACCAGGTCGAAGCTGATCTCGTCGGCGAAGCCACGCACCTCGTCGAGCGGCCGGGGCCCGTAGGGATACCGACAGGTATCGCATACGTACAACAGGTTTTCCTCGGGCAACAGATCGATGAGGGCTCGGGCGCCGGTGAGCCCCCCAAAACCGGAATCGAACATCCCGATGGGGCGTTCGTCCACGCCGAGAGCCTAGTGGCGGTGCCGGGCTACGTCGCGAGACCCCCTAGCCGGTGATGGTGACCTGCTCGTAGCGTCGGAAGTCCTCGGTGCCGGGCAGCACCAGGATTCCGATGTAACACGGGCCGGCAATGCAGTCGACACCACCGACGGCGGCCTGGACCACGACGGACTGGGTGGTGGTGCCGTCGGCGCCCGTCTGATCGAAGCCGAAGCCCCCGCATTGGGTGAACAACACGATGAGATCGGCCGAGTCCTTGGCCGCTTCGGTGCACTGACCCCACGCCATCCATTGGTTGGCGGGCAGGTTGGAGGCTTCGATGGTGACCACGTCGCCCACCGCCAGGTTGTCGATCGGAGCGATGGTGGCCCGGATGGCGGTGCCGGCGCCCTCCGGCGGGTCGATGGCGGGGAACGCGCCGATGATCTCGCCGATGTCGCCCAACTCGTCGGGATCGATCCCGCTCTCGGGTGGGATGCTTGCCGCCGGAGGCGGTGATGTCGGCTGCGTCGGGGCCACCGAGGTACTGGTGGCCGCCGGTGCTGCACCCGGTGCCCGGGTGGTGGTGGGACCGGCTGCGGAGCCTCGGGGTTCATCCGGGTCGGTGCTGCCCCCCGGAACCTCGACCAACGGCACGGTGGTGGGTGTGGTTTCAACCGATGCGGCGGGGGCCGACGTGGTCTCCGCCGCCGCGACCGATGTGGCCGGACCGGTGCCGGCCCCCTCGGCGTCGTCGGATCCACAGGCCGCGACGAGG
Organism: Acidimicrobiales bacterium; assembly: GCA_051011595.1. Lineage (GTDB taxonomy): Bacteria > Actinomycetota > Acidimicrobiia > Acidimicrobiales > SHLQ01 > JAOUEE01. The sequence goes on from JBPCTQ010000030.1 coordinate 11,386, forward strand.
ACGGCCACGGTGGCGAGCACGACGGCGGCTCGGCGTGGTGCGGAGATCATCGCCCCATTGTGGACCATTCAGAAGTAGATGATCTTCTCGGCCCGAGCCACGACTTCGTCGATGGGATCGGTCCACGCGCCAGTGGACAGGTACTTCCAGCCGCCATCAGACACGATGAAGACGATGGTGCCCTCGTCGATCCGTTCGGCCACGCGCACCGCACCGGCGGCGGCCGCCCCCGCCGAGATACCCGAGAAGATGGCGCATTCCTCGGCCAAGCGACGGGTGAACTCGATCGACTCGCGGGGCCGGACGATGCGTTTGCCGTCGAGCAGATCGGGGCCGCCCCACTTCTCGTACACCGGGGGGATGTAACCCTCGTCGAGGTTGCGCAGGCCCTCCACCTGCTCGCCGATCGGCGGTTCGACGGCCAGGATCGAGATGTCGGGATTCTGCTCCTTGAGGTACGTGCCCACCCCCATGAGGGTGCCGCTGGTGCCCAACCCGGCCACGAAGTGGGTGATCTCGGGCACATCGCGGAAGATCTCCGGTCCCGTGGTGTCGTAGTGGGCCTGCGGATTGGCTTCGTTGGCGTATTGGTAGAGGAACACCCACTCGGGGTGTTCGTCGGCCAACTGCCGGGCCATGGCGACTGCGCCGTTCGACCCCTCCGAGCCGGGGCTGGGGATGATCTCGGCGCCCCAGATCTCGAGCAGTTGGCGCCGTTCGATCGACACGTTCTCGGGCAACACGATCTTGATCGGATATCCCTTGAGCCGGGCGATCATGGCCAGGCCGATACCGGTGTTACCCGACGACGGTTCGATGATGACCTTGCCCGGGCCGAGCCGGCCGTCGGCCTCGGCGTCTTCGATCATGGCCTTGGCGATGCGGTCCTTCACCGAGCCGCCGGGGTTGCGGTCCTCCATCTTGGCCAGGATGCGGACGTCGGGGTTGGGACTGAGCTGGCTGACGTCGATCATCGGGGTGTTGCCGATGAGCTCGAGCACGTTGGTGTGGATGACCATGACTGTCCCGGTTCTCGCTGGGCCGCTAATCCCGACCCGACCGGTCAGAATTGTACCCACTAACCGTTCTGGTAGTGCAGCGACCGTCCCTGGCTGACGTGGCACTACCAGAACGCAAAGGGAGGGATCAGGTGTTGGCGAGCTCGACGAGGTGTTCGGTGATCTCGCCGTCGAGCATCTTGTAGGCCCGCAGGGCCGGTTCCGGGTGTTTGAGCGACACGATCACGAAGTAGTACGCACCGAACGGGTCGAAACGGGCGGCGTCCTCCACATCGGTGGGTGACGGATAGGCGGTGGTGTGGGTGTGACTGTGCATCACACCCATCAACGACAAGCCGGCGTCGTCAGCCGCCTTCTCGACGGCCAACTGCTCGTGCCCATCGAGCAGGTAGATCTTCTGGGACTCGGCGGCGTTCTTCATCGGATAGAAGATGTCGACCCGATCGGATCCGTACACCCCGGCGAACATGCCGCACGCCTCGTTGGGCAGGCCGTCGTAGGCATGGGCCAGCATCTGGCGGTACACGTCGGCGGTCACAGTCAGCACGAAGGCGCAGGGTAGTCCCGCCGGTACCCTCGTTCCCCATGGCCGGCAAGGACACAGACATCACCGTGGTGGCCACCAACCGCGCCGCCCGACGCGACTTCGAGATCCTCGACGTGTACGAAGCGGGCATCGTGTTGAGGGGCAGCGAGGTCAAGTCGCTGCGCGAGTCCAAGGTGCAGCTCAACGATTGCTACGGCCGCATCGACGACGGTGAAGCCTGGTTGCTGGGCCTGCACATCGCCCCGTACTCCAAGTCCACATCGGAAGCGTTCGGCCACGAGACCGACCGACATCGCAAGCTTCTGCTCCACCGCAGCGAGATCGACCGCATCCGACCCCGCCTCGACCAGGAACGGCTCACCCTGGTGCCGCTGCGCCTCTACTTCCAGGGCGGTCGGGCCAAGGTCGAGCTGGCGGTGGCCCGGGGCAAGAAGAGCATCGACCGCCGCCAGGAGATCGCCCGCCGCGACGCCGATCTCGACGCCCGCCGAGAGATGGCCAAAGCCAACCGCCGCGGCTGACCACGACGGGGCAACCGGTACCCTGAGGGTGCTGTTTGAAAACCAACACAGCACAACGGGGCTGATCGGTTTCGACGTTGGGACCAGAAGCTGCGACGTGCGACCGGAGTTGCTCAGACTCCTTAAACGGGGCAACCAACGAGATGCCGATGAGGATCTCGCTCTCGCTGCCTGACCTAGTCAAGTAACCGAGAGTCATCGCGACCGGTAACGGTTGGCGGGGCCAGTTCACTGCAGCCCGGCAACAGAAGCAGTGGAGGACCGCAGGGAGAGACCGCTGACCGCGTGAAAGAACGCTGACCGCAGGGAAAGACTCGCCGGCTGGCCGCGAGGCCCTCCGATCCGGCGGTGAAGCTGCCGCAAGCTTCGAACCGGGAATGGTCGTATCGCGTTCAGTGACTGCCTGGCGGACGAGGGTTCGATTCCCTCCAGCTCCACATTTCTTCTCTTCCCCGAAATTGCTGCGATTACGCGCGCTGAGCGCGCGTAATCGCAGCAATTTCGGGTTTTGGTGGCTCAAGGCGGCTGCGCGGGCCGTCGATCCCATCGGGCATGAAACGAATCGCCGCCCTCGTGGCCATGGTGATGCTGGCCGGCGCGTGCAGCGGTTCCGACGGTCAGGAACAGGTCGGCACCGAGCCCGGCGACTCATCGCCGCCGACCAGTGCCATCGCCGCCTCATCCTCTGTCCCGACGTCGGACGCCACCGCCGACGCCTGGATCGACCCCACCGCGGTGTGGTTGACCGAAGCCGATGTACCCGAGCCGTGGGACCTCAGCGGCGAGAGCCAGTTCGAGGGCTACGACCTCGGCGCCAACCAATCGGACTGCGACGCGTACTGGCAACTCGAGCGTCTCGTCAGCCATGACGTGGCCTCGCGTCTGTGGTTCCAACCGGGCGCCAACCTCGACCACGACGTCTACGACACCGGCCCCGAGGCGGCCGCCGAGCTCCTCGACACCGTGCGGGTGATGGGCAACAGCTGCCCGGTGGTCAACTGGAACGAGGGCGGCACGCTGTCGATCACCAATCTCGAGTCCACCTCCGCCGGTGTCGAGGTGATCGATATGGTCAGCGACACCGGTGAGAAGCACCGGGTGGCCTACGCGACACGGGCCAACCTGGTGAGTCGGCTGTCGTACATTCACTTCGGCACCGAACCGGGTCAAGCACCGCCGGCGCACGCCGAGGGCGAGTTCGAAAGACTGGTTGCCGCCATGGTGGCCCGACTCGATGCTGCCGCACCGGGCCGCGAACCGGTGCCCACCACCACTTCGGCTCCCACGAGCACCTCGTCGCCGACCAACCCACCCACCGTCCGACCACCATCGAGTGTCGCCAGCACCACCCTGCCTCCGCTGCCCACCCTCTCCCCCGCCACAACCACCACACTCGAGGACAACCCGCTGCGAGCCGCCCTGTTGTCGGCCGACGAGCTGCCGGCCGGTCTCAGCGTGGCCCGGTCCGACCAGCACTCTCCCGGCGACCCCGACGATCAACGAATCGACGGCTGCCCGGCGAGCGAGAGCATCGTCGACCTCGACACCTGGTTCGTGCTCAACCAGGACCTCGCCGGCGACAGCGGCATCACCCAGGTGCAACAGATCGTGGGCCGAGCGCCATCGGCCGCCGACGCGCAGGCGGCCGTTGCCGACTTCGCGCTCATTGCCCAGTGCGACCTCTCCGTCGACGAAGAATTCCAGCCCGATGACGTGACTGGTGGTTCGATCACTGGTCTGGCCGAGGGAACGGCGGCCACGCTGGCGTTCAGCGAGCCGACCGATGGGGTGCACGCCCTGCTCATCGCCTACCAGGTCGGCGACGTGGTGGGGGTGTTGGTGGTGGCCGACCTCGACCAGGCACCAACCGTGGAGCAGTACCGCCCCATGATCGACGCCGCCGTCGCCCGCGCCGCGAAATTGCGGTGATGGCGCGCGCTCAGCGCGCGTCAGGACTGAAATTTCGGGGTATCCGGTAGCGAGATTGTTACTGACGCTAGTGTCACGGACAGCGGCGGCGGCCCGCTGTCCCGGATCGACACTCCCGCTCGTCGGTCCGGGACGGTCGCGTCAGGGTCGGGCCAGGACCTCACCGTGGACCACGATGAACACCGCGTCGTCGGCTGTGCTCCAACGGCGCCAGGCCGCGGCAATGGCGGCCAACTCGGCCTCGTCGCTGAACCCGTACTCGATCGCCTGGGTCGCGAACGACGATTGCAGCACCCGATCAGCCCACAGATCGCCCCACCACTGCCGATCGTCGGCTGTCGTATAGGTCCAATTCGAGCTGGTCACCTCCAGCCCGGTGAACCCAGCGGCGTGCACCCACTTCTTCAGGTAGCGCCCAGCCGCACACTCGGCCCCGTTGTGGCGGGTGAGCGCGGTGTAGAGCTCGAGCCAACGATCGAGCAGCGGGTCGACCGGCGCCCAGGCAAAGGCGTGGTAGTCGCTGTCGCGCACAGCCAACACGCCATCCGGACGCAGGACCCGGCGCATCTCGACCAGTGCGGCCACCGGATCGGCCACGTGTTGGAGCACCTGGTGCGCGTGCACCACATCGAAGCTGGCGTCGGCGAAGTCGAGACCGTACCCATCGCCCACCACGAACTCGGCGTTGGCGACGCCGGCCTCTGACCGAGCCGTCTCGGCTTCGGCGACGACATCGGCCGACAAGTCGAGACCGACCACCCGACCGGGGGCGACCCGCGCCGCCAGGTCGAGGGTGATGGTGCCCGGGCCACATCCCACGTCGAGCACCTCCAGACCCGGCTCGAGCCGCGCCAGGAGATAGGCCGCCGAGTTCTCGGCGGTCCGCCATCGGTGGCTGCGCAACACCGACTGGTGATGGCCGTGGGTGTATCGGTCGTTCACCGCTGCATCATCGCAGACGGCCGGATGTGTCGGCCGCCCCATTCAGCGGCATAGTTGAAGAGAGGCCCAACGACGGAAAGGACACCGATGAGAGGGATCATTCTGGCCGGCGGCACCGGGTCGCGCCTGCATCCCATCACCCTCGGAACGTCCAAGCAGCTGCTGCCGGTCTACGACAAACCGATGATCTATTACCCCATCTCGGTGCAGATGCTGGCCGGTATCCGCGAGATCCTCATCATCACCACCCCCGAAGACCAAGACGCCTTCAAGCGCTTGCTCGGCGACGGCAGCCAGTGGGGCGTCTCGCTCTCCTACGCCATCCAACCCAGCCCCGACGGCCTGGCCCAGGCCTTCCTCATCGGAGCCGACTTCCTCGACGGCGACGGAGCCTGCCTGGTGCTCGGCGACAACCTCTTCTACGGCGCCGGCCTGTCGGACCTGCTCACCAAGGCCGGCTCGAAGGAATCGGGAGCCAGCATCTTCGGGTACCACGTCAACGATCCCGAACGGTACGGCATCGTCGAGCTCGACGAGATGGGCACTCCCACCTCCATCGCCGAGAAACCCGAGAACCCCAACAGCAACTGGGCCGTCACCGGTCTGTACTTCTTCGATGGTCGGGTGGTCGAGGCAGCCCGGGCGGTCGAGCCGTCACCGCGCGGCGAGCTCGAGATCACGTCGGTGATCGACTACTACCTCCAGCGTCGCGAGCTGGAGATGATGCCGCTCAACCGCGGCTACGCCTGGCTCGACACTGGCACGTTCGACTCCATGGTCGAAGCCGCCGAGTTCGTGAGGGTGATCGAACACCGCCAGAACGCCAAGATCGCGTGTCTCGAGGAGATCGCCTGGGAAGCCGGCTGGATCGACGACGATCGCCTGCGCGCCGCCGGGGAGGGCATGGCGAAGAACGCCTACGGCCAGTACCTGCTGAACCTGCTCTAGCCGCCGACCAGCGTGGCCACGCCGTCGCCGCTCAGCTCATCGGCACCCACCGGACGGTTGGCCATGGCCATCAAGATGGCCTCGGCCGCTCCCTGGACGGCGGGCCCCTCACCGAACGACCAGTCGATGTCGGTGGCCTGGAACGCCAGCCCCTTGATCGAGTCGGGATCGATGATGGCCCGGGCCTGTTTGTGGTGGGTGAGGAACTCGAGAGCGGTGGCCACGGTGGTCTCGGACAGATCGTTGCCCAACTCGTGGGCCCGCCGGATGTCCTGGGTGTGAATGGCCACGTCGGTCAGGCTCATCTCGGGGGGAAACATGGGCAGAGGCGACGATTTGGCCGCGTTGGTGCGCAGTGACTGCACCAGCTCGGCCTGCGATCGCTCCCCGAGCGAGCGGGCCATGCGGTCGGCCGCCTTGTCGTAGTTGAAGCCGGCCTTGGCCATGTTGAAGAAGAACTTGGGCAGCGACAGGTCGACGAACGAGGTCAGATGCCCAGCCACGTCGCGCACTCGCCACTCGCCGCACAACGTGGGCCCGTTGAACTGCTCGTCGTCGAAACCCTCGATCAGGTCGGCAACGGCTTGTCGGTTCTCGGCGACAAGATCCCATCCCTCTGTCACGATTGCCCTCCTCACGTGAGCTGGGACGAACTGTAGGTCAACGGTGTACGCCGTTGCCGGAAGGACACGCCGTGCACGAAACCACCGACGATCTGCAACGGATGCAGCACCTGCTCGACGACAGTCACGAACGAGCAGGTGCACACCTGAAGTCGATCATCACCGACGAACGCCTGCTCACCGCCGCTGAGATCTGCGAGCGACTGCCCGGCATGCGACTACTGGCGCTGGCCACGGTGTCATCAGCCGGACGGCCGATCGTCAGCCCGGTCGACGGCATCTTGTACCGAGGTGACTTCTGGTTCGGATCGGCTCCCAACTCACTGAAGTTCCGCCACATCGCCCACGACCCCCGCGTGAGCGCCACCCACCTACCGGGCGAGGAACTGGCCGTGACCGTGCACGGCACGGCTCACCGGGTCGATGCCGACGACACCCGGTTCGACGGCTTCGCCGACGTGTGTGTCGAGATATATGGCGAGGAGTGGCGCAACTGGGGTGAGGGGGCCGCCTACGCCCGCATCGAGGCCGAGCGCCTGTTCACCTTCCACCTCGATCCCGACGAGCAGGGGTGAGCACCAACCACTGGTGATCGGCCGGCAGGCGTCACCCCGGGCCACGCGCCGATACCGTGGTGGCCGCATCCACCGGAAGGAACACCCATGGCCGAGCCGGCCGTTGCCCCCTACCCCGTCGAGCTGTCGGTCTCCGACAGCCAAGCGGTCGACAACTGGCGCCCACTCGTGCACTGGATTCTGATCATCCCCCACCTGTTCGCGGCGTACGTGCTCTCGCTGATCGGCTCCATCCTCGCCGTCATCTGCTGGTTCATCATCTTGGTCACGGGCACGCTCCCGGTGCGGATCGCCAACTTCCAGATCATGCTGCTGCGGTTCAACTACCGGGCGTCGGGGTTCTTGTTCGGACTGTCGATCGACTATCCGCCGTTCTCGTTCGACGAGCGAGGCCACGCCGACGACATCACCATCAGCATCGATCCCGACATCGAGCACCGCAACAGGCTCTCAGTGGCCCTGCGGATCATTCTGATGATCCCGCTGCTCATCGTGGGCATCGTGTACGAGCTGGGCCTGTTCTTCATCGGTGCCGTGGCCTGGTTCGCCGTGCTCTTCACCGGCACCTACCCACTCGGGCTACGGATGATGATGGTGGGGTTGTTCCAGTGGATGCTGCGGCTCCAGGCCTACGCCTGGCTGCTGGTCGACCGTTACCCACCCTTCGGTGCCACCACCGCCACCCTCTGACCGCCGCCGGCGCTGGCCGCTGGCCCTCGGCGCCACGGTCATCGTGGCCGTGTGTGTGGTCGCGGCCGCACTCTGGTTCGACAACACGTCCGATCCCGACTTCTACACCCAGACGGCCATCCCGGTGGGCACGCCGGGTGAAACCGTGGCGGTGGCGACCACCGACGAGGGCTGTCTGGGCCCGTTCATCACCTGGCAACGTCGCGGTCTGCTCGGTCGCTGGCAACAGACGCACTACAACGGCATCCGCGACGTGGTGCCGTGGTACGACCTCCGCAGCCGTGAGTACTTCAGCGACCTCAGTTGCCCGCTCGACGGAGCCCGCCAGCTCCAGGTGCCCGACGACATCGACCTCGGTCTGGTGGCGGCCTGCACCATCGACGACCGATGTGTGCAGGTCATCGTCACCGAACCGATTCAGACGGTGACCCAACCCCCGGCCGCTGCCGACTGACGGATGGCGTCGAGCACGGCCATGCCGGCGACGCCATCGGCAAAGGTGGGGGCCGCCGGGTCGGGGGCCACCGAGTCGCCGGCCATCTGGGCGGCCAGAACCCGGGCCAAGCTGGTGAAGGGGCCCAGCTCGAGACCCATGGTGTGCACCAACTCGTACGTGGTGGTGAGACCGTCGATGGGTGGCGGGTCAGGCGGCGGTTGACCCAGATCGTCGGGGACGTCGATGGCTCGTTGCCCATCGGCGTCGGCCACCATCACCTGGTCGCCGGCCAGCCATGCCGTTCCCCGATCACCCACGATGCGCGTCACCGACGCCACGTCGAAGGCGCGGGTGGAGCTGGCCATCACACCGATGCAGCCGCTCTGCAATCGGAATTGCACGGTGTAGCCGTCGTCGGCCGTCATGGCCCGGTCGGTGCCGATCGACAGCTGGGCGTTCACCGCCTCGAACTCGCCGAGGGTGGCCCGGATCTGATCGACCACATGCGAGCCGTACGCCCCCAACCAGCCGCCTCCCTGGTCGGCGTCGCGCCACCAGTCGGGCACCTCCGAACCGGGGTCGGCCAGTAGCGGACAATCGAGCACGAACGTCGCGGTGCGAGCATTGCCGACCGCACCCGCCCGAACCTGGCGGGTCAGCAGCGCTTGGGCAGTGGCGTACCGGAACTCGGTGCCCAACAGGTGAACAACGCCGGCGTTCTGAGCCGCGTCGTGCATCGCCCGGGCCTGCTCTTGGTCGAGGGCGAAGGGCTTCTCGCACAACACGTGCAACCCGTTGTCGATGGCGGCCAGGACGATGTCATGGTGGCTGGCCGGTGGTGTGGCCACCGACACCGCCTCGACACCGGGGAGCTCCAGCGCCTGTTGCAGGTCGGTGAGGGCCAGCGGGACGTCGAAGCGGGCCGCCCGTTCACGGGTGCGTTCCTCGTCGCGCCCGACCACTGCCCGCACATCGAAGCCGGCGTTGCGCAGCCCCCGCACATGGGTCAAACAACCGAAGCTGGTACCCACCACCACCACCCCTGGTCCGCTCATCGGGTCTGCTCGTTTCGTAGTGGTTCGGACGCCAGGTACCGCCGCACGTTGTCGTGGAAGAGCTCGTGCAGGTTCACGAACAACCGATCGGGCGCACTCGAGCAGTGGGCCGACAGGTAGATGTTGGGAGCGCCCCACAGCGGCGACTCGGTCGGCAGG
>JBPCTQ010000031.1:0-4820 GCA_051011595.1 Acidimicrobiales bacterium
TGCTCCTCGGGATCTGTGAGTACGAGGGGCTGCCACGGGTACTCGACGAGGAGATGATCGACCGGGTGGCTGGTGTGTACTTCACCCGAGAGACGGACATGGGTCCGACCCGAGCCGGCGGCGGCAGTGTGCCGGTGGTCGATGCGGCGCCAACCGACGATGTCAGCCCCGGCGTGGCCGAGGAAGCCTTCGCCCCGACCGCCGCGCCGGCCTCGTTCCCTGCCGCTGAATCCCCGCCCGTGGCCGCCACTCCCGCGATCGGCGCACCGGCGGCCCCGGCCACCGTGCAGGTGCCGGTGCCGGCCAGCGACCAAGCGTCCTACGCGGCACCGGCCGGCCAGGCTGCCCCGGTGGGCCAGACCGCGGCCTACGCCGCCGACTACCCACAGCCGCCTCAGGCCTGACGAACCATCCTCTTCGACAGCCTGCGAGCGTGGTTGGCTCGCCGCGATCCCGCTAGCGTCGGCTGGCGCTGACCGCGGAGGGTGTGGTGTCACAATTCGAAACGTTGCTGTACGAGGAACGAGACCACGTGGCGTGGATCACCCTCGATCGCCCGGAGGTCTACAACGCCTTCGACGCCAAGATGCAAGAAGAACTGAGCGGCGTGTGGCGGTCGCTACGCAGCAACGATGACGTGCACGTCGCCGTGCTCACCGCCAGTGGCGACAAGTCGTTCTGCGTCGGCATCGACCGCAACGAAGAGTTCACCGCCCTCCAGGGTGGCGCCTTGTACGGCACATCGAACAACTTCATGTACGACGATCCGGGCGATCTGCTCGGACCCAAGAGCTGCGACCTGTGGAAGCCGGTGGTGGCTGCGGTGAATGGCATGTGTTGTGGCGGCGCCTTCTACATGCTGGCCGAGGCCGATGTGATCATCGCCGCCGAACACGCCACGTTCTTCGATCCCCACGTCACCTATGGCATGGCTGCGGTGTATGAGCCGATGAAGATGCTGCAGCGTATGCCCCTGGGCGAGATCCTTCGTTTGTCACTGCTGGGCAACCACGAGCGGATGTCGGCGGCAACGGCTGAACGTATCGGACTGGTGAGCGAGGTGGTGCCCGCCGACGAGCTTGCTGCCGCCGCCGAATGGGTTGCCGCGGCCATCGCCGGCCAGCCTCCGGTGGCCGTGCAGGGCACCCTGCGGGCCATCTGGGCCGCCAACGATCTGTCGCGCCAACAAGCCCTGTCGATGGCGCCGTCGATCCTCACCACCGGAACCGATGTGGCTGCCTTGGCTGCGGGTGTCGAAGACTTCGGCGACCAACCCCGTATCGAGCCCCGAACCCGCTGAAACTGCCCGCCTGTCGCAAGGGCGCCACCGTTTGTATCCTCGCGATGGTGCGCTCCGCGGCTCCTCTCGCCCTCGTCCTGGCCCTGGTCGTCGCGCTCGTCGCCACCAACACCGACGGCCCGGCTTCGGCCGATGATCGACTCTTCCAGGTGACCGTGTTGCACTTCGCGGGCGGCCAGTCGGCAGTGGCCCCCGAAGACGGCGCTGGTGGTCTCGACCGGTTCGTCGAGCTGGTGCGGCGCGAACACACTCGGGCCGAACAGCGAGGTGGTGATGTGGTCATCGGTCTCGGTGATCATTTCCGCGCCGGCCCCGAGTTCGCCGCCGCTCGAGCCGAATCGGGACGACCACTCGACGCCCTGGCCCTCAGCCGGGTTCCGGCCGATGCCTATGTGGTCGGCGACCGCGATCTCGAGCTGGGAACCGACACGCTGGCCACCTTCGTCGAGGGGGTTGCCCGAGGCGTCAACCAACCGACCTTCCTGTCCAACACGATCGACGCGTCGGCCGACGACCGGCTCGGCCCGCTGACCGAGACGGGCCGGTTGGCGGCCAGCACGGTGGTGACTCGTTGGGGTCGGCCCATCGGCATCGTCGGTGTCACCTCACCTCTGGCCATGACCTCGGGCCGAGTCGCGGTCGACGACGACGTGGTGACCGCGACCCAACGCCGAATCGACGAGCTCGACGAGGCCGGCGTCGACATCGTGATCGTTGCGTCGCACCTCGATTCTCTGGGGGCCGATCTGGACCTGGTGGCACGCATCGACGGGGCCGACCTGGTGCTGTCGGGTGGTGGCGACGATGTGTTGGCCGACCCCGATGTGCCCCTGGCCGCGGGTGATGAGACCCGAGTGGCGGGGACCTACCCGCTGCTGCAACCCGATCGTTCCGGACAGTTCGTGCCGGTGGCCGCCACCAGCGGCCGATACCGGTATCTCGGCCGGGTCGTGGCGTGGTTCGACGGAGAGGGCGAGATCGTTCGCCTGGCGCCCACGTCGGATCCGCTGCTGGTCACCGACAGCGGTTCCCAGGCAGTGGGATCGCAACGATTCGTCCGACGAGGTGTGGTCGACGAGACCCGCCAACGAGTGGCCGCCCAGCCGGTCACCGCGCTGGGTGTCTCCCAGGTCGAGCTCGACGGCGTGCGGGCCTCGGTGCGCACCAGCGAGAGCAACCTCGGCAACCTGGTCGCCGACGCGGTCCTCCAACGAGGTGGCGCCGCGGCCGATGCCGTCGATCATCCGTCTCCCGATCTGGCCCTGGTGGGTAGCGGGGCCATCGGTTTCGATCATGTGGTGCCGAGTGGCCCCTTCACGGTGCGCGACAGCTTCGACGTGGCCGGGTCCGACCTGCTCATGGTGTCGGGGGAAGTGTCCCGGGCCCGGCTGAAACGCATCCTCGAGTACGCCGTCGCGGGGGCCGAGGACGTCTCACCCGCTTGGGTTCAGGTGGCCGGCGTCGAGATGGAGGTCGACCTCACCCGACGTTCGCTGGTGCTGGCGCCCGACGGCACCGTCGAACGCGGCGGCACGCGAGTCCGTTCGGTGACGTTGTCGACCGGCGAGGAACTGGTGGTGGACGGCACTGTCGTTGCCGGCGGTCCCGTGGTGATGGCCTTCGATCGGTCGCTGCTGCGGTCCGGGCATCCGCTGGGGTCACTCGAAGATGCGATCGGGGTGGGCGCCACCGTCCAGCAGGCGCTTTCCCTGCACGTGACCGACACGTTGGGTGGTGCCATCGGCGCCCGGCAGTACCCCGAAGGTGGGGAAGGGCGTATCAACCGTCTGGGTGCGCCACCTCGTCCGTGATCTGGTGGCGGTGGGCCGTCTTCGGCGTGGTGTTGCTGGTGGTGACGGGCTGTGGCGACTCGGTCGTCGACCGCGACCAGTCCACTCGTGACGGGGAGGGAACGATCGTGGGGGCCGGGCTGGTCGGGGTGCAGGTGCTCCAGGTGGGCGACTGCTACGACGAACCCGAGACCGGCGAGATGGTGGAGATGGTGCCGGCCGTCCCGTGTGGCGAGCTGCACGACAATGAGGTCTACGCCCTGTTCGACGTGGCCGAGGACGAATACCCGGGAGCCGACGAGGTCGAGCTCCTGGCGGTCAGTGGATGTGTCGAGGCCTTCACACCCTATGTGGGACTGACGATGGCCGAATCGGCGTACGACGTCTTTCCGCTCACTCCGAACGAGAACGGATGGCGATTTCTCGACGACCGGGGGGTGATCTGCGTGCTCACCGGACTCGATGGGCCCCTGCGTGAGTCGGCGCAGGACTCCCGGGCCAGCGTCCGCGACACCGACAAGTTCGCGCGGTCGGGGTCGATCAGTACCTTTGCCCTGGCCGAAGGCGACTGCTTCGATTCACCACCGGCCGGCCTCGACGAGGCCGAGGTGGCCTTGATCGACTGCGACGACGCCCACAGTTTCGAGGTCTTCGCCACGGTGGAGTTGGCCGAGTCGGACTTCCCGGGCCAGGCCGAGGTCGACCGAGCCGCCGGGCAGGAGTGCCGTGAGCGGTTCGAGACCTTCCACGGTCTGGCCTATGCCGATTCGGTGTTCGATATCTCGTGGTACGCCCCCACCCAACAGAGCTGGGACGTCCTCGTCGACCGGCGGGTGTCGTGTCTCACCTCTCGTATCGATGGAGCGGTCTCCACCGGTTCGGCCCGCGGGGTGGGGGAGTAGTCAGGTTCCCGCCAACCGGCCGACGATGTCGGTCATGGCGGCGAAGTCGAAACCCTGCAGAACCGGGTAGCTGAAGCCCCAGCGTTCGCGACGGGCTTCGAGGGTCTCGCAGATCTCATCGGTGGTGCCGATCAACAGCATGGGAACGTCGCCGGCTGCGCCGGGATCGATGCCGAACATTTCGGCCATGCCGGCCAGGACCGCGTCGCGGTCGTCGGTGATCTGGAGGTTCATGGTGAGCGAGGAGAGCTCGATGTCGTCGAAGCGGTCGCCGGCACCGGCTCGGACCCATTCCAGTTTCTCGTCGAACGCGGTTCCGACGGAGTCGGCCACCGCATCGGGGCCGATCTCGCCGGCCCGCAGGTTTGCGGTGACACCCACGATGTCGGCGAGCCGTCCCGCGGTGGTCAACATGCGCTGGCCGCCCCCGCCGACCAGCAGTTTCGGCTGGGCCTGCACCGGTTTTGGCTGCCCGCTGTAGTTGTTGATCTGATAGTGCTCGCCGTCGAAGGAGAACGGGTCGGGCCCGAAACATCCGCGCACCACGGCGATGGACTCGACCAGCCGCTCGATTCGGAGACCGGGGCGGTCGTAGGGCAGGCCGGCCTGCTCGTAGTCGGTCCGCATCCAACCGGCCCCCAACCCGACTTCGAGTCGACCGTTGGACAACACGTCGATGGTGGCCAGCTCCTTGGCCAGCACCACTGGGTGGCGGTAGTCGTTCCCGAAGACCAGGGTCCCGACCCGCAGGTCGGTGGTGGCGGCCGCGAGGGAGAGCTCGCGGGTTTCGCGTCCACCGCCCTCGAGGCGCATCTCGATCGAAAGTGC
>JBPCTQ010000032.1:0-18491 GCA_051011595.1 Acidimicrobiales bacterium
GGACAGCACCGGGCATCATGAGGGCGCTCCCCTGGGTGGGTGCGTGCCGGTGCGGGGCCCGAGCGGCCCACGCTGAGCGGGGGAGGTGGCCCGAGCGGCCCATGCTGAGCGGGGGAGGACAGCACCGGGCATCATGAGGGTGCTCCGGTGGGTGGGTTGGCTCCGGATGGGCGCGCGGATCGGGGAGCCATGTCGTTCAGGATGGCATCGATCGCGGCCTTCGTCCCGTCTGGGCCGAACCCTCGGGCGGCGATGATCGAGTTGGAGGCCATCTGCGCTCCGCGGTTCGGGTCTCGGGCGATGGTCACCAGATGTCGAGCGATCACATCGGGCTCAGCGGTCTCGGCAACCAGCCCGCACCGGCTCCTATCGACCAGTTCGGCGATGGGTCCAGTATTGGTGACCACCAGGGGCAGACCGGCCGCCATGGCCTCGAGCGCAGCGCCGGGTAGCCCCTCGCGCTCCGACACCAGCGCGAAGGTGTCGGCGGCCCGCAGGAAGGGGGCCACGTCATCGTGCCAACCGGCCCAATCGACCGGCACCCCCAGATGGTCGGCGTGGGCGTCGATCTCCGCTGCGTATGCCTCGTCGTCGGGCCCCGACGGGGCACCCACCACGGTGAGGTCGGCGTCGATGCCCTCCTCGCGAGCGGCGGCCACCGCGGTGACCAGGAGGTCGACCCCTTTGCGGGGCGTGACCTTGCCGACGGTGACGACCCGCAGGTGGCCGGCTTCACGATCGGGCCGGTCGTCGGAGGCGAACGCGCTGCTGTCGCGCCACGGTGGCAGGTTGGCGATTCGGCGCCGTCGAAGCCACCGAACGGGGGCCGGCACGGACCGGTCCACGCCGGGGGCGATGGTGGCGATTCGGTTGGCCACCATCCCGGTAAATCCCGTGCCCGGGCTGGGGTCGGTGAGCATCTGGATGTACCAGATGAGGTGGGGCCGCCGCAGGCGACCGGGCCACGTCATGGCCGCCATACGCATCGATGATGCCATCACCACGTCGACCTGTTGGCGGCGCATCCTCTGGTGAATCGTGCGGCCGAAGCGGGCCATGGCCCAGAGTGTGCCCGGCGATGGCTGCAGACCCCCGGCGGTGATGGCCTCCAGGCCGTCGGGAATGGGGACCACCAGGGTGTCGAAACCGCGTTCCGCGGCCCCGTCGATGAACACCCCGGGCGCGATCGACACGGCCACGACGTCATGACCGGCATCTCGGGCCAACTCACCCACGGCCAGCAGATTCAACTCGGCGCCGTAGTTGCTGTGGGGACGGTCGGTGAGGAGGGCCAGCCTCACAGCCGCTCGCGGCGGTCGAGCATCGCTCCATGATGGAAGACGGGGCCTCGACCTGTCGAGCGGTGCGCTGAGCGCCGCAATCGGGGCTGGGCGCGCCATCGCTGTCGTTTGCGTCTACAGTATGACGCATGGGTCACGACCCATCGGTGGGGGCCGAGAATCGAGGCCGGTCGCGCGCGGCCCTGATCGAGACGGCCACCCGCCTCTTCTCCGAACGAGGACCCGGGGCGGTATCGGCTCGTGAGATCGCCCGCGAGGCGGGGGTCAACTACGCCTTGATCCACCGTCATTTCGGTACCAAGGACGGCCTGCTCCAGGCCGTACTGGTCGACCTGTCGCTGGGCCTCAACGAAGATCTGGCCCTGCCCCGGCACGGAGATCGGTCGGCTGCACTGCTCGACGATCACGAGGAGCTGTGGCGCATCCTCGGTTATCTGTGCCTCGAGAACCAGGAGTGGGTGACCGAACATGTCGGGAGCCATCCGGGTTTCGGGGCCCTGCTCGGAGTGGTGGCCGATGGTGAACCCGATCGTGAGGTTGCGGCCATCCGCTCGGGAGTCGGTGCCGCCATGGTGATGGGCTGGGTGATCCTGCGGCCCTTCATCGACAAGCTGGCGCAGCTCGACGGTATCGACGAGGCCAAGATCCAGACCGAGCTGCACGCCGCCGTGAAGAGGGCCTTGTTGCCACCCGGTTCGTCCGTCGACCTCGATGCCGTCGATCTCACCGACACGGGCGCGTCGGCCGCCTCCTGAGACCGCGGGTCAGGCGTTGGCGGCGATGGCCGCTCCCAGATCGGTGAGCTGTTCCTCGCTGTTGCCCAGGCTGAGCTCGAGCTGGCGGGCCAGCAGGAAGTGACGATGCAGGGGATAGTCGCGGTCGACTCCCACACCGCCGTGGACGTGGACGGCGGCGTGCACCACCCGGTACCCGCCCTCGGCCGACCAGAACTTGGCGATCTGCACCTCGCGGGCGGCCGGCAGGCCCGAGTCGAGGCGCCAGGCCGCCTGGTAGGCCGTGAGCCGAATGGCTTCGGTGTCGATGAAGCTGTCGCCGGCCCGCTGTGTGACGGCCTGGAAGGTGGCGACCGGCCGATCGAACTGGCGGCGCTGTTTGGTGTAGTCGGCGGCCATCTCGATGGAGGCACCGGCCGCACCAGCCATCATCAGGCACATCCCGGTGTTGGCTCGTTGTTCGATCCAGTCGATCACCGCTGCCCCATCACCGTCGTCGAGACGGTCGGTGCCGTTCACCTGCACGCCGTCGAGCTCGAAACGCGCCTCGGGTCGGCCGGTGGTGGTCTGCACCGGGATCCGGGTCAGGCCATCGGCACCGGTGGGAACCACGAACACGGCCACCTGGTCGTCGACGATCCGGGCGGGGATCAGGGCCACATCGGCGTGCAACCCGTCGGGTACCAGGGTCTTCACACCATCGAGGCGGAACCCGTCGTCGGTGGGGGTGGCTTCGGTGGTGGGCCAGGCGGCCGTGGTGCCGGCTTCGGTGAGGGCCGCAGTGCCGATGACGGTGCCGTCGGCCAGTCCGGTCAGCCAGCGGTCGCGGAGATGATCGGATCCGAACTCGGCCAGCGGGAGGCCGGCCAGCACGGCCGAGGACAGCAGGGGAACCGGCGCGGCGGTTGCCCCCACCTGCTCGAGCGCAACCGCGGTGGCCAGGAACCCGAGTCCGGCACCGCCGTGTTCGACCGGAAGTGACGCCCCCACCACTCCGGCTTCGGCCAGCGCGTTCCACGCGTCGCCATCGGGGTAGGTGTCGGTCTTGGTGAGCTGGCGAAGCCGCTCGTGGGTGGCCTTGTCGCCCAGGATCTGGGCGGTGATCTCCTGGATCGCCAGTTCTTCTTCGCTGAGGGTGAAGTCCATGTCTGCTCCTACCGGTCGGCCTTGGGGTACCCGAGGCCGAACTGGGCCACCAGGTCACGCTGCATCTCGTTGGTGCCGCCGCCGAAGGTGAGGATCACCGTCGAGCGGTACATCGACTCGAGCTTCGACACGTACCCCACCGACCCCTCGGCCACGTAGGCCTGGGCGCCGAACACCTGCATCAGCTTGCGGTAGGCGTCGGTGTAGAACTCGGTTCCGTACACCTTCACGGCCGACGACAGCGCAATGAAGTCGGTCATGGTCTTCATGTCGGGTTCCTGGCCGTCGATGTTGGTGGCCACCGTCCAGGCCACTTTCCAATTGGCCAGGCGCAGCACCTCCAACTTGGCGGTGACCTCGGCCAGATTGCGTTGGACCCACGGGGTGTCGATCACCCGCGATCCGTCGGCGTTCTTGGTGTCGCGGGCGTAGCGGATGGTCTCGTCCAGCATGCCCTGCACCATGCCCGACGAGCAGATGGTGACCCGTTCCCGGTTGAGCTGGCTGGTGATGAGCCCCCAACCGCCGTTCTCCTCGCCCACCATGGTGGAGGCCGGGACCCGTACGTCGTCGAAGAAGGTGTGGTTGATGTCGTGTGAGCTCAACAGGTCGAGTGGTTCGATGCTGATGCCCGGGGTGTCCATGGGGAGGCAGAACAGCGAGATGCCCTTGTGCTTCTTGACCTCGGTGTTGGTTCGGGCCGCCAACCAGATGTAGTCGGCGTCCCTGGCCAGCGATGTCCATGTCTTCTGGCCGTTGATGATGTACTCGTCGCCGTCCTTGACCGCTTTGGTGGTGAGCGACGCCAGGTCGGTGCCGGCGTCGGGTTCGCTGTAGCCGATGCAGAACGTGATCTCACCCCGCGAGATCTTGGGCAGGTAGAAGGCTTTCTGTTCTTCGCTGCCGTACTGCATGAGGGTGGGGCCCACGGTGTTGATGGTGAGCATGGGGATCGGGGCGCCTCGGGCCACCGATTCGTCGAACATGATGAACTGTTCGATGGCCGAGTACCCCTGACCGCCGTACTCGGTGGGCCAACCCAGCGTGAGCCAGCCGTCGCGGCCCATCTGACCGACCACCTCGCGGTGTACGGGACCGGTGCCGGCCTCTTCGGCGAGGGACTTCCTGATCTCGGGAGTGAGCAGGTTCTCGTAGTACGCCCGGAGCTCGGCGCGTAGATCTTCTTGGGTGTTGGTGTAGCCGACGTGCATGCCGGGGCCTTTCGAAACGGTGGTGCGGGCGGCGGGCCCCGCCCGTCGAGTATTGCCAGTGGGCCGTTGCGGCAGGAAATCCGGTGGTCGTGAACCCGGTGCGGCGGGGGAGTGCGCCGCCGAGGTCAGCCGTCGAGCGAGAAGGGGTCGCGGCCCATCTGGTCGCGGACCGACACGACCGGAGGATTGGTGAGCGAGCGCCGCTGCCAGTTGGCGCCGTCGACCACCAGGGTGTGGCCCGAGATGAACCGCCCGTAGGGACTGGCCAGGAACGTTGCTGCCCACCCCAGCTCTTGCCGTTCGCCCACCCGGAGAGCCGGCTGACATGGGTCCTTGTCGTGGGTTCGACCCAGGTTGCCCATGATGTCGTCGGTCATGTCCTCGTGGGGGAACAGGCCCGGGACCAGGCCGTTCACCTGTATGCCGTACGGCCCCCATTCCACGGCCAGGCTCTCGACCATGTTCTTGACGCCAGCCTTGGCCGCGGCCGAGTGAGCGAATCCCGGACCCCCGGTCCAGGCATAGGACGCGCCGATGTTGATGATCGAACCCGGACGATCGGCGGCGAGGTGGCGGCGGCCGAACTCGCGGGCACAGAAGAAGGTGCCGTTGAGGGTGATGTCGACCACGGTGCGCCAGGCGTTGGCCGACATTTCCTCGGCGGGCACGGGGAAGTTGGCCGCGGCGTTGTTGACCAGCACGTCGGGAAGCCCGAATCGTTCTTGCGCCGCATCGAACGCCGCGGCGATGGAGTCGGGTTCGCGGATGTCGCATTCGACCGTGATGACCGCGGCCCCGATGTCGGCGATGGCCGCCGCACCGGCCTCGAGGTGTTCGGGTTTGCGGCTGGCGATCACGATGTTGGCGCCCAGGCGGGCGAACTCGCTCGCGATGGCCTTTCCCAGCCCGGTGCCGCCCCCGGTGATGAACAGGGTCTGATCGTCGAACGTCCCTGGTCTGAGGGCGGTCTCGCCGACCGGGGGTGGAGCCGGCAATCCGGAGGTTTCGGTCATGGCGGCAGCTTCGCGTTCCCGCCGACCGCGAACCAGTCCGCCGGGGTCCGACGGTGTGGCCCGAACGGTGGGATCTTCGTCCTTGTTGATG
The DNA here is from genome assembly GCA_051011595.1 of Acidimicrobiales bacterium. GTDB lineage: Bacteria > Actinomycetota > Acidimicrobiia > Acidimicrobiales > SHLQ01 > JAOUEE01. Next base: position 5,497 of record JBPCTQ010000032.1, read on the forward strand.
CCCACCGGATTGGCCACAGTGAGAAGCCGACGACACGAGGAGACCAGATGCTCGATATGAAGACCGAGTGCGAGAAGTGTCAGGCCGCCTTGGGTTCGGGCGACGCCACGATCTGTTCCTACGAATGCACCTTCTGTGCCCCGTGTGCCACCGACATGGCGATGGTGTGTCCCAACTGCGGCGGCGAGCTGGTGCGTCGACCCAGTCGGACGGGCTGAGCCACCGCCTGGGGGCTCAGCTCTCGCTCGTCACCAGGTCGCTGGCTCGGGTGCGGTGCTTCTTCACCGAGCTGAGGTAGCGGCTGCCCGATGTGGCCACCAGGCGGGCTCGACCTTCGGCGATGTTGGCCGTGAGCAGCTTCTCGGCCGCCACGCCCGACATCCAGTCGAGCACGGCGAACTGGTCGTCGCTGATGGCTCGGCTGAGGGCGGCGGCCTCGACGAGGCGTCCGGGTGAGTAGTCCTGGAACTGGGAGTTCATCCGTCCGTCGTAGATGCGGTAGGTGTCGCCGTCGAGTAGCGCCACCGCGTAGGCGGCCAGCTCGCCGTCGAGGCGGAGCGATGCGATCTCGACTTCCCAGTCCTCGTTGTTCTCCACGACCTGCCGCCAGAACTCGCGCTCGGCCGGTCGGTCGAGGTCACTGTTGCGTCGGGCGTCGCGGTCACGTGAGATGTGCACCGCTTCGACCTCGTCGATCAAGGTGCTCGAGATGGCCGAACCTCGATCGAAGGCAATGGCCAGTTCCAGGCCGGCGTTCTCGATCTTGCGATTGGCTCTACGCAGTTGCTTGCGCATGCTCTTGGACAACACGTCGTCGACACTGTGGGCCGACGAGAACACCACTCGGGGGATTCGCAGCTCGTGCAGGAGCTGGACGTGTTCGAGCTCGTCGGCCAGATAGAGCATGGTCGGGTCCATGTCGTGGATCTGCTCGAGCTCCAACGACCAGGCGTCGGGGAAGTCGTTGAGGGTCTGACAAACGGCGTGGCCGAGTGCTTTGGCCGCACTGGTGTCCTCGGCCTGGAGGGCGGTGAGCAGTGAGCTGCCGTGGCCCATGGCCACGATCGCGGTGCCTTCGGCTCGTTCCTTGCAGGCCAGCAGGGCGCAGGCGGCAAGCGAGCTGTTGCTGGCCGAACGCACGCCGATCATCATCGGTGTCCAGCTGGCGAAGGACTCGCCCCACGCCTCCAGCCAGGGCCAGCTGCCCATCAGCGGCACGTCGACCTTTTCGTTGAGCGCCACCAATTCCTCGGCCACCTCGCGGATGTCGCCCATGCCGTGGCGCACCTCGATGTCGTACAACCGGTGCTGGACCTGATCCGAGCTGCGGCGCCACGCTTCGAGCGGCTCCTGTTCATCGGCCACGTGGTCCTTGAACAACGTGGTGATGGCCGGGCCGGTGAGGGGCCGGCAGTAGTAGAAGCCCTGGCCACAGTCACAACCCAGCTTGCGCAGCAGGTCGGCCTGGTCGTCGTGTTCGATGCCTTCGGCCACGGTGTAGGCACCAAGGGCCTGGGACAGGTTCACGATGGCGTCGATGAGAGCCGTCGAGGTCGACGACCGATGCAGCTCGTTGATGAACGAACGATCGATCTTGATCGAGTCCACCGGGAACGAGCGCAGGTAGCTGAGCGAGGAGTAGCCGGTGCCGAAGTCGTCGATGGCCAGCTTCACGCCGATGGTCTTGAGCTGGCCGAGGATGCCCGCACTGCGTTCGGCGTCGATGGCCAGCATCGACTCGGTGATCTCGAGCACCAGGTGTGACGCGGCCAGACCGGAGTCCTGGAGGGCCCGGGTCAAGGTGTTGACCAGCTGGGCGTCCTGGAGCTGACGCATGGAGAGGTTGACGGTGACGCCGATCTCCTCGCAGCCCTTGATGCGCTGCCACTGGGCGGCCTGTCGGCAGGCCTCGCGCAGGACCCAGTCGCCGATGGGAACGATCATGCCGTTCTCTTCGGCCAGGGGGATGAAGCGGTCGGGTTCGACCAGGCCTCGGGTGGGGTGTTGCCACCGGATGAGGGCTTCGACCAGGGCGACCTTGCCGCTGCCCAGATCGAAGATGGGCTGGTAGTGCAGTACGAACTCGTCGTCTTCGAGCGCCTGTTGCAGGTCGGCTTTGAGATCGAGGCGTTCGACGGCTTCTTCGTGCATGGCGGCTTCGAAGAACTCGATGCGGCCCTTGCCCCGCGACTTGGACAGGTACATGGCCGCGTCGGCGTTGCGCAGCAGCGACTCGACGGTCGGCGTGCTGTCGCTGCTCATGGCGATGCCGATGCTGGCCGAGGCGCTCACCGCCCGATCGCCGACGGCGATGGGTTCTTCCAGGGCTTCGAGCACCCGGCTGGCCACCGAGCGGGCCTCTCGGCGGTCAGTGGCTTGTTCGAGCAGGACGGCGAACTCGTCGCCGCCGAGGCGGGCGATGGTGTCCTCGTCCTTCACGCAGTCGGCCAGGCGGGTGCCGACCTCGGCCAACAGATCGTCGCCGGCGTGATGCCCGAGGCTGTCGTTCACGGTCTTGAAGTCGTCGAGGTCGATGAACATCACCACGACGTGACCTTCGGTCGACAAGTGCAGGGCTTCGTCGGTGCGCTGGGCGAACAGCACCCGGTTGGACAACCCGGTGAGCGAATCGTGTTCGGCGTCGTGCTTGAGGCGCTCCTGCCCTCGTTCCAGCGCGGTCATCAGGCCGAACACCCGGACCAGAATGAGGAGGAAGAGCATGGCCGAGGCGATGATCGTCACCACCCGATCCGACGGGTTGCCGGCGATGAGATCCACCACCGGCACACCGAGGGTGGCGATGAACATCAGCAGCAGCTGACGGCCGGACAGTTTGGCTTCGTCCTTGACCTCCAGCGGCGGCACCGCCACCTTGGGGTGCAGAGCGGCCGCCGCGAACAGAACGTAGAAACCCAGCCAGAAGGCGTCGATGTACAGGCCGGTCCGGAACGTTCCGTTGGCTTGGTAGATGCTGTACAAGGTGTCGGCCACGGCCAACGAACCAATGGCGGCCATGATGAACGCGAACGGCGGATGTTTGATCTGCAGGGTCACCACCAGTCGGGCGGCCACCGCCAGCAGGGCCACGTCCATCACCGGGTAGGCGAGGGTGGTCACCAGTGCAGCGGTCGAACTGGCGTCGGTGTCGAAGACCGTGTCGACGAAGAGCACCCAGTACAGGCCGAACATCGAGATGGCCACCACGGCGGCGTCGAGGAAGCTGGCCGTGTTCCGCCCCGGTGTCACCGCGTGCATCATCTTGGTGAGGCCCACCATCATGAGCGGGTACATCATGAGGTAGAAGAAGTCGGCCACCGATGGGAAGGGCGGGCCCTCCGGGTTGGTCAGCTCGAGGATGTAGTAGAGGACATCGGCCACCAGGAACGAGCTGAGTCCGGCGCCGATCCAGATCCAGGGGTGCTTCGGCGAGGCCTTGTTCACCCGCACGCCGAGCGCCAGCATGATCACCGACAACAAGCCGACACCGTTGTAGATGACGAGCTTCGACTCTGGGGTGTTGGGAATCACGAAGTACAGCGCGGTGAGGCTGCTCGCGACGGCCAACCAGATCTTCAGAGTTCGACTTCCCACCCTTGGCCTATCGGGCCGCGTATGGGTGTCCTTGAAGAAACCCGCCCCGATTCGGGAGGCGAATGAGTCGTTCGGCCCGGTCGATCTGGGGTGTCAGGCTCCGATGGCCACCAGCGCCAACGCCACCCCGGCCATGGAGAATCCGGCGATCTGGACACGGGTGAGTCGTTCGCCGAGAACGATGCGGGCCAACAAGACGGTGCTGATGGGATACAGCGAGCTGATGGCGGCCACCCATGTGAGGCTGCCTTCACGAACGGCCAGCAGGTACAGGCTGTTGGCGGCGAAATCGAGCAGGCCGGTGACGATGATGATCGGCCACAAGTGCCGAGCGATCGGCGCCCACCGGTGGCTCAGGGTCAGGGTGAGCGACAAGGCCGCGATCGACGCCACCCGAGCACCCAACAAGGGATAGAGCCCGGCGTCCTCGGACGTTCGCGACAAGGCCACGAAGAACACCGCGAACCCCACACCGGCGGCCACCGAGAGCGCACGGGTGCGGTTCTGGTCGCGGCGGGCGACCACTCGCTCGCGTGGTGTGGTGTTGCTGGCGCCGTGCATCCCCGAGCCGGCGGCCGACACCAACACCGCGGCCGGAACGGCGATGCTGATGCCCACCAGGGTGATCGCGGGCACCTCGTCGCCCAGGGCCAACCCGGCCATGACCGGGAGTGCTGCGCTGACCAGGGCGGTGAGGGCTGCGGCGGTCGACATCGGGCCCAGGGCCAGCGCTCGGTAGAAGGTGGTGAGACCAAAGGCCGCCCCCAGGCCCGCGAGCCCGCCCCAGGCCAGGTCGACCATGGTGCGTTCGGCCGGCGGGAAGATCAGCACCATCACCACGAGGGCGGCCAGGCTCACGACCTGCATGGCCACGGTGACCAGCGCCGGTTCGGTCTCCTTCGATGCCAGTGCGCCGGTGAAGTCCGACGCGCCGTACGAGAGGGCCGCCAGCGTGGCCAACAGAACGGCGGTCATGGGATCCCAGGGTGGCCGGTCACTCGCGCATGTTACGAGGGTGCGTTGCTCGGGCCGGGGTTCCTCGATGGGCGCTTCAGCTCGTGGCTGCTCCGACCGACTAGGGGACCATGGATCCTCGTGCGGCGTGGCTGCGGAATCGGATCGTTCGGTCGCTCGTCCGCCGCTCGCTCGTGGTCGCCGGCGTGTCGGCCGTGGTGGCCCACCTGTTGTTGCTGCGCATCACCGATGTCGGTGGCTGGGCTCTGCTGGGTTGGTCGCTGCTGATCGGCCAGGTGCTGGCCCTGGCTCGACTGGGTGTGGCCGTGGTCGCCAATCCCCTCAACTACGGCTATCTCCGCCACTACATCGCTCAACCCTGTCGGCTGGTGCCGGCCGAGGTGGAAGGCGATCAGCACACGGTGGCCGGCGAGCTGGAGTTGCTCGGTCTGGAATGGGGGGCCACGGTGCATGACCCCGAGGTCGATCCGGCGCCGGTGTTCGATCTCTACCAGGGTGCGGCCGACCGGGTCTTGGCCGGTCTCAGCCGGGCCACGGGCGACGTGACGTTGGTGAGCTGTCTCACCGATGGCCGGATCCTGCACACCAGTTCGTTGTTGTTGCCGCCCCACGGGCGACTGGTGATCAACACCGCGCCGGCGGCCGACCCGCTGGTGATCTGGGGTTCGCATCACCAGGCGCTGGCGGTGCTGGCGGCCCATGGTGTGCAGCCGACCCACACGACGGCGTCGGCCTTCCGTGACGCCATGGCCCACGAACACGAGGCGTACGCCGGGCTGGGCCCGGTGCTGGGGTCGTTCTATGACCCGGGGCGCCAGGCGGTGGCCCCGATGACGGTGGCGGTGTCACCCACCGAACTCCTCGAGGTCTCCCTTCCCTCCTAGCCGAAATTGCTGTCCTGGCGCGCGCTGAGCGCGCGGGATCGCAGCAATTTCGGTTGGCCCTGCGAAATTGTTGTTGTGGCGCGCGCTGAGCGCGCGGGATCGCAGCAATTTCGGGCTAGGAGACGACGAGGCGGTCGGTGGCGGTGCGGCCGAAGACCTCCGGGGCGTAGATCTCCTCGGCTTTGGTCGGAGGCACCACGAACGTGCCCGGTGTGGTGGCCCGAGCCACGTAGGAGTACTCGTAGGTGCCGCCGCTCAGCAGTGACGTGAAGGCCTCGGCCCGGTCATCGCGCAGGTTCTGGTGTTCGTACCACTGCCACCACGGGTAGATGGGGAAGAACCCGAAGCCGATGTCGGCGGGGGCGAACCCGTCGTCGTCACCGTCGGGCGGAGCCGGCACGTCGGGAGTGACGGCCAACGCCGGATTGAGCGGTTCGAGTCCGGCCGGCAACGGATCGGTGAGCGCCACGTGCGTACGGCGGCTGTCGGCCACCATCGTGAGGTTCACCCGCACCTCGGCTCCGGCCCGCACCTGCCAGGTGCCGTCGTCGTCTCGGCGCACGTCGTCGGGATCGTCGACGGCCTCGTAGGAGCGTTGCACCACGAACCCTCGGTCGCGCGGGTCGAGGTCGAGATCGGCCGGTGCGTACCGCAGCCCCAGTCGGTAGTAGAGGCGGCCCGCTCCGTCCTTGGCCACCACGATGTCGGCATCGCCGCTCTCGATGAGCTCGGCCATCGGTACCAGGGTCTCGCCCCGGTCGGTGGATCGACCCTGGTATGTGTGCTCGCCGGCGTAGAGGTCACCGAGCCACACCCGGGCCACGAAGTCCGGGGTGACCGACTCGAAGGTGTCGAAGTAGTCGTTGAGCGCGAGCAGGATGAACACGTTCTCCTGCACGTTGTTCCAGCGGCCCTTGGTCTGGTTGCCCAGCAGGCCGGCCACCACCTTGGGGATGAGATCCGATTCGGGACTCTCCGAGACGAGGGACCGCAGGATGATGCCGTCGGTGCGGCGGCTCGAATGGAGGATGACGTAGGCATCGTCGCCGTAGTCCGTAGCGAAGGTGGCCGCCCCGGCCGTCTCGGTGGCCCGGTTCTCGAAGGTGCGGGCGATCTCGGCGCGGGCGACGGTGTCGTCGAGCACCGGCCACAACCAGGCCAGGGCGTCGAGCTTCAGTGAGTCGCCGGCCCGGTTGTACAGCGAGACGGCCTTCGCCGGATCGCGGTCATCGGCCAGCGAACGAACGTTGAGAGCGTAGGCACTGAGGGTGTTGCGGATGGCCTGGCTGTACTCCGGCGGGAAGTGGTTCTCGATCGAACGCAGGTAGTCGAGTCCCTGGGTCTTGGCGCCCGACGGCAACGAGTAGCCCGCCTGTTCGGCTGCCACCAACGCATGCACCGACTGGATCGAGTTGTAGGGGATGGATCGGTCACCTCGGCGCCAGTAGGGGAAACCACCGTCGCCGTTCTGGAGAGCCACCAGGTCGGCGATGTCGCGGTCGACGGCGGCATCGAGCTCGGCGGCCGAGGGCAGACCCTCGGCCGAGAAGGCGTCGAGCACGTCACGCAGGGCGGCCACGGCCATGATGCGCGACGCCAGCGCGTCGGAGCTCTCGTAGCGGTAGTCGTGCAGGTACAACACCGCGTCGGTCAGCGCCTGAAGAGCTGTCGACGAGGTGCCCACCTCCAGGCCGCCGAACTGAGGCACCACGTCGGTTGGGGCCAACAGCGGTTGGGAGATGGTGCCGTCGTCGACCACGCCGTAGGTGGCGAAGGCCTCGCTGGTGGTGGGGGTGTAGACCGGCAACTCGCCGCTGGCCGCGTCGGCGTGGTCGCCGCTGACTCCAGCCACCCGGAAGCGGGCCGTTCCGGCGTCGTCGGCTTCGGCCGCGAACCGAACCTCCACCCGGTTGTTGGCCGGCACCGACACCCGCTGTCCGGCGGCCTCGGTGAGGGCCAGGTTGGCGGTCTCGATGGCGACCTCCACGTCGAGATCCTGGTCGGTCTGGTTCTGGACGAGGACCGGCAGCTCGAATGTGTCGCCGAAGTTCAGGAATCGGGGAGCCGACGGGCGCACCATGATCGGCAGCCGGGCCGTGAGGTTGGCCTCGCCGCTACCGAACGAGTCGGTGTCGGCCACCGCCACCGCCATCACCCGGTAGCGGGTGAGGCTGTCGGGCAGATCAACGTCGACCGACAGGGTGCCGTCGGTGCCGGTGGTCTCGTCAGGGGTGAACAGGGCCAGGGCATCGAAGTTGTCGCGGACGTCGATAGGCGTATCCGGGGCGGCATCGTCCCCCGGATCCCGGCCGGCGTAGTCTTCCTCGGCCCCCTGGTTGAACCCTGCGGTGGTGGTGGCCGGACTGCCGCTGAGCTCGAGGGCTTCACCCCCATCGCCGGTGGCCGCGTCGCCGGCGTCGCCGTCAATGAGGGCGCTGACTTCGCGGAAACGGTCGTTGGCGGTCAGCTCGATGCCGTCGCGGCCGTAGCGGGTGTCGAGGTCGTCGCCCCAGAAGCGTCCGTAGAACGAGTCGTTGGGATCGGCCAGCTGATAGCCGGTGAGCGCCAGTACGGCCTCGTCGACCACCACCACGGCCACTTCGGCCCCCGACACCGGTTCGCCGGCGGCATCGGTCACCTCGACGGCAACCGAGGTCTGGGCCCCGGGTTCGACCTCGGCCTCGGCCGGCGCCGCGGTCACCGTGAGGGCGCGCAACGTCGGTGGCACCGACAGGTCGAGTGACCCGGTGGCGAAGGCCGGACGAGGCGGCAGATCGGTCTGCGGTGCGCCGTCGACGTTGATGCGGGGGGTCTCGCCCACCAGATCGACCTGTACCCGAGCGCCTGGGATCAGGTCGTCGGTGATCGGCACCTCGACCACCGCCGAACCGTCGGCGGCGGTGAACGTGTCGGTCGACACGAGACCGTTGCGGACGACCGTCACCAGACCCTCGGCCGGACCGAAGGGCGACTGCACCAGGATCTCGGCGGTGTCGCCGGGTTGGTACTCCTCTTGGCCGGGCACCAGCGTCACCCGTTCCTGGCGAACCCGTCGATCGGGCCGGCTGTCGCCGCCGCTAACCCAGCGGGTGAGCTCGCTGCGGTTCTGGCGGCCCTGTTCGTCGGTGACCGCGGCCGAGATCTCGTAGGTCCCACCGTGGTCGGTGGCGAACGAACACTCCCCGGCCTCGCCGGTCGAGGTGATCTGGCACGTTTCGGGATCGACGGCGACCTCGGTCCACTCACCGTCCTGGTAGCGCCACTCAAGACGGCTGGCCTCGAGCTCCACCGGCCGACCGTTGACCGGCTCGCCGTCGAGATCGGTGACGATCGCTTCGATCAACAATGGCTCACCTTGGCGGACGAACGGGCGACTGCTGCGCAGGCCCACGTACACATCGGCCGGGTGCACCAACAGGTTGGCGGTCGAAGACCAGGCCTGCCGGTTGATGTCGAACACGGTGGCCTGGGCCCGCACGGTGGTGGGTTGATCGTCGCCATCGCCGGTGAAACCCATCTCCAGGTAGTGCGAACCGTCGGGTCCGGTGACTGCGGTGAATGTCTCGACCGCCACCGGCTCGCCCTGGGGTCCGGGGTAGTAGTCACCGTCTATGGCGACGGACACCTCGGCGAACCCGCGGCCTACGCTCTCGAACCCGTAGTCCCAACAGGGCACCCAGGTGCAGAAGGTGAAGTCCGGCCAGTTGGGTGGGGCGTAGGTGGCGGTGTCGGTGGTGACCACCCACTCCACGTCGGCGTCGGGTAGTGGACCTCCGGAGAAGTAGGTGGCGTCGACGGCCACCGTGGCTGGTTGGTCGACGAAGTAGGGCGCCGGGCTTTCGGGCCGGGCTCTGACCTCGAACTCGGGCCGCCGGAACTCCTGGACCTGGAACGAGTGGTAGTGACGACGGGCGCCGGTGCCGTCGAGGGCGAACTCGACATTGGCGTGGCCCAGGTTGGCCCCTTCGGGGATGTCGACCTCGAAGTCGAAGCCACCCAGGGCGTTGACATCCATCGTTCCCTCGGCGATTTCGTTGCCCTGCGGGTCGGTCACGGTGTACGAGACGGTGGCTCCAGCGTCGACCGGGGCCAGCTGCGTGTCGGTGGCCAACGTGAGCTTGCGCACCCAGCCCTTGAAGTGGGCGGTCTCACCGGGGCGGTACATGGCCCGGTCGTCGAAGACGTGCCACAGCCGATCGTTCTGTTGGCTCCACGACTGCCACCCACCTTGCAGCAGCATCGAGTCGTCGCCGGAGCGAGCGATGAGGGGTGCGTTGTTGGGCGAACCGGGGAGGGCCAGCCGAGCCAGCCCCTGCTGGTCAGACGTCGCCGACTGGTTGTCGACGGTCAACTCGACCTCGACACCGGAGCGGATTTTGCCGGTACCCAGGTCGGTGGTCCAGACCACCAGATCCCGGTTGTCGGCGAAGGCATCCACTCCCAGGTCGGTGCGCTGGGCCCACACCATGGTGGGCCGGTTCGACCAGAAGTCGTCGTCTTGTTGGCTCAGCTCGGCCAGTGCACCAACCGGTTCGACCAGAACCACCACGTGGCCGTGTTCGCCGTCGATGGCGTCGCTCAGATCGATGAGGGTCTCGGCCCGCACATTGGATTCGGCGTCCACGTCGATGGTGGTGTCGGTGACCGCAGTCCACGGTGGTGTCCCGACCCCGAAGTTCTCGTCGTCGAACCAGCTGCGCCCGTAGGCGATGAACGTCGACCATTCCGATGGGTCGACGGCGAACAGCCGGACGCGCAGGGCATCGTGGTTCACGGTGGTGACCGACACCGCCGGTTCGGGGGCGAACGGGTCGAGCGTGAGCAGCGGGTTCTGGAACTGATCCAACGAGGGCCGAGCGGCGCCGATGTGGAACTCGATGTCCTGGGTGTCGGCCAGCTGTTGGCCGTGGATGTCGGTGATGGTCTTGTCGAGAGTCACCCGGTAGGTGGTGTCACCCTCGAAGGTGCCGTCGATGTTGATCGTGGTACCCACTGCGTAGACCACCGCGTCGCCCACCGTGGGTTCGATCTCCACGTGGGAGTTGTCGAAGGCCGCCTCGTCGAGCGGGTTGTTGAACTCGACGCGCAGCTGATCCCACGGCTGGCACTTCCGGCTGCTGGTGCAGTTGTGGTCGGTGACCTGCAGCGAGGCGAAGGTGCGGGCCGTCCGGGATTCCGGCTGGTCGTTGGTGCGTGGTCCTTCGGCCGACGGCAGGTCGGGACCGAACCGGATGGTCAACTCGGCGTCGGCCGGCAGGGGGTCGTCGGCCCGGAAGGCGACGAAACGTCCGTCGATGGCCTGATCCACCAGCCGGGCTGCGGTGTCGTCGTCTTCGATCTCGTTGGCCGACGCCAGACGTACGTCGACCGGTTCGCCGTTGGCTTCGACCGTGATGGTGGCCAGAACCGCCTCGGTGTCGATGTGCTGGTCGAACGTGGCCACGAAGACCGGCTCGAGGGGCAAGGAGTCGTTCTCGGGGCCGAACGACACCAACTGCACCGTTGGTGTGGCGAACTGGAAGCCGACCGTCTCGGCCAGCTCACCACCGGTGGTGGACGTGGTTCCGGCGGGCACCTCCACGGTGTAGGCCGTGGCCATCGGCAGGCGGTCGATGAGGTCGGAGTCGTGTTCGAACCGGACCGTCTTGGTGCCGATCCACTGCCATCGACCGGCCACCTCGGGACTGATGGTGATGGGTACGTCGGCCGCGTCTGTCTGGTCGACCGTGCCCAGCGCCACCATTGGTTGGTTGAAGGTGAGGCTGATCGAGGGTGCGATGTCGACGTCGCCCTCGGGCTGGTAGCGGAGGATCTCGAGGGGGCCGGCCGGGGGCTCGGGAGGGGGGTCCTCACCACCGGCCGGGAAGGGTTGCTCGACGGTCTCGCCGGTGCGGGGTGGGAGAAGGGTCTCGGCCGGCCGGCTGAAGTCCTGGCGATCGTCGGTGGGGACATCCCACGGCCCCAGTCGGTCGAGGATGGTGTCGACCTCGGTCGGGTCGAGTGGTTCGCCGTTGACGATCGGAGTGGGGTCCTGCGCGGCGGCGTCGACGGGCTGGCCGGTGCGAAGCCGGACCGACAGTTCGCCGTCCTCGATGTCGGCCACCGAGACCGGCCCATCGGTGGGTTCACTCGTCGGAGGGGACTCGGATTCGTCGGTGGCGCTGCCGCTCGAACAAGCGCTGGCGACCAACACGAACACCAAGGCGATGGCGAACCACCGGCGATCGGATCGGAATGTCATGGGTGAGGCCTCCCCACAGGGCTGACCCTATGACGACCCATCGGCCGCTCCTGGTTCCCCATGACGCAAATTGCGTCAGATGGCGGCTGTCGTGACCGGTTTCTGACGCAAATTGCGTCAGGCGTGGTTGCGGTAACCCTTGAAACGACGGAGCCGCAGGCTGTTGGTCACCACGAACAGCGATGACACACCCATGGCCGCCGCCGCGATCATGGGTTGGAGCACCCCGAGGGCGGCCAGCGGTATGGCCGCCGCGTTGTAGGCGAAGGCCCAGAAGAGGTTGCCCTTGATGGTGGCCAGCGTCCGGCGCGACAGGGCGATGGCGTCGGCGACCGCTCGTAGATCACCGCTGACGATGGTGAGGTCGGACGCCTCCATGGCCACGTCGGTACCGGTACCCAGTGCGATTCCGAGATCGGCCTGGGCCAGGGCGGGAGCGTCGTTGATGCCGTCGCCCACCATGGCCACCCGATGGCCGTCGGCCTGGAGTCGGCGCACCTCGTCGACCTTCTCGGCCGGCAACAATCCCGCCACCACGTGGTCGATGCCCACAGCTGCGGCCACCGAGTCGGCCGTGGTGCGGTTGTCGCCGGTGAGCATGGTGACGGCCAGGCCCTGATCATGCAGCGCACTCACCGCGGCCGGGGTGGTGTCCTTGATGCGATCGGCCACCACCAGCACCGCCTCGGCGGTGCCCTGGCGCCCCACGATCACTGCGGTGTTGCCGGCCGCTTCGGCGCTGGCCGCGGCGTCGTCGATGGGGGAGGGAACCTTCTCGAACACCTGTCGGCGGCCCACCTGCACGTCGACTCCGTCGACCGAACCCGACACCCCCAGGCCCGGATGATTCTCGAATTCCGTGACCGGCCGGTGGTCGGGAGCAGCCCCGCTGACCGCGGCGGCGATGGGGTGTTCCGATCGGGACTCGAGCGCGGACGCCAGGGCCAGGAGTTCGTCGCGGTCGCCACCGGGAGCCACCACGTCGACCAGCTCCATCCGCCCCTCGGTGAGCGTGCCGGTCTTGTCGACCACCACCACGTCGACCGCCCGAGTGTCCTCGAGCACCTCGCCACCCTTGATGATCACACCGAGTTGGGCAGCGCGGCCGGTGCCAACCATGATTCCCAGCGGTGTCGCCAAGCCAAGTGCGCACGGACACGCGACGATCAGCACCGCGACAGCGGCGGTGAACGCATCGTCGGCCGAACCGCCCAGCGCCAGCCAGCCGAGCAGCGTCACGAACGCGATACCGATCGCCGCCGGCACGAATATTGCTGAAACCCGGTCGGCGAGCCGCTGCACCT
>JBPCTQ010000033.1:0-22222 GCA_051011595.1 Acidimicrobiales bacterium
CCGGCAAGACCACCCTGTTCAACGTGATCACCGGTCTCCAGGCTCCGTCGGCGGGAACGGTGCTGCTCGGGGGCCACGACGTCACCAATCAAGGTGTGCACAAACGGGCGCGCCAGGGTGTGGCCCGCACCTTCCAGAAGCTCGAGGCGTTCAACTCATTGTCGGCTCGAGAGAACATCCTGGTGGCCGCCGAGATGGCGACCACCTGGAACAAGTCGATCACCGACCCGGGTGGCCTCACCGACGAGATCCTCGAGCGGGTCGGACTCCACGACGTGGCCGAGATCACCGTGGGCACCTTGCCCACCGGCACCGCTCGGCTGGTGGAGCTGGCGCGCGCCCTGGCGGGCCGCCCGCGTGTGCTGCTGCTCGACGAGGCATCCTCGGGTCTCACCGAGGACGAGACCGCGGCGGTCGGCGACCTTCTCCTGCAGCTGGTCGACGAAGACGACCTGGCCGTGCTGCTGGTCGAACACGACATGAGTTTTGTCATGCGCGTCTGCTCCCACATCCACGTGCTGGACTTCGGCCAGATCATCGCGGTGGGTGGCCCCTAGGACATCCAGGCCAACGAGCTGGTCCGCACCGCCTACCTGGGCTCGGACGCGGCATGACCGACCACACCGAACCAACCGCTGATGCCCTGCTCGAGCTGCGAGGAGTGCGGGCCGGCTACGGCATCATCGATGTGCTGCACGGCGTCGACCTGCGCGTCGAACAAGGTCAGGTGTTCGCCTTGCTCGGCCCCAACGGCGCGGGCAAGAGCACCACCCTCGGCGTGGCCAGCGGGCAGATCCACCCGACGTCGGGCCGGCTGATGGTGAGCGGCCGCGAGCTCAACGGCGTTCGCCCCGACGTTTTGGCCCGGGCCGGTGTGTGCCTGGTGCCAGAGGGCCGAGGGATCTTTCCGAATCTGACCGTGGCCGAGAACATCCGCATGATGACCTACGCCGGCGTGAGCTACAGCGATGTCCGCGACCGGGCCTACGAGCAGTTCCCTCGGCTCCAGGAGCGACGCCGACAGTTGGCCGGCACCCTCTCGGGCGGCGAGCAACAAATGCTGGCCATGGCGCGCGCCCTGTCGACCGACCCGGCCCTGCTGATGCTCGACGAGCTGTCGATGGGCCTGGCTCCCATCATCGTCGAGGAACTGTACGAACAGGTCGGACAGCTGGCCCGCAACGGCCTCTCGATCCTGATCGTCGAACAGTTCGCCCAGACCGTGCTGGGGGTGGCCGATACGGCGGCCATCATGTTGCACGGACGAATCCAGCGCACCGGCCCACCGGCCGAGATCGCCGAGGAATTGACCGCCGCCTACCTGGGGATCGAAACCCCTTCCGGAGGAGACCACTGATGTCCGACACCAACCCGCGACTCGAGGAGTTCCAACAAACCGTCGACGAGATGAAGATCAGCGGTGGCCGGGCCAACCCGGAGAAGACCGCGGTCATCATCAGCATCGTCTTGTTCGTGGTTGCGGTGATCATCGAGATCATCGCCTTCACGCAATCGAGCAACGCCGACGACGCCCGGGACCAGAACGACATGATCATCCTGGCGCTGTTGGGTGTGGTGATCGGTCTCGGCGCGGTGGCGCTGTTCCTGCGGGCCTCGTTGACCCGCTGGTTCCGGTACTGGCTGATCCGGCTCATCTACGAAGAACGAGCCAACACCGACCGACTGATCGAGGCGGGTACCTCCGCAGGCGAGATCCGTCGCTGACGCTCCTCGACTCGCGCTGCAGCTGCGCCAGAGGCGCCGACTGGTCGCTCCTCCGTCGCTCCCGCCCTTCTCATCTTGTTCCCGGGCCGCCGGATCGGTTTCGGGACGTTCACCCGTCGCTGCGGCTGCGCCGGAGGCGCCGGACATCCGCCCGGTCGGTTTCGGGACTCCTCCCCCGCAGCTAGAACCGGTTCTTATTGTGGCGTAGCGTCGGGTTCAACGACCGCCAAGGGGATCACCCATGACCGTGCACGTCGACTTCGGTGTCTTCGACGCCGACAACCACTACTACGAAGCCGAAGACGCCTTCACCCGGCACCTCGACCCGACCATGCGCAAACGCTGCATGCAGTGGGCCGAGATCAACGGTCGCAAACGGCTCCTGGTCGCCGGGCGGATCAACCGTTTCATCCCCAACCCCACGTGGGATCCCATCGCCCGTCCCGGGGCCCTCGACGACTACTTCCGGGGCAAGAACACCGGCGGCCAAGACGTCAAGACGATGTTCGGCGAGCTCGACCCGCTGGCCGAACACCCCGAGTACCAGAACCGCGATGCCCGGCTGTCGGTGATGGACGACCAAGGGGTCGACGGTGCGTACTTCTTCCCCACACTGGGGGTGGGGATGCAGCAGTCGTTGTCACACGACATCGACGCCATCCACGCCGCCTTCCACGCCTTCAACCAGTGGCTCGACGACGACTGGGGTTTCGCCTACCAGGACCGCATCTTCGCGGCACCCATGATCTCGTTGGCCGACCCGGAGCAGGGTGCGGCCGAGGTCGAGTGGGCTCTCGATCGGGGCGCCAAGCTGGTGGTGATGGTCCCCGGACCGGTCCCCACCGAGGACGGCGGCAGCCTGTCACCCGGTATGGAGAAGTACGACCCGGTCTGGAGTCGCCTGAACGAAGCCGGCATCACCGTGGGTATCCACGGCGGCGACGGAGGCACGAGCGCCTACGTCAACTGGTGGGAACCCATGGGCGAGATGGAAGCCTTCCGCAGCACACCGTTCCGCCAGATCATCAGCCACGAACGCCAGATCGCCGACACGTTCACCGCCCTGGTCTGCCACGGGCTGTTCGATCGGCATCCCGCGCTGCGCGTCGCCTCCATCGAGAACGGCGGGTCGTTCATACCCAAGTTGCTCGAAGAATTCGACATGTGTTTCGGCAAGATGCCCCAGGCCTTCTCCGAGCACCCGGCCGACACGTTCAAGCGCCACGTCTGGGTCTCGCCGTACTACGAAGACGACATCGACCTCCTCAAGGAGCACCTCACGGCCGATCACCTGCTGTTCGGCAGCGACTACCCGCACGCCGAAGGCCTGGCCGAACCAACGGCATTCATCCACGACATCCCGGACTTCTCACCCGACGAGGTCCGTCGAGTCATGCGCGACAACGCCCTCGGCCTGCTCCAGCCGGCCGGCTGAGAGCTCCGAACCGCCCCTACGAGAGGAACCCTGGCCATGCCCATGCCCAGCGACATCGGGATCGTCGACACGATGATCGCCTTCCCGGCCCACGACTTCAAGCAGTACGACTTCATCCGGGAACAGCTCAAGGACGGCTCGACCGACATGGACTTCCCGGTCGAGTACATGTTCAAGAACGTGCCCAAGGAGCTCTACGGCGCCGAGGACCCCGTGTCGATCACCCTCCACGAAATGGACCGGTTCGGCATCGAGATCGGATTGATCGGCTGTGAGGACGAGGTCAGCCAGAAGGCGCTGACCGACCATCCCGACCGTTTCGTGCCGTCGGGCCACGTCGATCCCAATCGGGGCATGGACGGTATTCGGGCCATGGTGAAACAGCACGAGAAGTACGGCGTGCGTGCCTTTGGTGCCTTCCCCGCCGGCTACCTGCCCCAGGTGCCGATCAACGACGCCAAGATGTACCCGATCTACGCCAAATGTGTGGAGCTGGGGGTGCCCATCTTCGTGTGCGCCGGTGTTCCGGGACCACGATTCCCGATGGCGTGCCAACACGTCGAACTCATCGACCAGGTCATGTACGACTTCCCCGAACTGGTCTTCGTCACCCGTCATGGCTGCGAGCCATGGGAGAAGTTGGCCATGAAGCTGATGCTGAAGTGGCCCAACCTCTACTACTCGACGTCGGCCTTCGCCCCGAAGTACTACCCCGAAGAGATCGTCAACTACGCCAACACCCGCGGTGCCGACCGCATCATCTACGCCGGCTACTTCCCCATGGGCCTGTCGCTCGAGCGCATCATGGGCGACATGCCCCACGTACCGTTCAAGGACGAGGTGTGGCCCAAGTTCCTGCGGGACAACGCCCGCAAGGTCCTCAAGCTCGACTGAGCCGACCTGACCTCGGTACCGTCAGCGAGCGTGCCCATCGATCCCGACACACGCTTCTTCTTCCTCCATGTGATGAAGACCGGGGGCACCACGTTTCGGGGCCACATCGACAACAACTTCGACGCCGATCAGATCTTCCCGGATCCCGCAGTCGACACCACGCCCTACGCAGCCAAGGCCGACATCCGCTACCTGCAGGCCCTGTCGCCGGAACGCATCGACGCCCTACGGATGTACTCCGCCCACGTGCCCATCGGGCTCACCGACCGCCTCGACATGACCTTCACCTACCTCACCGTGTTACGTGACCCGGTCGATCGCACGGTGTCGTGGTTGCGTCAACGCCAGCGCAACCATCAACCCGACGAGAGCCTCGAGCAGATCTACGACCAGCAGACGATTCTGCGGGCCAACTACATCGACAACCATCAGGTGAAGCAGTTCGCCATCACCGCCGACGACGGCGCCGTCAACCACCTCCACCCCGTCGACATGGACGCCGAGCGGTTGGCTATTGCCCGAGCCAACCTCGACCGGGTCGCGGTAGTGGGTTTCCAGGACCGATTCGACGACTTCCTGGCCGCGCTGCGGGACCGGTTCGGCTGGGTCATCGATTCCGTACCCGATCGGAATGTCGGTCACGAAGCGGTGGTGCACGACGAGTTGTGGCAACGAATCGACGACGAGAACCCCTTCGACCGTGCGTTCTACGACTACGCCCGGGGGCGAGTGGCCTGATCAGGTGGGCTCGGCGGCGGGCGCCCGATTGTCGGAGATCAGCTGACCGGCCCTGGCGATGAGCGACGAGGGTTGTTCGGCCGGGCGGCGACCCCAGTCGTAGACCACCACCGTGTCGGCCACCACGTCGTGCAGGGCGCGCCGCTCGCGACCCAGGAAGACTCCGAGGAAGGCCACCAGGAACAACACCAGCGACACCGGCAGCATCAGGGCCCGAACCAGAGATCGGCCGGCCCGCACCGGGCGGCCCGATCTTCGAACGATTCGGAGGCCGACCAACAGCATGCCGGCGGTTCGGCCGGCGATGGCCACGGGCAGCCAGAACCAGGCCAACATCCAGCTGACCAGCAGCACCCGGTTGAGCCAGCCAGTGGAGGACAACACTACGTCGACCTCGAAGATGGTGGCCAACAAGAACGTGAACATGGCGCCGACCAGGCCGAACCCCGTGAGCGCCCCCACGACGTCGAGCCACAGGGCCGCGGCACGAGTGACCACACCGGCGTAGTGGCCCGACACCTGCCGGCGATCGACGGGACGGGACGGATCGACCTCGGCCTCCTCGGTCGGCTGGACCAATTCGGGCGGCCCCTCGGCGAAGTCGGCCCGCTCTCGACGCAGCAGGCCCCAGACGATGCCGTTGATCGCCGCATCGAATCGCACCAGCTGGCGCCGCACGAAGTCGAGCGATCCCTCGGCGATCTCCTGGGTGCCGCGGCCCATGATGCGGCTGATCTCGATCTTCTCCATCAAGGCGTCCAGGTCGAGCTGATCGGCCACCTTGTTCACGTCGAGCCGATCGACCAGCGCGTCCATGTCCAACCGCATCATCAACGCATCAAGATCGAGCTGGGCCGCCACCTTGTTCACGTCGAGCTGATCCACCAGCGCGTCCATGTCCAACCGCATCATCAACGCATCCAGATCGAGCTGGGCCGCCACCTTGTTCACGTCGAGCTGATCGACCAGCGCGTCCATGTCCAACCGCATCATCAACGCATCCAGATCGAGACGAGCGGCCACCGCGTCGATGTCGAGCCGTTCGACGATGGCGTCGACGTCGAGGGTGTCGAGCAGTTCGTCGGTGTCGACGTTGCGCAGCACCTCGGGCACCACGCGCCCGATCAGACCACCGACCACCGGCGTCCGACGTCCCTCAGCCATGGACGGAACGACTCGATCGAGCCGGCTGGAACGGGGTCACCACGACTGCACTATGCCAGGGCCAGCGGTCGCGCAGCCGGACCCTCGAACCGACCCATGAGGTGAATCGACACTGGACGAGGGGACGACCAGACTCGCACTCGTGGACGACGAGACCCCAGCCAGCCCGCACGAGAAGCTCATGTCGGGCGACGCATGGCTGGGTTTCTGTGCGCGGCTGGCCGACATCGGCGAACGGCTACTCACCGACGACTTCCCGAGCGGTGAACGGGGCCGAGCCGAGGGCTACCGCTATCTGACCCGCCTGTTGGTGTTCGCGCTCCGCCAAGAGCTCGAGTTCGCCGATCCCGTGTATCCCGAGTTCTTCCGTTTCGAGGATCCCTGGACCCAGTGGGGTGGACCCAACGCCGACAACGTCTACATGCGGGCCAGCATCGACCCCGACCTCACCTATCGCGTCTGGCTCGACGCCACCGGAGTCAGCCAACTCCTCATCTCGTTGAGCGAGGGCGACATGCAGATGGACGAGTACGGCGTGTACAGCGAGCGGGCGCTCGACGAGCTCACCCTCGGCGCCGACGGCCGGCTCGAACTGGTGATCTCACCCGACGAACACCCGGGCAACTGGCTGCCCAGCCACCCCGATGCTCGGCTGGTCACCATCCGGCAGTATCACGCCGACTGGGAGAACGACCGGGTCGCGGTGGCCCACATCGAACGGGTGGGCGGTGAGGGAGTTCCGCCGCCGCCACCCGACCCCGAGTGGATCGGCGACGGTCTCGACCGAGCCACTCAGTGGGTCGAACGGTCGCTGGTCTATTGGAACAACTACCTGGTGCACGCGCTCGAGGCGGCCACTCCCAACGAGATGAGCAAACCCCGTGCCCCAGCCGGCGGGGCCCACAACATCGCCTACGGGTCCGGGTTCTGGGACCTCACCGACGACCAAGTCCTGTTGATCACCTGCGATGTGCCCGACGCCGACTACTGGAACTTCCAGATCCACACGCTCGGTTGGTTCGAGTCGGGCGACTTCGCCAATCGCCAGACCAGCCTCAACAACACCCAGACCCATGTCGACGACGACGGCCGGGTGCGAATCGTGGTGGCCCATCATGACCCCGGTGTTCCCAATTGGATCGACACCGAGGAACGACCGGTCGGACTGCTCGCCTACCGTTGGGGGCGGGCCCCCACCCTTCCCGTACCCGAGGCCGAGCTGATCCCCACCACCGACCTGAGTTCACATCTCCCCGCCGACCACCCCACGGTCGATCGAGACGAACGACACCAGGCACTGCGGCGGCGCCGAGAAGCGGCGCTCAGTCGGTACCGGTGAGCGGCACCAGGCGCACCAGGGGGATCTGGCGGTCGGTTTTGGCCTGGTACTCGGCGTAGAAGGGTCGGTCGACGAGCAAGGCATCCCACACGGCCGCCCGCTCGTCACCGTCTAGCACCTGGGCCTCGGCTCGGAACAGCTCGCCGCGATCCTGGACGGCAACGTCGGGATTGGCGTCGCGGTCGGCCAGGTTGTGGAACCAGGCCGGGTTGTTGGGGTTCCCCAGATGGCTGGCCACCACGATTCGCCGTCCATCTCCATCGAGCCAGTATGGCAACACCACCGTATGAGGGTTGCCCGATCGTCGACCGATGGTGGTGATCATGACATTGCGCATACCCGCCGCGGCACTGCCGTACTTGCCGCCCGAACGGCGATAGATCCACACGTTGGCCTTGGTGATCCACGGCATGGCCCAGGCCGGCGGAGTTCGAAACGACTTGCTCTTCTGTGTCTCGCCCATGGCCGAAGCGTAGTCACCGACCGGGACCTCCGGCCCTGGTAGCGTCGGGGCAACAGGCGAAAGATGACGTCATGATCATCGATGTGGTTGCCCCGAACCCCCCGTACGCCCTGGCGCGGAGTCGGATGATCGACGCCGACCCCGCCACCACCATGAAGGCCGTCCAGACGGCCAACCTGATGGACGCGCCCGTGGCCCGACTGCTCACATGGGTCCGCGATCGACCCAACCAATGGCGGGCGAGGTGGCGGGGCGAGCCGGTGACACCACTACCTCGACACGTGAGCTTCGCCGACCTTCCCGACGACAACAGCTTCAAGGTGCTCGGCACCAAGGAGAACGAGCAGTACGTGGCCGGCGCCATCGGCCGGTTCTGGCAGCGTGACTACGGATGGGTCGACTTCGATCCCGACCAGTTCGTGGGCTTCGACGAGCCCGGATACGCCAAGACCGTCATCGGGTTCCACGCCGTTCCCCGGGGCCCGGAACGAACGATGCTGATCTATGAGTCCCGCACCGTGGTCACCGACCGCGCCGCCCGCAAACGGTTCGGTCGGTACTGGTGGTTCATGCGACCCTTCGTCGGCATGCTGTTGACCAGTGCGTTGAACAGCATCGAGCGTGAAGCCGACCGTATGGGTCACGCCGAGGTCATCGACCTCCGGAAACCGTCGGAGGCGGCCACCATAACCACGACCCGTGAGGCCCTGTGAGCGCTCGCACCTGCGTGCCGCCCACCGCCACCTCCAGGTAGGACTGCTGGTTCTGGCCGGGCGGAGGCGTCAGGTCGGTGGCGAGACCCGGGACCAGCCCAGGGCTCTCGTTGGTGATCCACACCACGTCGTTGCGACCCGCCAACAACTCGGTGGCCCGATGCCGTTGTGCCTCGGTGAGATACATGAAGGCCGTGCTGTTGAACACCACGGTGGTGGCCGCGGCCGGGGCTCGATCGATCAGGTCCGGGATGGCTTCCACGAGGTCACCCCGGTGCAACTCGGGCGGTTCGGTGGCGGCAATGGCGACTGCCGCCTCGAAACGCACGTGGCGGTCGGTCTGCTCGGGCCAGATGCAGGCTCGAAGCCAGGCCATGTCGTCGGTATCGGTCACGTCGCGGGGTTCGAGATCGACGCCGATACGAGCGACCACTTCGGGCAAGCGGTCCGGCACCGGGACAGCACCGCTGATCTCCACGTCGAGCTGCACGGGTGATTCACCCAGCACCCGGTCGCCGTAGCGGTACTGGTAGCGGTCGGGATACAGGCACAGGCCGGCCGAGGTGCCCAACTCGATCAAGGCCAGCGGCTGAGGGAGAGCAGCGAGGATCGGCAACAGGCTGGCGCAACGGGCCGCTTCGTTCGTCTGGGTGGAGCGCGTGGCCATCAACGCCGACACCTCGGCCCACCGAGTGGTCACGAACGATCGGAATTCGGGCCAGTCGTGCGTGGGGCCCCCGAGGCTGCGGGTCGCGGCGAACAGCAGGTTGGGTTGTTGTTTGAGCGACGGGAGGGCATCGATCAAGCGGCACAACTCGCCGTCGTCGGCAACGGCCAGCGACAGAGCGGCGTAGCTGGGTGACCGCCCGCGGGCATCGTGTTCTCCGAACCAGCGGTACCACTCCGCGCACGACATCCGTCATGGTTAGTGCGGCCGGCCCAGCCGACCAACACCGAACGTCGGACGCGAGCAGGCCCGACCGCCGGTAGGGAACGGCGGCCGGGCCTGGGTTCCGAATCAACCCCGGAGGGTAGGGGTCATCGGACTCGGGTGATCACGATCTCGCCGACCGGGCCAGTCCAGTCATGGACGGCGGGAATCAGGTCGGCAGAGCCCTTCACGCCGCCGTGAGGACGGATCACGCTGTTCTGGGCCAGGGCCGGGTTGGTCATCCCGGTGCCGGCACCACCGGAATCAACACCGGTGAGCGGACCACACGGGGGAACCAGATCATCGAAATCCTCGGTGTTGCGCTCGGTGCCCGCGTCGTACCCACGCAGCGGCGCCGAGACGGAGTCCCCGACGCCATGCGGCAGCCGCAGGGAGTTGGCCCCTGCGAACCCGTCGTTGGTGCAGATCAACATCGATGCGAACGAGAGCCGCCGGATGTTGCGAGGGGCAATCACCTCGACCGTCTGATCGCTACCGGGCAGCACAGGACCACTTCCGACGTCGACGGCGAAGACGTGCCGGGCCGTCTCAATGGCCCCGACCAGTCCTCCGACGTCGCCGTTCTCGGCCAGTCCTTGGAGCGGCGCCGAAGCCGGCTGGTTGGGCTGATACAGGCTCACCCGTCGGTTGTGCACCGCCACCACCGGCGGCGTGAACGGCTGGCCCGTGGTCTCGTTGACGATGCTCACTTCGTAGCGGGGGGCACGATCGACACGGGTGACGGTGATCTTGGCCACCGGGTCATCCCAGTCGTGTACGGCGGGGACGAGATCGGCCGAACCGGTCACACCGGTGTGGGCGTGGATCACGCCGTTCTCGGCCAAGGCCGGGTTGGTCATCCCGGTGCCGGCACCACCGGAATCAACACCGGTGAGCGGACCACACGGGGGAACCAGATCATCGAAGTCCTCGGTGTTGCGCTCGGTGCCCGCGTCATAGGCGTTCACATAGGCGATGGTCGAGGTTCCGGCTCGGTTGGGCAGCCGCAACGAGTCGACGCCGGTGAAACCGTCGTTGGTGCAGATCAACATCGACGCAAACGACAGCCGTCGGTGGCGCCGCAACGCACCGAGCTCCACCGTCACCGCTTCCCCGGGCAGCAGAGGCGGTTGAGCCACCGACTCGGCCACCACGACCTCCCCTACCGACCGTCCAGCACCTTCCAAGGCACCAACCAGGGTGGGCACGCCACCGTTCTCGGCCAGATCCTGAATGGCTGCGCTCGCCGGCTGTCCGGTGCGGAACACATTGGCCGCCGGCGAATGACTGGCAATGACCGGCGGGGTGAACGGTTGCCCCCCGGTCAGGTTCTCGATGGTGACGTGGTACGTGGTCGGCGCCGAATACCCCGTTCGGTCGTCGCCGGTGTCCTCCTGGGCCGAAGCGGCAGGCACTGTCAGCGCGGCCAAGACCGCCAAACTGAACAGGGCCCACAGCCCGCGCCGGTATCGTTGATACATCGTCGTTTCTCCTTCATGGATGGAATTGACGTGTCGGGTGCGGTTCCGTTTCGCGCGATGCCGCACCCGACTTTCGCGTCGATAGCTCAACGTGCTGGCCCGACGATCAGTTCCCGATCAGCGCGAATCCGTCCTGGCCACACCCGTGCGCGATGATCACGGGCGACGACGAAGGGCGAGTGATGACGCAGATCATGAAGGGGATCCGGGTGCTCGAGGTGGCCGAGCACACGTTCGTTCCGGCGGCGTCCGCGGTGCTGGCCGACTGGGGGGCCGAGGTCATCAAGATCGAACACGCGGTTCGCGGCGACGCCATGCGGGGGTTGGCCTCATCCGGGGTCATGGACCTGAGCGGGCAGGTGCACGCCCTGCTCGAACACTCCAACCGGGGCAAACAGAGCATCGGGATCGATCTCACCACCGACGATGGGGTCGACCTGGCCTACCGCCTGGCCGCCACGTGTGATGTGTTCCTCACCAACAAACCGCCCGCAGTGCGCGACAAACTCCGCATCGCTCAAGCCGACATCGAGGCTCATGCGCCGAACATCATCTATGCGGCGGGAACCGCTCACGGCGCCAAAGGCCCCGACGGCAACAGCGGCGGCTACGACATGACCGGCTTCTGGTGCCGGTCCGGTGCGGCGTTCGGCAACACTCCCGTCGATGCCGACTATCCCGGGATGCAGCCGGCTCCGGCCTTCGGTGACTCGATCGGCGGTATGACCATCGCCGGGGGGATCGCCGGCGCCCTGCTCCACCGCGAACGCACCGGAGAAGCCGTCTCGGTCGACGTCTCGCTGCTCGGCACCGGCATGTGGGCCATGGGAGCGGGCATCGCCCTCTCGTTGGTGCAGGGACAGCCGTGGTCCGCACCGCCGGCATCACTGGCGGCGTTCGGCAACCCCCTGGTGGGCAGCTTTCCCACGGCCGACGACCGCTGGCTCAACCTCACCATGTTGCAGGCCTTCGCCTACTGGCCCGACTGGTGTGAGCTGGTCGGTGCGCCCGAACTGATCGCCGACGAACGGTTCGCCACCGCCGAGGACCTGGCGGCCAACGCCCAAGCGGCAGCGGCGCTGGTGGCCGAGCACGTGGCCCGACACACCTTGGCCGAGTGGACCGACAAACTCCAGGGATTTCGAGGCCAGTGGGCCCCGATCCAGAACTCGTTGGAGGTGGCCGACGACCCCCAGGCCGTGGCCAACGACTACGTGATGGAGCTGGAGACCGCCGACGGGGTGGCCTTCAAGCTGGTGACCGCCCCGGTGCAGTTCGGCGGTGAAGCGTCCCCACCCCGGAGAGCACCGGATTTTCACGAACACGGCGACGCCATCCTCACCGACCAGCTGGGACTGGACTGGGACACCGTGGTCGATCTGAAGGTGCGGGGCATCGTGGCCTGAACGTCAGCGGCGGGCGGCTTCGATCCCGAATCGCAGCCAGTGTGTTCCGGGCCGCACCCGGTAAGGCGCCAACACGTCCGGACCGCAGGCGCCCGTACCCAACCCTCGCATGGCGGCGTCGATGTTCACGCTGACGTGATCGACCTGCTCCAGCTCGGCCACTGTGGCCGCCGCAGTGAGTGCCTCGTCGGTGTGCCGACGGGCCGAGTAGCTGAAGCCGGCGCGCCCCACCGCGCCGAAGCGCAGGCCCTTGTGTCGATCATCGACCAGCTCGAACCAGCGAGTGTCGTGGTGGGCGCCGTGTTCCTGTGGCACCGCGTACGGGTGGTATTGATCGCCGACCGACTGCTGCCAGATCCCACGACAGGCAGCACCGGTCCGGTCGGGATAGGTCTCGTCGGGGCCCAGCCCGTACCAGCGGACCCGGTCGAACTCGGCCGCCACGTCGAGCCGCAGACCGACTCGGGGGGCGTCGTCCCACACCGCAGGTAGATCGAGGCGCTGCGCCACCTCGACCCCCGTCGGGGCCACCACGACCCTGAGGTCGACGGTGGCCTCGCCATCGGTCCCCAATAGTCGGCTCTGGCGTCGGAGGGTCCAGCGATCACCCCGGCGGCGCACCGACACCTGGTCGACCTGGTGGCTGAGGTTGTCGAGCCCCGACGCCATCCAGTCCAGCCGCCGGCCGACAACCTCGGCCATCCATCCCTGGCCCACACCGTCGTTGTCGATCGGCGCCCGCCACAGATTCGGGACGAGGTCGCCCACCACCACCCGGCGCGACCCCACCGACACGCCGGCAATCTCGCCCGTCGCGGACGAACCGGTGACCGCAACCGAACCCGAGCGAAGTTCGAAGCCGCCGTCCTGGACCTCACCGGACGTCGTCTCCCGGGGCCGAACCGGGACGGCGTGGTCCGCCGATCGAACCGGCCACTGATCCCAGGCCACGATGTGTCCGGCCGGCGCGCCGGCGGTGGCCCGGCGCTGTCGAGCCCGGATCTCGAGGTCGACCTGGCCACCCGTCACTCGCGGCACACCGGTGACCGTGACGACGCGGGACGCACCCGGTGCCACCGACGCCACATCGACCTCGCCGCGCGCCTGCCGCTCGCCATCGACGGTGAGCAGCCACTCGAACCGCAGATCGTCGGTTGTCCGGTGCGAGCGACGGTTGGTGACCCTGACCCGCCGGCCGTTGCCGCTGGTTGGTTCGAACTTCACCGGCTGGGCGCACCACATGAGCTCGCGCAGTGCCGGGTGCGGCTCCCGGTTCGACCCGATCAGCCCGTTGATGCAGAAGTTGGCGTCACCGCTGGCCGGCCCGAAGTGCCCGTCGTAGGCCCAATACGGCTGCCCGTGCTGGTCGTGTTCGAGCAGACCCTGGTCGATCCAGTCCCACACGAACCCTCCCTGGAGACCGGGTTCGGCCCAGAACGCGTCCCAGTACTCGCGCAGGGAGCCGTTGGAGTTGCCCATGGCGTGGCTGTACTCACACAAGATGAGCGGTCGGTCGTCGAGGTCGGTCTTCTCGGCCCAGCGGGCCCACCGCACGATCACCTCGATCGGGGTGTACATGGGGCACACGATGTCGGTGATTCGCCGTTCAGCCGCAGAGGGAGCGGCGGTGATCCGCGCCGACATCGCCGGGTTGTTGACGCTGAATCGGGATCCCAACGCGCCCTCGTAGTGCACGAAACGGGACGGGTCGACTCGCCGGACCCAGCCGGCGGCGGCATCGTGGCATGCCCCTGATCCGGCCTCGTTCCCGAGCGACCAGCCGATCACACTCGCGTGGTTCCGGTCACGTTGCACCATGCGTTGCACCCGCTCGAGGACGGCATGATGCCAGCGGCTGTCGTTGGCCAGCGACAACTGACGGGCGTGGCTCTCGACGTTGGCCTCGTCGATCACATACAGCCCGTATTCGTCACACAGATCGAGCAGCACCGGGTCGTTCGGATAGTGGGCGGTGCGCACCGCATTGATGTTGTGCTGCTTCATCAATTCGACGTCGCGGCGCATGTCATCGGCCGTGAGGGTCTTGCCGGTGACTTCGTGGTGGTCGTGGCGATTGACACCGACGATCATCACCTCGGCCCCGTTGACTCTCAGCCGACGGTCGGCCACCTCGACCCGGGTGAAACCCACCCACAACGAGCTGACCTCGGTGACCTGCCCGGCGGGGTCGAGCAGCTCGACAGTGAGTCGGTATCGGTGTGGGTCCTCGGCCGACCACGGGTGAATGTCTCGCACCGCCAGGGTGGAGGTGGCCCAGGGACCCCGGTAGGCGTAGCCGGCCAGCAGACCCGCCAATCCTGAGCGACCCGAGACATGGTCGACCGCCGACTGGTGGTTGGTGATTGCCCGACCCCGGCTGGTCGCGAGCGTGGCCCGCACCGACCATCCCGCGGCCACCGGGCCGCCGACCACCGTCGTGATGTCGAGCACCCCCGAACCGGTGGCCGGATCGAAGTCGGAAGCGGTGGCCACGTCGCCCAGGTGCACCGGCGGTGTGGAGTAGATGGTCACAGAGCGATGCAGCCCGGCGTGGAACCAGTGGTCCTGGTCTTCGATCCACGTGGCATCGGACCACCGCACCACCATCACGGCCAACCGGTTCTCGCCCGTCTGCAGGTGGGGGGTGAGGTCGAACTCCGAGGCCAGGCGGGAGTCCTTGCCCATACCCACGAAGGCTCCGTTGCACCACACCAACGCCACACTCTCGAATCCACCCAGCTGGAGCACCGTGCGACGCCGCTTCCAGCCCGACGGCAGCCGGAACCGGCGTCGGTACAACCCGGTGGGATTGGGATCGGGCCACTCGGGCGGGTCGAGAGGCCACGGCATGACGATGTTGGTGTAGATCGGCGGATCACCAACGTCCTGGCGGGTCCAGCAACCGGGCACGGCCAGCTCCGTCCAGCCTCGGTCGTCGTGGTCGGGTTCGAACCATCCCGCCGGCGCCCGATCCGGATGATCGACGAGCCGAAAGCGCCAGTCCCCGTCGAGCGATCGGTGCCACCGCGATTGGCCGCCGGCCGCGGCATCGGCCGCCGAGTCGTACGGCACCAACGGCGGCCGTGAGGGCAACCGGTGGAGCTCGGTGGTTTCGGGACGAAGCAGATCGGAGATCGCCAGTTGCATGGCCCCGGAGCCTAGGGCTCGACGAGACACCGGCCGGAATGGCCGGGGCCTGGGCGACACCGCTCTCCTAGGCTCTGCGCCCGATGGCATCGGTTGTGATCCTCGATGGAGGTATGGGCAAGGAGCTCCGCCGGATCGGCGCTCCGTTCCGCCAACCGGAGTGGTCGGCGCTGGCCCTCATGGAGGCCCCCGAGATGGTGGCTAGGGCTCACCAGAACTTCGTTGACGCCGGGGCCGACGTCATCATCACCAACAACTACGCCGTGGTGCCCTACCACCTCGGTGACCAGCCCTTCGCCGCCCGAGGCCGCGAGCTGGCGGCGCGGGCGGGCCAACTGGCCCGCCAGGTGGCTGACTCGGCCGAGCACGAAGTACGGGTCGCCGGCTCGCTCCCGCCGTTGTTCGGATCGTACGAACCGACTCAATTCGATCCACGCCGAGCCGCCCCGATCTACGGCGACATCGTCGACGCCCTCGACCCGTACGTCGATCTGTGGATCGGTGAGACGTTCAGCCGAGTCGACGAGCTCACCACGACGGTGGCGGCCATACACGAGCGCGGCTCCGGCCAACCGATCTGGATGTCGTTCACCCTGCCCGACACCTACCCGGCCGATCGTGTCACCCTGCGGTCGGGCGAAACCACCGACGACATCGCGGCCGCCGTCGCCGCTTCGCACCCACCAGTCCAGGCCGTGTTGTTCAACTGCTCACTTCCGGAACAAACCGGACCGGCCATCCGCGCTCTGGCCCGATCGCTACACCAACAGGGCCTCGACACCGCACTGGGCGGCTACGCCAACGCCTTCCCCGTCAGCCGCAGCGGCACCTACCAGGCCAACGAGGTGGTGTTCGAACGGCGGGCCGAGCTGACCGCTGACCGGTACGCCGAACACGTGGCCGAATGGATCGACGACGGAGCCACCATCGTCGGTGGCTGTTGTGACATGTACCCCGAACACATCGCCGCCCTCGGTCGCTTCCGGTGACCCCGTCGGTTCGGGCCGGCCTCGAACAGAACCTGGTCTGGTACGCCCGCCTCCGGCTGGCCGAACGGGCCTACGTCTGGTTGCCGGTCGGGTTCTTGTACTTCCAGTCCAAGTTCGGTCTCGACGGCGCCCTCCGCCTGAGCGGCCTGTACTACCTGGCCGTGGTGGTGGCCGAAGTGCCGTCAGGATGGCTGTCGGATCGATTCGGCCGGGTGCGAACCCTCCGACTGTCGGCCCTCTGGTTGTTGGCCGCCCATGTCTTGTTCGTCGCCACCGATTCCTTCGCCGCGTTCGTCCTGGCCCAGGCCTTCGTGGCCCTCTCGTTCGCCTTCCGGTCCGGCACCGACGTGTCGTTGCACTTCGACACCGTCGAGGCCCTGGACCGCACGGTCGAGTTCGAACCGCGCGAGTCACGGATCGGCCGCAACGCCTACCTGGTGACCACTGGTGCGGCCCTGTTCGGCGGAGCGTTGGGCACCGTCGATCTGCGCCTTCCGTTCGTGGTCGCGGCCGCCATCGCCGCCGGGCAGTTGGTGATCACCTTGGCCCTGACCGAACCACCCCGCACCCACACCA
Organism: Acidimicrobiales bacterium; assembly: GCA_051011595.1. Lineage (GTDB taxonomy): Bacteria > Actinomycetota > Acidimicrobiia > Acidimicrobiales > SHLQ01 > JAOUEE01. The sequence goes on from JBPCTQ010000033.1 coordinate 17,002, forward strand.
CCGAGCCGCTGTTGACCCAGGTCGGGCAGTGCCTCTCCTACATGCGCCGGCCGCTGCTGGGCTGGTTGTTCTTCTATGTCGTCGTCCAGATCACCCTCGAGCACCTGTCGGTGGAGATCGGCCAGCCCTACATCGCCGAACTGGTGGGTGAGAGCGCCGACGACCTCCAGGCCACGCCCATGTACGTCGGCGCCTTGTTGGCCGTGATCGCCCTGGTGGGCTCGGCCGCCGCCGGGCAGGCCGTCCGCATCCGCCAGACCTTCGGCCTGATCGGTGGGCTCCTGCTGCTGGCCGCCGTCGAGGTCGGCATCGCCGTGGCCATGGCGGTGACGGTGAGCTGGTTCGTGGTACCCCTCATGGCGCTGCGCAGTGTGCAGCCCGCCGCAGCCAACGTGTTGATCCCCAGTGCCGTGTCGCCGCTGATCGCGGCCCGCCATCGAGCGACCTACTTGTCGCTGGGCAGCCTGGGCGGCCGGCTGGGCTACGGCATGCTGCTGTTGGCGCTGGGCACCACCGACGACCTCGACACGGTGCGCACGAGTATCGGCATCATCGCCGTCGTGTTGTTGGTGGCGGTGGTGGTCACCTCACCGATCGCCAAGAACGATCTGGACGACGCCGAGCCGTGACCCAGACCGCTCAGCGGTGCCGTTGCAGGAACGCCACCACCGCGTCGGTGAACACGTCGTTGCGGTCGCCGGCCACCATGTGCCCGGCGCCCGAGACGTCGATGTACTCGACATGCGGGTGCCGGTCGAGGAACACCTGGGCGTCGGCTTCGTTGACCACGTCGCTGGTGCGGCCCCGAACCAACATCATCGGCGCTTCGATTCGCCCGGTCCATGTCATGAGCAGATCACGATCGGCGATCTCGCTGGGTGGTGTTCCCTGGTCAGCTCCCGCCGGGGCGGCGGTGACGGACGGTTCGATGAACGCCGGGTCCCAATGCCAGTACCAGCGACCATCCCGCTGACGGAGGTTCTTCTTCAGCCCTTCGAGGTCGTCGGGCCGCGGCCGGTGGGGGTTGTACGCAGCGACCGCGTCGGCCACCTCGTCGAGTGAACCGAAACCCTCGGCCATTCGTTCGGCCATGAAGTCCTTGATGCGATTGCCGCCGTCGTCGTTCCAGTTGGGAACGATGTCGACGAGGACCACGCCGGCCGCGATGCCCGGCGCCAGATCACCCTCGAGCAGGATGCTGGTCAGACCCCCGAGCGAGGCCCCGACCAGCATCGGTGGGGCGCTCATATGCTCGATCACACCTCTGACATCCTCGGCCATCGAACGCAGCCGGTAGTCGCCGTCGGGGGCCCAGTCACTCTCGCCGTGGCCACGAGCATCGAGGGTGACGGTGTGCCACCCCCGCTCGGCCAAGCGGCCGGCCGAACCTCCCCAGCTGTGTCGGGTCTGGCCCCCGCCGTGCAGGAAGAGCACCGGAGTTCCGTCGGGATCACCCCGATGGTCGGCCGTCACGGTGATGCCGTTGACGGTGTAGGTGATGGTGTTCACAGGCACGCGCTCATCATCGAACCGGTCGACCCGCGGAGGCCAATCGGTGGCCCGATCGCCACGGCTCGATCGCACCGTTTCGCCGAAGAACAGCCCGACCTCACATTGCGTGCTTTTTTGCTTGCACATCGTCGCTCAATGCGGTTTCCTGGAGCTTCAGTAACGGGACGCGCCAGCCGGCTCAGGCAGTGACGACCCGGTCGGGGGAAGGCAACGGGGCCGTCCTTCGACTCGGCCACGGCCTGAGCTGGCTCGGCCAAGGTGTATGGGTGCCGCCGAACCTCATCCACCTTGGCCAATCCACCGCCGCAGCAGCACGGCGGTCGATGCTCAGGCCGGCTGAAGCCCCTCGCCGATCTGCAGGGCCGCACCGTCCCAGGTCCGCCACGGTCCCCGTCGGGTACGGAACACCCCGTCGCCGGTGAGCGTCGCTACACCCTTGCCCTTGGCTTTGATCACCATGGCACCGTCGGCCACCACCTCGAAGTGCGAACCCTTGAGCTTGACCACCCCTTCGAAGTCGGTGAGCACGATGTCCCCGGACTCACCGACCTGCTGACGACGGGGATCGGCGCCATCGGCCCGCACCGTCGCTCGTAGGTCTCCGGCGTGGTCGACGATCGTGACGTCGCCGTCGATACGAAGCCGCATGAACCCGGCCATCTCCACCTCGGCCGTCCCCGTCCCGCGAGCTTTCAGCCAGCCTCGGCCGGCGACCGTGGCGTCGGCCGATGTGTCATCGGTCTGGGCCGACACCGTGGTCGGCACCACCAACAGCGTGGCCATCACCAAGACGAGGAATGCCAGTGTTCTCTTGTGCATGATTGAACTCCTTGATCACTTTCTGCGACACCGATCGGTGCCCGAACCGACTGTCCGTCCCCCTCATGAGCAAACTGTGAACGAACCGATCGACTTCGACGGTGTTGTGTTAGAAGTTCGTACGAATGACCCCGAGCGGCTGGCCGATCGGGCGTGGCAGCTCCAGGCCCTCGGCCTCGAGGAGCAGGGCGAGCTGCTGCTGGTCACCTTCGCCGGACGGGAGGCGGCCCTGCGGGCGGCCGGGCAGCTGCAGGCCGACGGCGCCGACGTCAGCGTTCGGGAACAACCTGCTCCCGATTGGGTGGCCAACTGGCGAACCCACGCTCGGCCCACCGTCGAACCACCATTCGAGATCCATCCGCCGTGGTTGGCGTCCCAGGGTGAGCAGCTGGCGGTGGTGATCGATCCGGGGCCGACGTTCGGCCACGGCGGCCACCCCACCACCCGCCTGATGTTGCGAGCGATGGCCCCGCTCATCGAGCCCGGGGTGTCAGTCCTCGACGTGGGCTGCGGGAGCGGCGTGTTGGCCATCGCCGCGGCCCGGCTGGAGGCCGAGGTCACCGCCATCGACATCGATCCGGCGGCCGTTGCCGTCACCGCCGAGAACGCGGCCGCCAACGGGGTGACCGTGGCCGTCACCAACACACCACTGGCAGCCATCGCCACCAGCTTCGACCTGGTGCTGGTCAACGTGCTGGGAGCCACCATGACCGAGCTCGCTCCCGACCTTCGTCGGGTGGCGCGCCGGCACCTGTTGGTCAGTGGCCTGCTGTCGGGCCAGCACGTGCCGGGCCTCGACGATCTCGAAGTGACCGACGAAGAGGACGGCTGGGTGGTGGCCGACCTACGCTTCGTCTGAACACTCGGAGCGGGAGACCATCACATGAGCCAGAACCTGAGGAACTTCCAGAAAGCCATCTACACCGTCGACGGGGTGGTCAATCGCACCCCCGACGACGCCTGGGACAACCAGAGTGGTTGCGAGGACTGGACCGCCCGCGAGGTGCTGGGCCACGTCATCTGGGGCATCACCAACGTGGCCAACCAAGCCAACGGCGGGGAAGCGCCTCCCCAGCAGCCCGAAGCCGAGGTCGCCGGATCCGACCCCAGACAGAGCTGGGCCTCCGCCCGCGACGGTGTGCTCGCGGCGCTCGACCAACGCGGGGTTCTCCAGACCGTCTCGGAGACGCCGTTCGGCGAGATGGCCGTCGACGACTTCCTCGGTTTCTACTCGCTCGACCCTCTGGCCCACGCATGGGACATCGCCCAGGCATCGGGCATCGATCCGGCTCTGCCCCCCGAGTTGTGTGCCGCCGGAGTCGAGGGGCTCACCGCCATGGGCGACAACCTACGGGGCCCCGGCCGTCTCGGACCGGCCATCGAGGTGCCCGACGACGCCGATATCGAGACCAAGTTCCTGGCCGTGGCCGGCCGAGCTGCCCGCTGACCACCCCGATGGCGCGCTACGACATCGACCCCGGCGCCACCGTTTTCGATCTGTCGTTTCGGCCGTCGTTGCCCGGGTTCGGCTTCCGGATCGGAGAGGTCACCGGCGAGGTGGAAGCCACCTTCGTCGACGGCCAACCCGATCTCGATGCGCCCCTCGTGGGTGAGTTCACAGCGGTGGTCGACCAGTTGCTGCTGGGCCCCGGCATCGTGGAACGCACAGTTCGTCGCGTCATCGGCCGCCACGGCGAGATCGTCACACGCGGCCGGGTGACCGCCTGTCGCCCCCATCACACCGACGGGTACGAGCTCGACCTCGAGCTGGGTATGCCGTGGGGCGACTACACCATCGCCTCACGGGGCGACGTGGCCATGCCCAGCGACGATCGAGTCGAAGTCTCGGGCCGGACCGAAGTCCACCCGCGCCACGTCGGCGTTCCAATCCCCCGTCTCATCCCCGTCCCCGTCACCATCGCGGCCTACGCCCTGGTGCTGACGCCCCAGTGACCCCAAAGAGAGGGAGACCTTCACCATGACCTTCAGCGCGCAGCGGCACTACGACGCCGATGTCGACACCGTGTTCGCGATGTTCTGTGATGCCGAGGCGGTGGTGGCCCGGTACGAAACGCAGGGTGACCGTGATGTCGAGGTGCTGAGGTGTGAGGCCGACGGTGACACCTTCGTGATCGAAACTCGCCGCACCGTCGAGATCGACCTGCCCGGTTTCGCCAAGAAGGTGCTGAGCCCCACCAACACCATGACCCAGCTCGACCGATGGGAACCGGCCGGCGCCGACGGTGCCCGCTCGGGCACGTTCAAGGTGAACGTGGCCGGTGCCCCGGTGACCACCACCGGGTCGATGACGCTCGAGCCCGACGGCGATGGGTCCGCGCACCGGGTGCAGGGTGACATCGAGGTGAAGATCCCCCTGGTAGGGGGCCGGATCGCCAAGTGGTCCGCAGGGGCAGCGGCCGACACGCTGGAAGCCGAGTTCGACTTCCACGTCGACCGCCTCGCCGACCGGTGACAACCACCGAACGCCGGGCCCGCCGCCTCGGTGCGGCGTCCAATGCCGCCCACGGCTTCGTCTACTTCGCACCGGAGACCACCGAGGCCTACAACCGGCTCGGCCTGGCCGAACACCAGCACTATTTCGCCAGCCGGGCCGCACCCCTCGGGTCCGTCGAGCCAGGGGTGGTGGAGGCCGTCTTCTTCAACTTCGCGCCCGAGCGCGTGCAGCGGGCCATTCCTTCGGCATGGGCGGTCGCCGCACCGGCAGCGGTCCAGAAGGCTCGGCTGGCCGCCGTCGGAGCCGTAATCGAGCGCATCGGAGGCATCGGGCTCACCACGGTCGAACGGGACGAGGCAACCGATCTGCTCTCCGCCATCATCAACCGGGTCGGGTTCGCGGGCCGACCGCTGGCCGCCGCCAACCGCGACGTCG
>JBPCTQ010000034.1:0-10379 GCA_051011595.1 Acidimicrobiales bacterium
TCGGGCTGGGAACAGCCGTGTTGATCCCCCATCTGCGACACCCCATGACCCAGGCCTCGGCCATCGCCACCATCGACCGGTTGGCGCCGGGTCGGTTCGTGGCCGGCTTCGGCACCGGGTTCACCGGTCGGCTGGTGATGGACCAGCGCCCGCTGACCTGGGCCTACATGCACACCTACCTCACCCAGTTGGTGGGGCTGCTGGCCGGCCAGGTGGTGGAGATCGACGGCAAACCCTGTCAGATGATCCACTACTCGGGGCTGGCGACACCTCGCCCCGTCGACGTGCCCATCGTGGTGAGTGCCTTCGGCCCCAAGGGTCAGGGGGTGGCCGCCGACATCGGCGCCGCCGGGGTGATGTCGATCGGTGCCGTCGAGGGATTCGACTGGAGCATCCAGATGGTGAATGGCACCGTGCTCGACGACGGCGAGGACCTGGCCAGCCCGCGGGTACGCGAGGCGGCCGGGCCGTGGTTCACGGTGATGTATCACCACATGTGGCATGGCGGTGACCCCACCGTGGTCGATGGTCTGCCCGGCGGCGCCGAGTGGCGGGCCGGTATCGAGGCCGAGCGGCCCGAGGGCGAGCGTCATCTGGCGGTCCACGAGGGGCACTGCTCCCACGTGACCGATCGTGATCGGCCGCTGCTCGAGATGAAGGGTTCCATGTTCGGCTCGGGTATGGGCTGGATCGGCTCGGCCGATGAGGTGCGGGCCCAAGCCGAGGCAGCGGTCGAGGCGGGCAGCAACGAGCTGCTCTACACCCCGACCGGTCCCGACATCGAACGCGAGCTCCGTACCTTCCGCGCCGCCGTGCTCTCCCCCTGACTCGCCGCCCTGACCGCTCCTGACCGAAATTGCGTGACTTGCGGTCTGGGTGACCGGTTTGTGACGCCAGATCAGGTGAAGGGTGGGTCAGTTCTCGCTGATGGGGGGCAGGTCGCCGAAGTGGAGGTCGATGAGCAGGTCGTCCTGGTCGTCGGCTTCGGCCTGTTCTTCGATGTCGACCTTGGTCTTCTCCGGTTCGAGTACCTCACCCAGGCCCAACATGGCTGCGGCGATCACCGACGCACCCGGTCCGGCCCGCGGCTTGGGCGGGGGAGGGGTTTCCTCTTCCTCGCGTTCGTCGTCTTCGTCGAAGATCACGACATCCACGGTATCTCGCCCCATCGGCCGATCTGGCGTCACTTGTGCGGCTCAGAGCAGTACCAGGGACGCAATTTGCGTCAGGAGGAGGTGAGGCCCCGTCAGGGTTTGGACTGGATGGCCACCGGCGTGGGGCGGGGCATCTCGTCGATGGGGAGATGACACTTGATCATGTGACCGGTGGCCACCTCGATCTCGGGTGGTTCATCGACGTCGCACGTGCCCTCGATCACGTACTGACACCGAGTGTGGAACACACAACCGGGCGGAGGGTTGGCCGGGCTGGGGATGTCGCCCTCGAGCGGGATGCGGTCGGCCGTGGCCCCATCGATGTTGGGCACCGCCGACAGCAGCGCTTCGGTGTAGGGGTGAATCGGGCCCTCGAAGAGCTGATCGGTGGTGCCCAGCTCGAAGATACGACCCACGTACATCACCGCGATGCGGTCGGCCAGGTAACGCACCACCCCGATGTCGTGGCTGATGAACAGGTAGCTGGTGCGTTGTTCGTTCTGCAGCGACGCCAGCAGGTTGAGGATGGCGGCCTGGACCGACACGTCGAGTGCCGAGGTGGGTTCGTCGCACACCACGATGCGGGGGTCACCGGCGAACGCTCGGGCGATGGCCACCCGCTGCTTCAAGCCACCCGACAGCTGGCGAGGTCGCATGTCGAGATGGCGTTCCGACAGCCGCATGGCGGCCGCGATCTCCTCGACCCGCCGGTCGGCTTCCTTGCCCCGCACACCGGTGAGCTTGGTGACCGAACGTTTGAGGATTCGCCGAACCGTCCACACCCGGTTGAGCGCCGAGTCGGGGTTCTGGAACACCATCTGCATGGCCCGGATGGAATCGACCCGCCGGTCCGTGGCCTTGGCCTTCATCTGGCGGCCGTCGAGGGTGATCTCGCCCCCCTCGTCGGGGGCGTGGATACCCAGCAGCGTCTTGGCCAGGGTGCTCTTACCCGAACCCGACTCACCCACCAGTCCGAGGGTCTCACCCTCGGCGAAGCCGAGCTCGATCGACACCAGGGCCGGGATGTCCTCACCACGCTGGCGGAATGTCTTCGACACGGCCGCCATTTCGATGACGGCCTCGCCGCCGGCGACGTCGTCGGTGACCTCGGGTGCCGGTTGGGTGATGTCGTCGAGCCGGTCGACATGGTGGCAACGCGACCAGTGTGTGTCGTTGAGGACGTCGGCGGGGGGCACCTCGGATTCACAGGCCTCGTCGGCCAGCGGGCAACGATCGACGTACACACAGGTGGGCAACTCGGTGCCGATCGACGGCAGGTTGCCCGGAATGGTGAACAGGGCCCGTTCGGTCTTGCGCAGCCCCTTGCGGGGGATGGCGTTGAGCAGACCGCGGGTGTACGGGTGGCTGGGATCGTCGAAGACTTCTTGGGCGGTGCCCTCCTCGATGATCTTGCCGGCGTACATCACCCCGACCCGATCACACATGGTGCGAATCACGCCCAGGTTGTGGGCGATCAACAAGATGGCGGCGTTGGTCTCGGACCGCAGCTCGCGGACCAGATCGAGCACCTCGGCCTCGACGGTGGCGTCGAGGCCGGTGGTGGGCTCGTCGAGCACCAGGAGTTGCGGATCGCCGGCCAACGCCATGGCGATGACCACCCGCTGGAGCATGCCGCCGGAGAGTTGGTGTGGATACCGGTCCATCACCGAACCGGGGTCGGCGATGTGTACCCGTTGTAGCGAAGCCTCGGCGCTGGCTTCGGATTCTGACTTGGACTGGCCCAGCAAGGCGAACGACTCGGCCACCTGGCGGCCGATGCGCAGGGCCGGATTCAAGGCTTGGACCGGGTCCTGGTACACCATCGAGGCCCGATGCGACCGGAACGACCGCAACTCGGCGCCGGACATGTCGGTGAGGGCTTCGCCCGCGGCCATAATGCGGCCGCTCGTGATGAGCGCGTTCTCGGGCAGGTACCGCAGGGCGGCGTAGGCGGTGGTGGACTTGCCACACCCCGACTCGCCCACCAGTCCGTAGGCCTCACCGGGCCGGATCTGGAAGGTGACGCCCCTGAGCACCTGGCGGGGGGTACCCCGAACGACATAGGCCAGACCCAGGTCCTCGATGGCCAGGGCGGCGGTGGTGGGGTCGCCCGCAACCGGGGCTTCGGTGACGCTCACAGTTTGGACACCCGATCGAGTGAGTCGGCGATGAGGTTGACGGCGATCACCAGGCTGGCGATGGCCAGCGCCGGGAAGATCGACGGCCACCACTGGTCGGCCTGGATCAGCCGGAAGGTGTTGGCGATGTCGTTGCCCCAGTCGGCCACGGTGGCGTCGTCGGCGGCCAACCCCAGGAAGGCCAGGGTGGCCACCGTGAAGATGGCGTAGCCCACCCGCACGGTGAACTCCACCAGCAAAACACCGGTGATGTTGGGCAGGATCTCCCTGGTCATGATGAAGAAGCCGCCCTCGCCGCGCAGCTTGGCCGAGGTGACGTAGTCGAGCTGGGCCTCGGCCAGCACCGCCGACCGAACGGTTCGGGTCACCACCGGGGTGAACAAGATGGCCACGGTGAGCACGATGAGCAATCGCGACTTGCCGAACACCACCAGCACCATCAGGGCTAACAAGATGACCGGGATCGACAGCAGGGCCTCGATGATTCGGCTCAGAATCTCGTCGAGCCAGCCCCGGTAGTAGCCCATGATGAGACCGAGCAGGGCACCGGCCACCACCGCGATGGCGGCGGCCACGGGTGCGGTGATGAGCACGGTACGAGCGCCGTAGATGACCCGGGCGAAGACGTCGTTGCCGATGGTGTCGGTGCCGAACCAGGCATCGGCCCCCGGCGGCTCGCGAGGGATGGTGGAGCCATCGGCCAGGCGGACCACCTCGTTGGGCCCCCACTTGGTGAAGATCCCGGGTACCAGCGCGCACACCAACCAGAACAAGGCGATGACCGAACCGATGATGAAGCTGGGGCTGCGCAGCAACAGGCGCCGGCGCTCGGCGCGGATGCGTTTGCGTTCGCTCTTGCTGTCCGAGCCCAGGTCGTCACCCGTCGAGCCGCGGATCCGTCCCGGGAAGGGGCCGACCGGCTGGTCGGTGTCCTTGTCGTTGATCTCACTCATGTCAGCCGCGTCCTCGGGTTCATCCAGGCGATCAGCAGATCCGCGGCGAGGGTGGAGATCATGAAGATGATGGCCACCGACAACACGCCGGCTTGGAGAAGTGGGAAGTCGGGGGCGGTGGCCGCGTCGAGGATCAACGAGCCCAGGCCGGGATAGTTGAACACCACCTCGAGGCCGATGAGACCACCGAACAGGTAACCGATCTGGGTGCCGGTGACGGCCACCGTGGGCTGGAGGCTGTTGCGCAGCACGTGGCGGTTGATGACCCGCCGGGTGGACAGCCCTTTCATGAAGGCGGTGCGGGTGTAGTCGGCCTCCAGGGCATCGATGGTGCCGGCCCGCGTGATGCGGGCGATGTAGCCGAAGTACACCAACACGATCGAGAGGGCGGGCAGTAGCAGGTAGTAGAGGTTGTCGAAGAAGTTGGCGTCGTCGGGAATGGTGGTGATGGCCGGTAACCAGCCCAGCTGGACGCCGATGACGTATTGCAGGACCACCCCCGACACGAAGTCGGGGATCGACGCGCTGGCCAGGCCGAGGGTGACGATGCTGCGATCGAGAAACGTATCCTTCTTGTACGCGGCGAGCACCCCCCCGAGAATGCTGATGGGGATGGTGAGGGCCAGGGCGAACAGCACCAGCTTGGCGCTGTTCCACAAGGCCGGTCGCACCAGGTCGATCACTCGCACGCCGGGCTGAGAGAAACTCTCGCCGAAGTTCAAGGTGACGACATCGGTCACCAGCCGGCTGAACTGTTCGGCCTGTGAATCGTCGAGTCCGAGGTCTTCGCTGAGGCGGTCGACTCGCTCCTGCGGAGCGAAGGGTCCGGCCAACTGACGGGCCGGGTCGCTGGGAAAGACTCGCGTCAGCAAGAAGATGACGGCGATCAGAATGAACAACGTCACGATCGACAGCAGCAGCCGTCGGATGATGTACGTGGCCAATTGGCCTCCCCAGGGCCGAGCATTGTTGGGCGGGGTTCAGCTCAGCCGAACCCCGCCCAACCGCTCATGTTCAGTAGTCGATGATCAGGCTCGCGACGCACCACTGACGATGCAGTGGCCCAACGCGGTGGCCTCGGCGCCGACAATGCCGCTGTCGTGACCCGACAGGTAGTTGTAGAAGTACGGGTAACAAGCCGGGGTGTCCTCGTGCAGAATCTGCATCATCTGGCTCACGGCCGTCTTCTGACCCTCGACGTCGAGCGCTCCTCGGTACTGCGACAGCAGGGTGTCGAAGTCGGGGTTGGCGTAGTTGGACGAGTTCCACACGCCGCCCGAGCTGAGTGCCGAGCTGAAGTACACGTCGGGAACCGGACGATGGCCGTAGTCGACGATGCCGAATTCCTTGGCATCGGCGCAGGGCTGCGCATCGGTCCCACCCGGGCACCAGGCATCGCCGTAGAACGTGGAGTTGTCCTGCACGTTCACGGTGAGCTCGAACCCGGCCTCGGCCGCGTTCTGCTGCATGATGGCGGCCAGGTCGGGTACTTCCTGGATGTTGCCGCATTCGATGGTGGCGGTGATGCTCTCGACACCGGCATCGGACAGCAGCTGCTGCGCCATGGCGATGTCGCGGGTGCGCTGCTCCACGGCCGCCTCGTCGAAGAAGGCCAGCGTCGACGGGACCGGATGGTCGTTGCCGATGGTGGCCCGGCCTTCGAACAAGGTGTTGACCATCTGCTCGCGGTCGAGGGTGTAGGCCAGAGCCTGACGGACCCGAGGATCGGTGAACTGACCGTTTTCGACGTGGAACCAGATCTGGCGGTGGGTGAACGCCGGCGGTTCGAGCAGCGTGAAGCTGTCGTCTTCGATCAGACCGGAGCCGCCGATCACCTGGAACTGCTGGATCATGTCGACGTCGCGGCTCTGCATGGCGGTGACGCCAGTGCCGTCGAGGTCTTCGAAGCCCCGGATCTCGATGGAGTCGAGCGGCGTGGTACCGCCCCACCAGCTGTCGTTGCGCACGTAGTTGGTGGTGAACGTGGTGGGGTCGTGCGACTCGAACTTCCAGGCGCCCGTCCCTTCGGGGCGACCGTCGAGGGTGGTGCCGTCGCTGTAGTCGGCCGGGGTGATGAGGCTCTGGGCGTTGAAGCCCGACACCAACACGGGGAAGTTGCCGTTGGGCTCTTCCAGAGTGATGACGGCCACGGCCGGATCGGTCGCGTCGACCGATCCCTCGCCGATGACGCCGGCCAGACCGGCGTTGCCCTGTGCGGCCAGCCGGTCCATCGTGGCGGCCACGTCAGCCGAGGTGAACGCCTCGCCGCTACCCATCCAGGTGGCGTTGGTGTTCAGCTCGAAGGTCCACACCGAGCCGTCGTCGTTGGGCGACCATGCGGTCGCCAGCGCCGGGGCAATCGGAACTGCGGGGTCCATGGTGGGGGCCAGCAGGTATTCGAAGCTCTGCGAGACCACGTTGTAGGTGCCCAGGTCGAGCATGTTGACGGGGTCGAGGCCCGAGTTGGCGTCGCCGAACTGCGTGGCGATGACCATCGAGCCACCCTGTGTGCCGCCTCCGCCGTCTCCGCCGCCATCTCCGGCGGTGGTGCTGCTGCCGGAGCCGTCGTCGCCGGTGGCTCCGTCGTCACCATCGTCATCGCTGCCGCAGGCGCTGATCACTGCGCTCATGAAGCCGCCAGACAGGCCGATCACCGTGCCACGTTTCACGAAATCACGGCGCTTGATCTTGCTCTGAGCGTATGACTCGATGAGATCGAGCTCGATCGGCCCGACGTCGCGACGCAACAGGTCGAATCGTTTCCAGTCCATGCTGGGTGGTCCCTCCTGGGGTGTGTGTTTGTAGCCGCGCGCGCCGTCACCGGGTGTGGTGGGTCCGGTCGGCACCTCGTGCCTCCGGCCCACCGCGGGGCCCGATCCGCACGCCCTCTCGGAGGCGGGACCAGGGCCGGAAGGGCCGGGACAAGGTGGCGCAAACCGTGGCGCACGTATGGCTGGGGAGAGACCTTAGTCGTTGGCCGGCGTCTACATGCAAGCAGGGCGCCGTCAGGTCTCGCGAACGAGCGAGTAGATCGGTTCGGAATCCGTGGGCCCCGAGTCGCTCGCCACCCGCCCGTCGGCCACCAGTTTCACCAGGTGAGCCAGCACCGATCGACCGGCCGGTTTGTGCAGTTCTTCGGCCACATCGGCGTACATCACCGGCACCATCTCGGTGATGGTTGCGGGCCCGTTCGCCAGCTGCGCCAGAACCTGACGTTCGCGTTCGAGCCGATGTTCGAGCAGGGCGTTCACGAACGACAGCGGATCGTTGATGGACGGTCCGTGGGTCGGGTAGTAGGTCGTTTCGGGACGTGCCGCCACCAGCCGCAGGCTGTCGAGGTAGGCGGCCATGTCGCCGTCGGGCGGGGGCACGATGGTGGTGGACCATCCCATCACGTGGTCGCCGGTGAACAGGGCCGACTCCTCGGACAAGGCGAAGCACAGGTGGTTGGAGATGTGGCCCGGCGTGTGGAGGCATTCGATCGACCAGCCGGGTCCGGTGATGCGGTCGCCGTGACCGACCACCTCGTCGGGAACGAAGTCGGTGTCGGGGCGTTCCTTCTCGCGTTGTTCGGCCCGGCGCGCCTCCTCCTCGGGATCGACCGGGTCACCGTCGGTGTCGTCGTCGGGGGAGCTGTGCTCGGCCTCGCTCACCGCGTCGTCCGGGTGAGGTCCGTACCCGTAGGTGCGGGCTCCGGTGGCCGCCACCAGCCCGGCGGTGGCAGGGGAGTGGTCGCCGTGGGTGTGGGTGATCAGTACGTGGGTGACCTGCTCACCGTCCACCGCGGCGAGCAGCGCGGCCAGGTGGGCATCATCACGCGGTCCGGGATCGATCACGGCCACCCCTTCGCCGTGGCCCACGATGAAGGTGCCGGTCCCCTTGAAGGTGAACTTCGACGGATTGTGGGCCGTCACTCTTCGAATCAGCGGGGAGATGGCGTCGACGGCGCCGTAGGTGACGTCGTGGTCGAGGTCGAAGGGCACGGCCATGGCAGCGGAGTCTGCCACGCCGGGCCGCTGGTCAGGCCCGAAGGCTGGTGGCGTCGCGGCTCCGCAGGCCGACCGCGGCGATCACCAGGCCGATGCCGACCACCTCACCCCAACTGGGGACCTGGCCCAGGACCACCAGACCCACAACGGCCGCCGTGGCCGGCAGCAGGGCCAGCAACAAGGCGAAGCGGGCTCGGTCGATGCGTTGCAGCACCACCTGATCGAGCCCGTAGGGGATGGCGTTGGACAGGACCCCTGCGGCCAGCCCACCGAAGAGCAGCCACGGCATGTCGAAGGCAGGCCCCAGATCGGGAACACCAAAAGGAGCGATGACCAACGCACCGATCGCCATACCCACCCCCAGCCCGTCGACCGCGGTCCCCGACCGGGCCACCCGCTCGCCGAGCACGATGTAGCCGGCCCAGAAGCACGCGGCCAACAACGCGAACATGACCCCTCGGCCTGTCCCCTCGGCCTGAACCTGCGCTAGCAACAGCACACCCAGGGCCGCGATGAGCAGAGCCACACCGTTGCGAACGGTTCGGGTGCCGATGGCGGCCACCGTGATGGGCCCGAGGAACTCGATGGCCACCACGGTGCCCAGTGGCAACTCCTCGATGGCGATGTAGAAGCACAGGTTCATCAGGGCGAGCACCGAGCCGAAGGCCCCGGCGGTGAGGATCTGGCGACGGGTCCAGTTTCGGCGCCAGGATCGGCGAACCACCACGATGACGGCCGCGGCTCCCACCACCCGGAGCCAGGCCACCCCCGGCGCAGCCATGTGGTCGAACATGACCACCGCCACCGCCGCGCCCAGGTACTGGCTGAGTGCGGCCACGATGAACAGCGCCTCCGGGGGCGCCGCCTCGATGCGGTCGGTGAGGGGGTGACTGGTTGCCACCCCGGCAGGGTACGAGACTGGTGGGGCCGTGAGCCCGCCGCCTCAAGTTCCGTCCGTGCCCCGCCGAAGGGGGGACATGGCCACCAGCCTGACTCCATCGGGCGCGCAATTGCCGCCGCCGAGCGGTTCGCCGGCCCCTGGTCTGCGTCCGCCCCCGACTGCCTGGCCCGCCTCGACGCTGCCGCCGCCGCCCCCACCCCCCAGCCGTTGGGGACTGGGCGACGTACTCATCGGTGCGGCGGTCATCCTCGGTGTCGCAACCCTGGTGGGAGTGGTCGCCGTGCTGATCGTCGGCCTACCCGAAGCCGGCGACGCCACCGCCACGGCCGAGGCGCTGGCCGAGGAGCCGTTGGTGCTGGTGTCATCGGTGCTCGCTCAGCAAGTGGCCATGGTCGGCTGGGTGGTCTGGGTGGCCCGGGTCAAGGGTCGGGGGGTGATCGAGGATTTCGGGTTCCGGTTCAAATGGGTCGACCTGGCCATCGGTGTGGCCGCCGCCATCGCCGCACTGGTGGTGACCGGTGTGGTCGTCGGGGCGGTGGCCAGCGCAACCGGCATCGAAGCGGTCGACAACTCCGACTTCATCCAACCTTCCGAACAAGGCCTCTGGATCATCCCGATCGGGCTCATGGTGGTGGTGGGGGCTCCGCTGAGTGAGGAGCTGTTCTTCCGGGGGCTCGTGTTCCGAGCCGCCGAGAAGAAGTGGTCGACCGTTGTCGGCATCGCCTTCAGCACGGTGGTGTTTGCGTTGGTACACGCGCTCACCGGCATCTCGGCGGCGGAAAACCTCATCCTGATCCTCAGCATCGCCGTCTTCGGTGTGGCCCTGGCGGTGGTGGCGGCCCAGTACCGTCGACTGGGCCCGGCGATCGTGGCCCACATGGCTATCAATGGGTTCGCCTTCGCCGCGATCGTGGCCGGCTGACGGGCCGGAACCGCAGACGGCTCAGGCGCGCGGGGTGCCGCTGACGTCGCCCGTGCTGGCCAGTAGGTAGGCCGGTCCTTCCCCGCCCCCATGGACTTCGATGGCGGTGCCGGTGACCCATCGGGCCAGGTCCGACACCACGAACCACACCACGTCGGCCACCTCCTGAGGTGTACCCAACCGGCGGGCCGCCAACACCTGGGCGATGCGGTCGATCGACTCGTCGTCGCCGTAGAACTCGCGGTTGTCGTCGGTGAGGATCTGGCCGACGGTGAGGGCCACCACCCGGATCTCGGGCCCCCACTCGTGGGCCAGGGTGCGG
>JBPCTQ010000035.1:0-5970 GCA_051011595.1 Acidimicrobiales bacterium
GCGAGGTAGTCGATGCAGTGGGTGAGAGCCTCCACATCGGCGGGGTCGATGGCGGGGAACAGGGCGATGCGGAGCTGGTTGCGGCCCAGCTTGCGGTACCCGGCGGTGTCGAGGATGCCGTTGACCCGAAGCTGCTCGACCATGTCGTCGGCGGGCAGACGATCGTCGAAGTCGATGGTGGCGACGATGGGGCTGCGGTGGGCGAGGTCGGTGACGAACGGGGCGGCGTACTCGCTCGCCTCGGCCCACCCGTAGATGGTGGCGGCCGACTGGTCGCATCGCCCCGCGGACCACTCGAGACCACCGTTGTTGTTGATCCAGTTCACCTGTTCCACGGCCAGGAACACCGTGGCCAGGGCCGGGGTGTTGTAGGTCTGGTCTTTGCGGCTGTTGTCGAGGGCGATCTTCAAGTCGAGTGAGGCCGGGCACCACCGATCGCCGGCGGCGATGGACTCGATGCGCTCGATGGCGGCCGGTGAGCAGGCGGCCAGCCACAGTCCACCGTCGGAACCGAGAGCTTTCTGAGGGGCGAAGTAGTAGACGTCGGTCTGCCCGGCGTCGAAGCGCACGCCACCGGCGGCCGACGTGGCGTCGACCAGGACCAGCCCATCGTCGTCGGGTCGGCTGGGTTCGATGATCACTCCGGTCGACGTCTCGTTGTGGGGGTAGCAGTAGACGTCGACGTCGGATCCGGCTTGTACGTCGGGGCGCGAACCGGGAGCGGCTTCGACCACCTCGGGGGCGTCGAGGTGGGGCGCCGCGGCGGTGACGGCCGCGAACTTGGAGCTGAATTCGCCGTAGCTGAGGTGGTGGGCCCGCCGCTCGATGAGGCCGAACGAGGCCGCATCCCAGAAGGCGGTGGATCCGCCGTTGCCGAGCAGCACCTCGTACCCATCGGGCAGCGAGAAGAGCTCGGCCAGGCCGTTGCGCAGTTCGGCCACCTTGAACTGGACGGTGACGAAGCGGTGGCTGGTGCCCATGTAGGTGGTGCCGGTGTCGGCGAGGGCCTGGAGGGACTCGACCCGGACCTTGCCGGGACCCGAGCAGAATCGGCCATCGGCGGGGAGCAGGTCGGACGGGATCTCGATGGTTGCACTCACGGCCGACAAGGTATCGGCCCTCGGCCCCCACCCGCCCCCGTTTCCCGAGCGACCGCCTACGCCCCGCCCGAATCGCTTCTGGTAGTGCCGCGACACGCTCTGGCTGTCGCTGCACTACCAGAACGGTTTTTGGGTGGGCATGGGCGGGGGTGGCCGTGCAACACTCGGCGCCGGTCCATCCCTTCAGTCGGAGCACCTCATGTCCGAGCAGCAACGCATCGCCACCCGGGTCGCCGCCATCGCCGAATCGGCCACCCTGGCCGTGTCCAGTAAGGCCAAGGCGCTCAAGGCCGCCGGTGAGCCGGTCATCGGTTTCGGGGCCGGCGAACCCGACTTCGCCACCCCCGACCACATCGTCGAAGCGGCCGTGGTGGCCGCTCGTGACCCCAAGAATCACAAGTACAGCCCCGCGCCCGGCCTTCCCGAGCTACGGGAGGCGGTGGCGGCCAAGACCATGCGCGACTCGGGGTATGCCTGCACGGCCGACCAGGTCCTCATCACCAACGGCGGCAAACACGCGGTCTACAACACCCTGCTCACCCTCCTCGACGACGGTGACGAGTTGTTGTTGCCGGCCCCGTACTGGACCACCTACCCCGAGCCGGTGGGTCTCGCCGGTGGCACCGCCGTGGTGTTGCCCACCGACGCGGCCAGTGGTTTCCGGGTCACCGTCGACCAGCTCGAGGCGGCCTACACGCCGCGTACCAAAGCCCTGCTCTTCGTCTCTCCGTCCAACCCCACCGGTGCGGTCTATCCCCGAGACGAGATCGAAGCCATCGGCCGGTGGGCGGTCGACAAGGGCATATGGGTCATCACCGACGAGATCTACGAACACTTGGTCTACGACGGCAACGAGCACCACAGCCTGCCGGTGGTGGTCCCCGAGATCACCGACCGCTGTGTGGTGCTCAATGGTGTGGCCAAGACCTACGCCATGACCGGTTGGCGGGTGGGCTGGATGATCGGACCCACCGATGTCATCAAGGCGGCGGGCAACCTCCAGAGCCACGCCACCTCCAACGTGGCCAACGTGTCGCAGCGGGCGGCGCTGGCCGCCGTCGAGGGGCCACTCGACGCCGTGTTCGAGATGCGCGAGGCCTTCGACCGTCGCCGCCGGAACATGTACGCCATGCTCTCGGCCATCGACGGCATGGTTGTGGTCGAACCGCAGGGCGCGTTCTACGCCTTCCCGTCGCTGGAGGCATTCCTCGGCCGTCGTTTCGGTGATCACACGCCGACCACCACCGTCGAGCTGGCCAGTGTGCTGCTCGACGAAGCCAAGGTGGCCATCGTCCCCGGCGAGGCCTTCGGGGCGCCCGGATACGCCCGCCTGTCGTTCGCTCTGGGTGACGACGACCTGGGCGAGGGCATCACCCGCATCGGCGACTTCTTGTCGGCCGCCGGCTGAGGACGGTCGCCGTGGGCCAGACCCTGCCGTACGGCTCGTGGCCGTCGCCCATCACCGCCCGGTCGCTGGTGGCGGGCGCCGTCGGCATCAGCGAGGTCGTCCCCGACGGCGACGACATCTGGTGGGCCGAGTCCCGGCCCGATGAAGGCGGTCGGGTGGTCCTGGTGCGGTGGCGCGCCGGCGAGCTGACTGAGATGACGCCGGCCGACTGCTCGGTGCGCACCCTGGTGCACGAGTACGGCGGCGGTTCCTGGTGGGTCGAGGCCGGTGTGGTGTTCTATGTCGATCTGGCCGACCAGCGGCTCCGGCGGCTCGACACGGCCGTTCCCAGCGCCGAGCCACAGTTCCTCACGCCCACCGCCGACATCGAGCGTGGGCTGCGGTACGCCGACGGCCGACCCACGCCGGACGGGTCGTGGTACGTCTGCGTCAGGGAACAACACCACGGTGATGGCACCGAGGCCACCAACGAGGTCGTGGCCGTGGCCACCGATGGCTCGATGCAGGTCGACGTCCTGGTGTCGGGGGCCGACTTCTACGCCTGCCCCCGTCCGTCGCCCGACGGCACCCGGCTGGCCTGGGTGCAGTGGAACCACCCCAACATGCCCTGGGACGACACCGAGTTGTGGACGGCCGACATGGGCGTCGGCGCTCTCACCGGCGGCACGCCCCAGGCCGGAGGAGTGGGCCAGTCGGTGTGGCAGCCCGAGTGGAGTCCCTCCGGTGAACTGCACTGGCTGAGCGACATCGACGACTTCTGGAAGCTGTACCGCTCCGGGTCCGACACTCCGGTGCTCGACGGGCCGGGCGAGATCAGCTGCCCTGGTTGGGTGTTCGGTACCAGCCGGTACACCTTCCTCGACGACGGCGCCGCTGTGGCCGTCTGGTACCACGACGGTGCCGAACACCTGGCCGGATACCCCGAGCTCACCATGTTCGGCACGGTTCGCAGCCACGGCTCCCAGCCGGTGTTCGCTGGCGCATCGTGGGCCGACGAGACCAGTGTGGTGGCCGGACCCACCGTCATCCGGGCCGCTCGCGACCATGGCGTGGCTGCCGGTTTCCTGCCCGACGCCGAGGCCATCACCTTCCCCACCACCGGCAACGATCACGCTCGGGCGCTGTACTACGCCCCCGCCCATCCCGACGTCGATGGCCCGGCCGACGAGCGTCCGCCGCTACTGGTGCTGGCCCATGGAGGGCCCACCAGCAACGCCCGCACCCAACTCGATCTGGCCAAGCGCTACTGGACCAGCCGCGGGATCGCGGTGGTCGACGTCGACTATCGCGGCAGCGTGGGATACGGGCGCGCCTACCGTCAGAAGCTGAACGGACAGTGGGGTATTGCCGACGTCGACGACTGTGTGGCCGCCGCTCACTTCCTGGTGGGGCGAGGCGACGTCGACGGCGATCGGCTCATGATCAAGGGAGGCAGTGCGGGGGGTTTCACCGTGCTGGCCGCGCTGGCCTTCCACGACGTGTTCGCGGCCGGCGCCAGCCGGTACGGCGTGGCCGACCTGGAGGTGCTGGCCACGGACACCCACAAGTTCGAGAGCCGTTATCTCGACACGCTGGTGGGGCCGTACCCGGAGGCTCGCGACGTCTACGTCGCTCGGTCGCCCATCCACCACGTGGCCTCGTTGTCGGCCCCGATGATCGTGCTCCAGGGCAGCGACGATGCCATCGTGCCGCCCAACCAGAGCCGCATGATCGTCGAGGCCCTCGAGGCCAAAGGTGTGCGGGTCGAGTACCTCGAGTTCGAGGGAGAACAACACGGTTTCCGCCAGGCCGACAACATCGTGGCCGCGCTGGAGGCCGAGCTGGCTTTCTTCGGTGAGGTCCTTGGCTTCGAGCCTGTGCCCTGATTGGTGTCTGCGGGCGGGCCTAGGCTTTCGCCGGCGGGCTGGTGACGGTGACGGTGACCGGTTTACTGGCCGGATCGACATCGACTGTCACTTTGCCGTCGGTGGCGTTATCGGTCCACACGAAGGAGATGCCGGTCCCGGACTTTCTCGCCGCCTTGATGGCTTTGATGATCGCGGTCTTGAGCTTGGGGCCCACGTTCGGGTCGTTGGGCCACCAGATGCCTGCCAACCAGTCTTGCTTGAAGTGGTCGCGCTCGTCCTGGTTGACCACCATCAGGCTGCTGGTCTTGGCTACCTTCGCCATGTCGTCGCTGGATTTCAGGTTGGCCAGAGCCGTGTCGTAGATGGACGGGTCCATGTTGCCGCTGAACACCATGTTCAGCTCCTGGAACAGCTTCGTGCCCTGTGAACGTGTCATGTCATCACCCCTTGTGGGCGGGGAGCCCCTTGCGCCGCCGCCACCAACGACCGTAACAACAGGGTGTTTCGTGTCAACTGAGACTGGGGTTCGGCTCGGCGTCGGGCCCGCTGGGGATGGCGCGGCACGGGCCCGATAGCTTGTCCCGATGGCTCGAATCCTGGTCACCGAGAAGATCGCCGCCGCCGGTCTCGACGCCCTGCGCGAGGCCGGTCACGAGGTCGACATCCAGACCGGGCTCGACGACGCCGGTGTGCGCCAAGCCATCGTCGGTGCCCATGCCCTCATCATCCGGTCTGCCACCCAGGTGACCGCCGACGTGCTGGCGGCGGGCGACGAATTGTTGGTGGTCGGGCGGGCCGGCATCGGGCTCGACAACGTCGACGTCGATGCCGCCACCGATCAGGGGGTGATGGTCGCCAACGCCCCGCAGTCCAACACCCTCACCACGGCCGAACACACCATGGCCATGCTGTTGGCCCAGGCCCGCAACATTCCCCAGGCCCACACCGCCCTCAAGTCGGGCCGGTGGGAGCGGTCCAATTGGGAGGGAGTCGAAGTCGCCGACAAGACACTCGGCATCGTCGGCCTGGGTCGGATCGGCAAGCTGGTGGCGCAGCGGGCCATGGCGTTTGGGATGAACCTCATCGCTTATGACCCCTACGTGTCGGCCGACCGGGCTCGGCAGATCAACGTCGAGCTCATCGAAGACCTGGCCGACCTGGTGGCGGCGTCGGACTTCATCACCCTGCACCTGGTGAAGACGCCCGAGACCGTGAACCTCTTCGACGCCGAGATGTTGGCCCGAGCCAAACCCACCCTCCGCATCGTCAACGTCAGTCGGGGCGGCATCATCGACGAGCAGGCCCTGGCCGATGCCATCGCGGCCGGCACCGTGGGCGGCGCGGCCCTCGACGTCTTCGCCTCCGAGCCCACCACCGAGTCACCGTTGTTCGGCCTCGACCAGGTGGTCGTCACCCCCCATCTCGGTGCCAGCACGCGCGAGGCCCAGGACAAGGCCGGGATCTCGATCGCCGAGCAGGTGGGTCTGGCCCTGGCCGGCGACTTCGTGCCCTTCGCCGTCAACGTCGACGCCCGCGAGGTGGCCGAGGCGGTGCGGCCCTTCCTGCCGCTGGCCGAGAAGCTGGGTGCCATGTTCGCCGCCCTGTGTGATGCCCT
>JBPCTQ010000036.1:0-10868 GCA_051011595.1 Acidimicrobiales bacterium
CGTAGTGTGCACCGTCCTCTATGAGCGGATCGCTCTCGTCGCCGTCCCGGTAGGTGCCGAACACCACATAGCCGTCATCGACAGGGATGATGAGCGATCGGTCCCTGGCCGACAGCGGACCGGGGTCGAGGTCGGTGATTCCGGGCGACTGCAGGGTGTTGCGGTCGACGCCGAGTCGAGTCGCCATGCTCTCGGCCAGATCGCTGTCTGTGCAGTCGATGCTCGCGTCCGGGTCAGCCTCGGAGGTCTGCAGGGTGCACGAAGCGTCGGTCGTCGAGATCGTCGTCGCATACGACCTCGGCTCCGGTTCAGCCGGCTCCGTGCTGGTCGATTCGGTTACGACCTCGCCCTCCTGGAGCGGGATCTCTATCAAGCCGACGCTGCTCATCGAGGAGGCCGTCAGCTGTTCTGCCGTGGGCACGACGAAGCGCAGCTCGCCCTCGCGATCGGTGCCCCACCCAAGGAATCGACCGTCGATGGTTGGCTCCAGGCCGCTGGCCGGCAGTCGGTTCACCGGCCCCGTCGTCCGCCACACACCCTCCGGGTCGCGCACAGTCGCCAGCGAATGACTGGCTCGCAGTGTGCCGCTGGCCGAGACGAGCTGAAAGCCGCCCTCCGAGCTCGGCAACGGGACCGGATCGACCGATGCCCAGACTCCGGATACTGGATCGAGCTCGAACAGCAGCCCACTGCGGTCCGCGACCACGATGTGAGCGTCGTGCGTGGTGACGGTGACGAAGTCGATGTCTGGATGGGGTTGATCGGGCAGCGCGATCCAAGTCCCGTCAGCTGGGCTGTACGTCGCCGCCGCGATGCGTGGAGTGGCGGTGTCGACGGCCT
Organism: Acidimicrobiales bacterium; assembly: GCA_051011595.1. GTDB lineage: Bacteria > Actinomycetota > Acidimicrobiia > Acidimicrobiales > SHLQ01 > JAOUEE01. The sequence continues at coordinate 841 of JBPCTQ010000036.1, forward strand.
GTGTCTGCACGACGACCAAGCGATCGGCCACCCACGCACTCGCGGCCGACCAAGGATCGTTGGTGTCGAGGGAACGAGGTGGCGGTTCGATGGCTGTCCACTCGCCGTCGGAGGGGTCGAGGCTCGCCCAGGCTCCAGCGGCGATGACCTCGGTGCCGCTCCAGTGGAGATCCGTCGGTTCTGCGGGCAGCGGCGGCATTGCTCTCCACGTCTCGGTGCCAGGGTTCCAGGCGGCAACGTCGGTTCCGCTGGCCAGGACGACCTCATCACCGGTCCACACTCCAAACGGGGTATCGAGTGACGACCCGAGTGGGGCCTCACCCATTGGTGTCCACGTCTCCGAGTCCCAGTCGTAGAACGCGCCGTCGGTGAGGTTGACAGGCAGCTCCGGGTCGGTGCCCCCCCAGACGACAACACCGCCGTCGGTTTCGACCAGGGCCACTCCGGACCGTGGGCTGAGCGGTCCGGGGTCGAGCTCGGTGACGGTGTTGGCGGCGGGTTCGGCCGGAACACTGGTGGTCGCGGGCGATGTGGTGGCTGATCGCACCGGTTGGTCGGCCGCGTCATCGGTGGGCCACAACGACACGATGCCGACGCCGACGGCAGCCGCGGCTCCGACGGCGACCAGGCCCCGGCCGGCCCATCGGCGGCGTGACCGCTGGGCAACTAGTGATCGGACGGAACCCACGGGATCCGATGTCCGGGGCTCGACTCGTTCGCTCAGTCGGTCGAGCTGCCGGCGCAGCTCGTCGTCACTCATCGTCGTCTCCGACGGTCATGGCGGCATGCAGCGACGCCCGGGCCCGGTGCAGCGCCGACTTCACCGTGCCCTCGGCGACCCCGAGGTGGTCGGCTGTGGTGGTGATGTCGAAACCGAGGAGGTAGTGCAGCACCACGGCTTCTTGTTGCCGGGCGGGAAGGGCGTGAACGGCATGTCGGAGATCGAGCAGCTCGTCGGCCATCGGCGGCACGTCGGCCTCCACCAGCAGGGGTTGCTTGCGGCGGCGGACCCCCAGGTGACGCCATCGACTACGCAGCTGGTTGAGTGCGGTGGTCACGATCCAGGCGTCGAGGCGCTCGAACGACTGGCCCTTGGCCTCCTGTTCCCACGCTCGGGCGAACGCTTCCTGCACGGCATCCTCGGCATCTGCATCGGTGGGCGCAGCCGGAGCAACGGCCCGGACCAGCCGGGCGTAGTCCCGATGAAGGCACTGCTCGACCTGGCCCACACTTCCCATTCGACCAGAGGACGCCCCAGGACGCCGTTCGGTTGGCGCCAGGCGCAAGAAATCTTCAGCCACATCCACCGTTCTGGTAGTGCAGCGACGCGCTGGGGCTGACGCGGCACTACCAGAACGAAATCATGTTGCTTCTGGTAGTGCGGCGACGCGCTGGGGCTGACGCTGCACTACCAGAACGAAGAGAGAAGAGAGCCGGCGGGGCAGCGAGTCAGCGCAGGATGCGGGTCTTGCCGAAGATGTTGCCGAACAGCAGTCGACCGTCGTCGTCGATGATCACCCCGGCGCCCAGTGTGTTGGCGCGCGAACCGCCCGCCACGTAGTGGAAGCGCGACTCGCCGGTGGTCCAGTCGACGGCCTCGATGGTCCACTTCCAGTCACGGGAACCACACGTGTAGACAAGGTCGCTCTCCTGAGCCACGAACGGCACCGAGTTGGGCGACGACACCTCCAGGTTCACCCAGGCCTGGCGGAACTCCCGAGCGGCCGGATCCCACTCGTACTTGTGCAGGCCGTGCGGGGTGTAGGCCGGGTCGTGGCCCAGGAAGAACACCAACAGGCGAGTACCCCGCTCCGGGAACGAATCGGGAACCGCCGCCGGTTCGTTGTTCACCGTCATGGCGCCGTATCCCGAGACGGTGATCGACTGCTCGGTCTGCAGCGCCGCCAGGTCGGGGTTGCCCAGATTGGCCGGGCCGATGCCGGCAATCCGGCGCGACGGCGCGTTGGGCAGCTGCTCCCAGTCGTCGGGGATGTCGCCCCGCCAGAACAGCGTGATGTTCACCACCTCGTCGCCGTCGCCGATGACCACGAATCGGTCCTCGTCGGGTCCGAACCCCATGAGCGACGGAGTGGTGCCCGATCCTCGTCCCGTCTCGTTGCGGTACTCGGCGCTCCATGCGCCGTCGGCCTCGTCGAGCGACAGACGATCGCCGGTCCACACCACCCGATGGGTGTGGTCGACCGAGCTGATGTAGATGCCGTTGTCCTCGTCGACACACAGGCTGGTGCGGACCCACCCGTAGCCGGTGTTGCCCTGCTCGGCCTCCATGCGAGCGCAGTGGGCGGCCGCCTGCTCGGCTGCGCCCGGGATCTGGATGGCCTCGTAGCTGGAGAAGTCCCGGGCCAGTGCCACCAACCAGCCGTGGTCGGTGCTCAACACCAGCCGGCCGTCGAAGGTGATGTTGCACCCGACGAAGAAGCCGTCGATGTGGTCCGGCTTCTCCCAGCGGGCCTTCTCGACGATTGCCGACGCCGGGTCGGTGGGGTCGGTTTCGGCGTAGGCCACCACCGCCACCTTGGTGCCGATGAACATCGTGTGGTCGCAGTCGAGCAGCGAGTACACACCGTCGAGTCCCTGCATGAACCGCAGCGCCTGGTTCATGGCGTGCTCGATGGCGGCGTCACCCCGCAGGTCGTCGAGCTGGGCCAAGGCCGCGTGCATCTCTTCGTCGGTGAGCGGTTCACCCTCACCCTTGGGCAGCGTGGCCAGCACTTCGAAGGTGTCGTAGTCCTGCTTGGTGATGTTGAACCGCCCGTTGCTCCAGATCACCCGGCGCCCATCGGGATACGCACCCGACAGCAGCGAGCCGAAGTGGCCCGGCCCCAAGGCGGCGTACTGGAGGGCGTCACCCGGCAGCTCTTCGGTGGGACCGACCGGACCCGGCCCCGCGGTGTTGTCTTGTTGATCGCAACGACCGTGCCCGATTGCGTAACCGGAGTCGGCCAGGAAGGGATTACGTGGTCCGCTCTGCATGGTCACGGTCTAGCTCAATCAGCTGAGGCCGACGATCTCACCGTTCTCGTCGATGTCGATGCCCTTGGCCGCCGGTGTCTTTCCCAAGCCCGGCATGGTCCGCATCTCGCCGCAGATGGGGTAGACGAAGCCGGCGCCGACCGACGCCCGCACCTCACGGACGGGCAGCGTCCACCCGGTGGGGGCACCCTTGAGCGCCGGGTCCGACGAGAGCGACAGATGGGTCTTGGCGATACAGACCGGTAGCTCACCGAATCCGGCCGCCTCGTAGGTGTCGAGCTGCTTGTTGGCTTGGGCGGAGTACTCGACGTCGTCGGCGCCGTAGACCCTGGTGGCCACGGTGTGGATCTTGTCGCGCAGGGCCATGCCGTCGGGATACAACACCGCGAACTCGCTGTCCTCGGCGGCCGCCTCGGCAACGGCTTCGGCGAGGGTGGCCGCGCCGGGGCCCCCGTCGGCGAAGTGGGTGGTGACCGCCGATCGGGCACCGTATTCGTCGGCGATCTCACTGATCGCGGCGATGTCGGCTGGGTGGTCGTCGGGGAAGACGTTGATGGCCACCACGGGGGTCACCCCGTGGATCTGCATGTTCTCGAGTTGTTTGCGCAGGTTGTCGCCCCCGGCGTGGACCTCATCGGGATTCTCGGCCAGCAGAGCATCGGGCAGCGGTTTGCCGGCCACGATCTTGTGGTTCCCGCTGTGGGCCTTCAGCCCCCGCACGGTGGCCACCAGCACGGCGGCGTCGGGGGCAATACCCGAGTAGCGACACTTGATGTTGAAGAACCGCTCGGCGCCCATGTCGGCGCCGAAGCCGGCCTCGGTGAGCAGGAAGTCGCTGGTGTGGACACCGATGCGGTCGGCCACGATCGACGAGTTGCCGGTGGCGATGTTGCCGAAGGGTCCGGTGTGGACCAGCGCGGGTGTGCCCTCCAGGGTCTGCATGAGGTTGGGTTTGATGGCCTCCATGAGAATGACCGCCATCGACCCGGCCACCTCCAGCTCTTCGGCGGTGACGGGTGTGCCCGCCTTGGTGTAGCCCACCACGATGCGGCCGAGCCGGGCTCGCAGGTCGGCCAGTGAGGTGGCCAGGGCCAGCGTGGCCATCACTTCGGACGCCGCGGTGATGTCGAATCCGGTCTCTCGGGGGACGCCGTCGAGCCGCCCGCCCAGGCCGATGACCGCGTTGCGCAGGGCGCGGTCGTTGACGTCGAGCACCCGGCGCCAGGTGATGTTGTGGAGGTCGAGGCCCAACTCGTTGCCGTGGTAGAGGTGGGCGTCGACCATGGCCGAGCACATGTTGTGGGCCGCGGTGACGGCGTGCATGTCGCCCGTGAGGTGCAGGTTGAACATCTCCATCGGCACCACCTGGCTGTAGCCACCGCCGGCGGCCCCTCCCTTGATGCCGAAGGTCGGACCCATCGAGGGTTGGCGGATGGCGATGGTGGCGGTCCGACCGATGTGCTGGAACGCCTGGCCCAGCCCCACGGTGGTGGTGGTCTTCCCCTCGCCGAGCGGGGTGGGGGTGATGGCCGAGACCACCACGTACCGGGCCCGAGGCCGATCGGCCATGGCCTCCACGGCGTCGAGAGAGATCTTGGCCGCCCCCTTGCCGTAGGGCTCGAGCATGTCGGCCGGTATGCCGGCCTGATCGGCGATTTCGGCCAGTGGTTGCAGATCGGCTCGGCGGGCGATCTCGAGGTCGGAGGGGATGGTCATCGGGCCGGACACTACCGGCGCGCGGCCGGGCGGCCCGTGGATCGTTTGTTGCGGCCCCGCTCCGACGCTCGGCCCGGGCCGGCCGGTTGCCGCGGGCCCACCGGCGGGCGCCGGTAGCATCGCCGCCGTGTCTCGTCGGAACCTGGCGGCCGTGCTCCTCGTGGCGGTCATGGCCACGGCGTGTGGCACTGCCACCTCGTCGTCGGCCAAGACAGTGGTGGTCGCGGCTCAGCCGTCGCTTCCGCTGGCGGGCTCCAATCCGGCGATGGCCCTGCTCCTCGATGTACGGATGCGGCTGGTCGAGCACCCGGGGTGCCCGATTCCGCCGGCTTCACCCGTCGCCGACGTGGCGATGGTGGAGATCGCGCTGTCCCGGTTGCCCCCGGACGGGGCCGACGCCTATCGCGAGGCCCGCGCCCACCTCGACAAGGCTGCCGGCATCTGCAGCACAGACTCCCAACAATGGCGGCGACACCTCCGCGAGGCCATCACCCAGCTCGGTCGTATCGAGCATGCCCTGGGATACAGCGAAGCTCCCATCGAGGTGGCCGACGACGCCGACGTCGCCACCCTTGCCGCAGCCGCGGTGTCCCAGCACGATCGGCTCTACGCCACGCTGTCCGGTGCCACCAAGGTCGAGCAGTCTCCGTATTGGTACTCGCCCACTCATGTCGAGAACATCACCGAGCTCCGGCGCCTGGTCGCCGCCGATGAGGCCCCCACCCTGCTCGTGGCCGGAAACTCACTGGCCGCCCGCGGGATCGATGTCAACGAGCTACGGGCGGCCGGATTCGACGCCATGAACATCGGAACCCCGGGGGCAGTGGAAGACATGCACGCCGGCCTGGTCGACGAGGCCATAGCCCTGGCCCCCGATATCAGCTCGGTGGTGTGGATTCTGAGCCCCGACTGGCTCTATCGCCCGTGTTCGGTCAGCGGCCGCATCGCGGAGATCGAGACTGCTCGTTCGACGGTGTTCATCGGTGTCGCCGGCGCCGACTCGTTCAGCTCGCTCGACCGCCAACTCGGCTCCGACCCGTTCGAATCGAGTCGAGACGTCCCGTCGTTCACGGTCCCCGGACGCGATCCCACGTACGGCATGTTCCCGCCCCTGGTGGGCGTCGACCAGACCCGCATCGACAAGCAGATCGAATTGGCCACCGCCTATCACGGGGGCCCGTCGGGCTCGGACCTGTGCGAGCAACACTTGGAGTTGATGGAAGCGTCGCTGGCGGCCTGGGTCGCGGGCGGACGTGCATCGACGCTGGTGATCCCGCCCCTTTCGCATGCAATGGCCGAGTTCCACTCGGAGGGGGAGGGCGGCATGGCCGGTGGGGTCTCGATGATGGCCGAGCGGGCCGAACGAGCCGGCGCCCAATTCATCGACCTGTCGGCCACGGTGCCCGACCAGATGTTCCACGACCTGCACCACGTCGATGTCGACGGGCGGGCCCTCTTCACGGCGGCGTTGATCGACACGCTCGTCCCGAACTGAGCTGACGGCGCGCACCGGCGATCACAGATCGAAGCGGCGACGAACCTTGTGGAAGCGGCCGCGGGCCCAGCCGGTGGCCCGCACAGTGAGCTGTTGGACCGCGCCGAGCCGAGGGCGGGTGCGGTCGAGGGTCGGCGGCGGGTCGGCCACCCCTGGATCGGGGGCGACGCCGGTGTACGGATCGAGGTCGATGCCGGGGTATCGACGGGCCACGTCGGCCAGCGTCTGCTCGTCCCAGTATCCGCTGTCGGGGCGGGGCCAACCGAACAGGTCGCGCTCTCGCACCGACGCCCGCACCATCATCTCGCCGAAACCCGGGTTCATGGCCTTGTTGGGCCAGGCCATCTTGCCGTTCCACGGGGCGCCACGAGCCTGGTAGTCGGCCAGCAGCGCGAAACGGCTGCGGCCGGCGGCGGTGAAGTCGGTGCCGCGGTGCAACACGTCGGTGGAGTACAACAACACCGATCCGGCCGGTGCGGTGGCTCGTACCTCGTGGTCGGCCAACGCCCCGGGTTCGAGGTGGCGGATGCGGTACGGCAGCTCGTCGCCGGCGGCGCGCGGCACCAGCGCGGTGGGCCCGTCCTGGTCGGTCACGTCGGACAACAACACGAACGTGGTGAGCTGCGTCCACCGGCGGTCGCGGCGAGGGACCACCAGGGAGTGGTTGCCGAAGTCGCGGTGCAGCTGTTGCTCGTAGTCGGTCGCCCCCGAGTACTTGCCCCACAACTCGCTCTTGTACAGCTCGAGATCGGTCGTGCGCAGGAATCGCTCGGCGGCATCGACCAGGTCGGGATGGTAGGTGAGCTGGTTGAGGGCCCACTGCGGGTAGGGCCCCTCACGCAGACCGGAAAAGGCATTCTTGCCCACCCACGAGTGGGCGCTGGGATCGGCGAAGTAGTCGTCGGGACGGGGATAGTGATCCCACAATGCGTCTTGGGCGGCCTGGAGCTCGTCGGAGCCGATCACGTTCTCGACCACCACGAAGCCCACCTCGCGCAGCTCGTCGAGTGCGGCGTCGGAGATGGTCATGGAGCGCCCAGCTCGTGTGCGGTCTTGTCGAGCACGGTGCGCAGGGCGAAGCTCGACCGCAGCTGGGCCACCCCGGGCAACACCGCCAGGTGCGAGCGGTGCACCCGTTCGTAGTCGGCCACGTCGGCCACTGCCACGTGGATCAGGTAGTCGTAGGGTCCCGACATCAGGTGGCAGCTCATCACCTCCGGGCACGACCCCACCGCGGCCTCGAACTCGTCGAGCAGGTCTTCGTGCTGGCTGGTGAGGCTGATCTCGACGAACACCGAGGTGGGCCGCCCCACCGCGTTGCGGTCGACGAGCATGACGTAGCGGTCGATGACACCCGACGATTCGAGCCGGCGCATCCGTCGCAGCACGGCCGAACTGGAGAGGTGAACGTGTTCGGCCAGCTGGGCCACGGTCATACGACCGTCGTGCTGCAGTTCGGTGAGAATGGCCCGGTCGGCCGCGTCCAGTTCGATCACCACATGATTCTGTCTCAAAATCACGTTTCAGCGCAAGAAAACGTCGCGAACGAACCCTCTGGCTACAGAACTCACAGCCATCTGCCGATCGATTGTGCGTACCGTCGGTAGTGGAGTGCAGCCCACGGCCAGTGGATGCCACCACCACCGACGAGGGGGAGATTCGCATGATCGTTGGAGTGCCTACCGAGATCAAGGACAACGAGCGGCGGGTCGGCCTCACGCCGGGCAGCGCGGCCGAGTTGGTGAGCCGCGGTCATGTGGTGCTCGTGCAATCGGGCGCCGGCACCGGCATCGGAGCCGACGACAACACCTACGAAGCCGCGGGGGCCAAGGTGGTCGACACGGCAGCCGACGTGTTCGAGCAGGCCGAGCTGGTGGTCAAGGTGAAAGAACCCCAGGCCGGCGAGCGGGCCGCCCTGCGAGCCGACCAGACCCTGTTCACCTACCTCCACCTCGCTCCCGACGCCGACCAGACGGCCGACCTGGTGGCCAGCGGCGCCACCTGCATCGCCTATGAGACGGTCACCGATGCCCGCGGCCACCTGCCCTTGCTGGCCCCGATGTCGAAGGTGGCCGGTCGCCTGGCCGTGCAGGCCGGAGCCCACCATCTCGAGAGTCCTCATGGCGGCGCCGGTCTCCTGCTCGGCGGAGTGCCGGGTGTGGCGCCGGCCAAGGTGGTCGTGATCGGCGGCGGTGTCGTGGGTGAGAACGCCATCGAGATCGCCGTGGGTATGGGTGCCGAGGTCACCGTGCTCGACCGCAACAACGATGTGCTCGATCGGCTGGCCGCCCGCTTCGGCGCCACGCTGCACACCATCTACTCCACCGGTCATGCCCTCGATCGGCTGGTCACCGACGCCGATCTGGTCATCGGTGCCGTGCTGGTGCCGGGTGCGGCGGCTCCCCGGCTCGTCACGGCCGACATGGTGTCGCGGATGCGGACCGGTTCGGTGTTGGTCGATGTGGCCATCGATCAGGGCGGCTGCTTCGAGACGTCGCACCCCACCACTCACTCCGACCCGATCTTCGTGGTCGACGGGGTGGTGCACTACTGCGTGGCCAACATGCCCGGCGCCGTTCCGCAGACTTCGACCCAAGCACTCAACAACGCCACGCTGCCCCATGTGCTGGCCCTGGCCGACATGGGTGCCATGGCCGCCATGCGAGCCGATCGGCATCTGGCCCACGGCCTCAACGTGATCGCCGGCCAGGTCACCGAACCCGCGGTGGCATCGGCGCTCGGGTACGAGTTGGCCGACCTCGATGTCGTGCTGGCCGGCTGAGATCTGACGGGCTGATCGGCTCGAGTGCTCAGTCGTCAGCTGAGCCGGGTAGCTCGACCGCTCGGACCTCGCCGTCCTCGAGCTCGGCGATCAACTCCACGTCGGTGCCCACCGGTGGTGGGAGCGATTCCTCGACTTCGATGGCCGCCGCGTCGAGGTCGGTGATGACACCGACCACCTTCTTGTTGCGTGAGGTCAACGAGCGGAGCCGACTGGCCTCACGAGCTCGGGCGGCCAGGGCCGACAATGGCCGCTGCAACCGGTAGAACTCGCCACGCGTGGTCGACGATGCCTCTTCGAGCAAGCGTTGGGCGTCGGCACCGTGGCCGTCGGCGGCCACCACCAGGGCGGTGATGGTGGCCAGCCGGCCCCGCACCAGCACGGTGTCGAGATACAGCAGCATCTCCCGCTGGAAGTCCTCGGGATCGTCGATGGCATCGGCCACCGCCGACCCGCCGGCGAGTTCTCCTTCGTCGGTGGTGATGCGGTCGACGAAGTCCGACACCGGCTGGGCACGCGAGTGATGGATGGCGTTGACCCGCACCCGCGTCTGGGCCAGCTCGAGGCGGAGCTGTTCGGGCACGGTGCCGTGGGCCGCACTGTGCATCACCAGTTCGAGGAGTTCGTTGGCCGCGGCCAGGGTGCCGTGATCGTCGTGTTGCAGCCGGGTGACCACGGCGCTGATCTTGCGGTCGATCTGGGAGATCGATCGGGCCAGGTACTGCTGTTGCACCAGCGACATCGCCGCGGCCCCGGCCGTCAGCACGGTGAGCGGTGATGCGGTCAGGCCCAGACCCAGTCGGCTGAACTCGACCAACTGCTCGCCGCCGAGGGTGGCCGAATCGGCCCCCACCAGGTTGCCCGGCGCCAGCGACACCAGGTAGCGCCCCGAGATGTCGGCTTTCATCGGCCGGCCCGCTCGCACCAGAGTGGAGAGCGCCGAGGTGACCAGTGGGGTGGCGATTGTGGGCCGACTGGAGACCGCCGTGGCCAGCGAGCGGACCCGGGCCACCGGTTGGTCGACGCCGTCGGCCCACAGCT
>JBPCTQ010000037.1:0-11940 GCA_051011595.1 Acidimicrobiales bacterium
CGCCGCCATCGCCTCGTTGGAGAACGTCGAGGTGTCGCCGAGCACGGTCCTGACGTGTTCGTAGCGGCTCACCACCCACAGATCGTGGGACGCCACATGGTGCACCGGTGCGTCGCGACGAAGCAGCGAGTACCAGGGATAAGGGTCGGCCGCGACGAGGGGGTCGAACGGATCGAAGTCGGCTACGACGATGCTCATGGGGTACCCACGATGGTGTCCTCGGGAGGTACCAGCACCGGCCGCACCCCATCGGTGTCGACCGGGCCGGCGGCCACAGGCTCCAACAGCACCAGGGCGGCCGAGCGCATCCTGCCGGCGAGGGATTCGGCTGCGTCGTCGTACAACCATCGGGTGATGGTGCCGTTGGCCAGGATGTTGACGGCCACCGCCAGCACCTCGCTGGGCTGAGCCGAGGTGAGGTCTCCCCGCTGCTGACCCCGTTCGATCAGCTCGGTCAGCCGACGTTGTGACGCTTCGGTCTGGTGGTGAGCGGCACCGTCTTCGTCGATCCCGACCTGGGTCATCGCCATTCCCTGGAACACGCCCCGGAAGAACCGGCGATCGGCCTCGATGCCCACACCCATCTGCTCGAACAGCGCCAGGATCAAGGTCGGTGTCGGGGTGGTGGTGTCGGCCAGAGCCACACCGAGCATCGAGTGATAGGTCCGTAACACGTCGGCGATGAGGGCGTCGACCAGTCCGCGCTTGGAACCGAAGTGGTTGAAGACCGTTGCCCGGGCCACACCGGCCGCCTCGGCGACATCGCTCACGGTGACCGCATCGAATCCGGCGGCCGAGAACTGATCCCGGGCCGCCGCCATGATCCGGCTCCGCTGGCGAACCCGATTCTGTTCTCGTCGTGAGTTCATGGATTCCAGTCCAACATTTTCGTTGACTGGAGTCCAGCCTTTTTCGCCGCAATTCCGGAACCCGCTCCGCGCCTCCCCACCACCGGCCGGCTCGGTGCTAAGCACTGCCTCGTGGCCCACCTCGCCCTTGTCACCGTGATCGTCGACGCCTATGACCCGGCCATCGAGTTCTTCGTCGATGCCCTGGGCTTCGAGCTCATCGAGGACTCACCGGCCACCACCAACGCCGGCGAAGCCAAACGGTGGGTGGTGGTACGACCCCCGGACGCCGACACCGGACTGCTGTTGGCCCAGGCCGACGGCGATGAACAACAAGAAGCGGTCGGCAACCAGATCGCCGGCCGGGTGGGTTTCTTCCTTCACGTCGACGACTTCGACACCGCCTATCGGCGTATGGAGGCAGCCGGCGTCACCTTCACCGAGGAACCACGCGACGAGCCGTACGGCCGGGTCGTGGTGTTCGTCGACATCGCCGGCAACCTCTGGGACCTGCTGGGCCCGCCGCCCGCTACTCCTTGATTTCGGTGCGTTCCTGGTTGAGCTGCACCGTGGCGTCGTCGGTGGCCACCGGACCGGCCTGGATCACCGCCGTGACGTTGGGATTGGCCGGGTCGGAGATGTCGATGGCCAGGGAATCGCCCAACGCCACGGGGTCATCGATCACGTAGCCCATGGCCGAGAGCAGGTCGTCGTAGTAGGTGATCACTGCGTCGACACCCGGGCCGGCTAGCAAGAACGTCGCGGTCTCGGACCGCACCGACTCGTTGTCGATGACGCTGTAGGGGAACAGCTCCGACAGCTCACCCGGTGGGAGTGGGAAGACCGAAGCCGGTTCGTCGGTGGTGTCAGGGTTCTCGACCCCAGGCGCCTCACCGAGGGCGCCGGTCGCGTCGTCGGCATCGGCGCCACCACAGGCCGCAGCGAGTGCGATGAACACCACAACAAGAATCAGACGACGGATCAACACTTCCCCTCTACCGATACCGCAGCACCGGGCCCGGGTCCACTGTAGCCGACTGGCCACACCCGACGGAGCAGGGGATCAGACCGGCACCGGCTCCTCACTGCGAATCGGCGGCTCCTCGTCTTCGGGCAGCTCGTGGAATATCTCGCTGACGTCGCCCTCTACGTTCAGGCGAGGCAGGATCCGATCGAGCCACTCCGGTATCCACCAGTTTCGGTCACCGAGCAACTCCATGGTGGCGGGCACCAACAACATCCGCACGAGCGACGCGTCGAGGAAGATGGCCACGGCCAAACCGAGACCGAACAGCTGCACGGTGCGATTGTCCTCCAGCATGAAGCTGCCGAACACCACCACCATGATGGCTGCCGCCGCGGTGATGACGCGGGCGGTCGACGCCAGACCATCGGCCACCGAGTTCACTGCGTCTCCCGTGCGGTCGTACTCCTCGCGGACTCGCGAGAGCAGGAACACCTCGTAGTCCATCGACAAGCCGAACACCACGGCGAACATCATCATTGGGATGAACGGTTCGATGGGCGCCGCTTCGATGCCGGTGAAATCGCTGGTCCACCCCCACTGGAACACCGCCACGATGATGCCGTAGGCCGCACCGATGGACAGCAGGTTCATCACCACCGCCTTCAACGGCACCAGCAACGATCGGAAGACCACCATCAACAACACGAAGGACAACAACAGCACTGCCGCGAAGAACACCGGCATGCGGCCGGCCAGGTAGTCCGAGAAGTCGATCCCCCCGGGAACCAGCCCGGTCAGATTCACGTCGAGCGCCGTGCCGGCCACTGCGGCCGGGACGACGTCGGCCCGTAGTCGCTTCACGGTGGCCTCGGTCTCGACATCCTGGGGCGACGACGTGGCCACCACTCGCATCAAGTAGGCACCCGGGTCGTTCGGATCGTTCGGAATCGGGGGTGTCACCGATGCCACGCCGGCATCAGCTTCGATGGCGGCCACCAGCCCGGGCAACGCCGACGCGTCGGCCGGGTCGGGGGCCTCGATCGCCACCAGAATGGGGCCGTTGAAGCCGGGCCCGAAGCCATCGGACAACAACTCGTAGGCCTCGCGGGTGGTTGACCCTTCCTCGAAGTTGCTCTCGTCGGAGAAGCCGAGTCGAATCCCGAACAACGGCAGCGTGAGCACCAGCAACACGAGTGTTCCGAGCACAGCCATCGGCCAGGGATGGGCCTGCACGAACCGGCTCCACCGGTAGGCCCAGGTGTCGCGCAGCGGTTTGGCCGCCGGCGTGGGGACCTCTCGTTTGAGCGGCGCCACGAAGAATCCGGCGATCAGGACGACCAGCGCCAGTGGCCCGGCCACCAACAAGAAGTCGAGGCCCGCGCCGACACCGAGCAGGGCGACCGCAGCCAAGCCGGCCGCGATCAGGCCCCGCCAGCGGGTGATCTCGATGCGATCACCGGCAAACCCGAGCAGGGCCGGTAGCAGCGTCATACTCGCCAGCATCGTCATCACCACCGTGGTGGCACCGGCCACCGCGATCCCGTTGACGAACGGCAGACCCATCAACAACAGCCCTAACAACGAGATCACCACAGTGGTACCGGCGAAGATGACCGCTCGGCCGGCCGTGTCCATGGCCAGGCGGGTGGCGGACTCCGGGGCCAGGCCGTGATGGAGCCCTTCGCGGTACCGGGTCACGATGAACAGGGCGTAGTCGATCCCGACGCCGAGCCCGATCATGATGGCCATGGTGGTGGCGAATTCGGGCCCGCCGGTGACGTTGGAGATGATGGTCACCAACCCGATGCCGCTGGCCACACCGAAGACGGCGAGTCCGATCGGCAGGCCCATGGCCAGCACCGAGCCGGTGGCCAGGATCAGCACGACGACGGCGAAGGCCAGACCGATCACCTCGGATTCGGGGGGTGCGAAACCGGCCAGTTCGGCACCGCCGATCTCGACCTGCAGACCCTCCACCTCCGGAGCCAGATCCAACAAGTCATCGCCGATCGATCCGGCTTCCTGATCGTCGATCGACTCGTCGAGGAGCACCTCGGCGTAGCCCACCGTGCCGTCGTCGCTGATTCCGCCGCCGAACCCGGCGTAGGGCGACAGCACGGTGACGTCGTCGAGATCGTCGGCGGCCACGAACATCTCGGCCAGCGCAGCCTGCACCTGCGGATCGTCGACCCCCGCTTCGGACTCGAACACGATGGCACCGGTGATACCGGTGCCGAGGCCCCCGAAATACTCGTCGAGGATGTCGAACCCATCGCTGGTCTCGGAGTCAGGCGGGTTCTGGCTGCCATCGAACCCGGAACCCACCACGTTGCCCACCGCGAAGATGCTCACCAAGCCGACCACCCAGGCGACGAGCGCGACCCGTCGATGAACGAAACACCAGTGGCCGATTCGAGCGATCATTCGTCCAGTCAACGCCATCGGGACCCGTTGCTGGCTGTGACAGCAGTCACCCACACCCGAAACCGGGTCGGACGGGCTCGATATCCGATTCCTATGATCTCGCCGCCTGCTGCCGATGGGGACGGCGTGAAGACGACATCAACCTTCCGGCGACTGCTGATCCTCGGACTGGCGTTCGTGATGATGACCACCACCCTGCCGTTCGCCCCGGCCGGTGCGCAGACGGCAGACGCCCCCGCGTCGTGCCTGATCGGCGCTCAGTCGGTCTCGGCCATGGTGCTGGTCGACAATCCATTTGGTGTCGATGCCGTCGCGCCGGTGGTGCGCCAGGAGGTGGCGGCCCTGATCCTGGCTGATCTGGTCGCCCTCAACGGTGACGATCGCAGCGTCGAAGTCGCGGTGGGCCAGACCAGCGAGACCTTCTCGGTCGCCAAGAACTGGACACCCCTCGACGCATCGACCTACACGTCCACCGTGGAGGCCGTGGCCGCCGTGGCGCCCACCACCGTCACCAACCTGGCCACGGGGATCGAGGGTGCCCAACAGGCCTTGGTCGACCGCGTAGACGAGAACGGGTGTGGCATCGTTGTGGCCCTGCCCATCGGCCCTGTCGCCCTGACCGCCGACGAGACCGGCGAACTCTGCGCCAGCGGCGGCACCATCGACGGTCTGCGGTCACTGCCTGCTCACTTGGGAATTGTGGCGACCCCAACCGCGATTGCCGGTGTCGACCGTTCGCTACTCGAGACCCTGGCCGGCACCGCCGGCGCCCAGGGAAGCTGTGGTTCGGTGCCCGCCGAGGGAATGGTCATCGAGGGTGCGACCCGGGCCGAGCTGCTGGCCCCCGCCGGTCGTTTCATCGACGACCTCATCGATGCCACCGAGGGCTCCGACGAGACAGCCGTCTGCCGTGTCTTCGCATGCCCCGAGGGTTCGACGACGATCTCGGCACTGGCGGGAACCGAATCTCTCTCCTTCGAAGGTGTCTTCGCGGCGTTCGGCTACGACGTCGTCCTGGAGTCGCCTACGGGCGACAAGCTCAGCCTGCCCGGTGATGTGAACAGCACGAACGAGTTGGGTGGTGCCACGATCACCACTCTGTGGGCCAGCCCCGCCACGGTGGCGGTCTCGATTGCCGGAGAGTCTTTGGAAGGCGACTGGACGGCGACGGTGATCGACGTGGATGCCGGCGCTGAAACGACCGCCAAATGGCGCCACGCCACCGCCGCCACGGTGGTACCCAGCATCATCTCGATCTCGCCCACCGACGCCGGATCCGACGCGACCGTCGAGGTGGCGTTCGTCAACGCCGCCGGAGATCCCATCGATCCGGCCCTCACGACGGCGACGCTTCCCGAAGGGGTGTTGGTCGACCCGGTCACCGGCTCGACGACACCGATTGTGTTCGGTGAGGTCGTCGACGGTGTGCATGTCGGCACCGTGGCGTTGCCCGCCGATCTGGGGCCCGACGCCGAGGTGATCATCACCGCGGCCGGCGGACAGACCGCCACCTCCACCTTCGCGGTCACTGACGGCAGCGCTACCGCTCCCCCGCCGGTTGTCGGCGGGCAGGAGTCCGACGACGGTTCCGGCCTGTCCACCCTGGCGTGGATCGGTCTCGCCGTGGTGGCTGTCATTCTGGTGGCCTGGTTGGTGAAGCACCGGCGCCGCGAGCAACCGGTGGCCGACGTTCGCTCCGGCACCTTCGACATCGTCATCGGATCGGACGGGTTCATCTCCCGTGTGGTCGACGACAAGCTGCATCCGTTGTTCTTCCGGGGCCCCGATTTCTCCGATCTGGACACATCCTCGAAGTCGGTCGCCATCGATGGACTCTCCGTGACCAACCACAAGGAATGGAACCCGCTGGCCACCACCGAGGGCCATGCCGTCAGCGCCGACGGTCCGGTGATCGGCTCCGGTGGCCGAGTCGAGGCCGACGGCACCCTCCACGGTGTGGTGAACGGTTCGCTCGCCCGCTCGTGGGCCTTCACCCTCGATGTGGATGCCAGCGCCCGCGCCAACGAAGGCGACTCCGAGTCCATCGGGGTGGTCCGAGGCCGACTCGACGTCTTCATCGACGACTCCCTGGCCGCCAGCAACGGCTGGTTGACCCAGTTGGTGGAGGAGCTTCCCGATGCGGCTCGCGACTCGTACCGGTGGTCACGTGAGCATGGCCTCACCGACATCCGGCTCGGCGGCAAACCCATGGCCGGCACCTACGCCGAGTTCGCCAGCATGGTCACCGACTGACCCGGTCCGACCGAGGGGCGGGCTCGCTCCCGTGACACACTTTGGGAATGCCTCTCGTCGAGACCTCGATCGCCGACCGCGTCGCCTTGGTGACACTCAACGATCCCGACCGGCGCAACGTCGTGACGGCGGCCATGAACGACCAGCTGGTCGCTGCTGTCGACCGGCTCGAAGACGATCCGGACGTCGGGGCCATGGTCATCACCGGCGCACCCCCGGCCTTCTCTTCCGGCGGTCATCTCGACGACCTCCTGGCCGTCGACGACGGGGAATCGCTGCGCTCGATCTACAGCGGCTTTCTTCGGGTAGCCGGCAGCTCGCTTCCGTCGATCGCCGCGGTCAACGGCGCGGCGGTCGGCGCCGGCATGAACCTGGCCCTGGCCTGCGACTGCATCGTGGCCGGCCAATCGGCCCGGTTCGACAGTCGTTTCCTCCAGATCGCCATTCATCCGGGCGGCGGCCACACCTGGCGGCTCCGCCACATCACCGACCTGCAAACGGCCAAGGCCATGGTCCTCTTCGGCGCCGTCCTCAGCGGATCCGAGGCCGAAGCGGCCGGTCTGGCGTGGCGCTGCTACGACGACAACGAGCTCGTCGACCGGGCCCGTGACATGGCCGCGGTGGCTGCGGCCGGCCCGCCCGAGCTGGTGCAAGCCATCAAGTCGACGTTCGCCGCCGGTCTGGCGGTGGGTTCATCGGACAAGGCGGTCGATCTCGAGCTCGAGCCCCAGGTCGACTCCACTCGACAGCCGGCCTTTCACCAGTTCGTGGCTGACCTCAAGGCTCGCATCGCCGCCAAAACGAAGTCCCGCTGAGCAAGCGCAAAGTCAGTCGCCGACCCAGGCGGCCAGCAACTCGTCGCGACGATCGGACCATTCCTCGGACGTCAACGCGTACCGAACGTGGTCTTCCCAGACGCCGTTGATCTCGAGGTAGCGCTCGGCCACCCCTTCGCTGCGCAAGCCGACTTTCTCGACCACCCGGTGGCTGTTCGTGTTCCGCGGGATGATGGAGACCTGGAGTCGGTGCAGTCCGACCTGATCGAAGATGAAACGACACAACACCACCAGAGCTTCGGATATGTAGGCGTTGCCGGCCTGCTTCTCGTCGATCCAGTACCCCACGTGAGCGCTCTGGAACGCTCCCCGCACCACGTTGTTGACGTTGATCTCTCCGGCGAAATCGCCGTTGACGAAGACGCCGAAGCCGAAGCCGGTACCCAGCTGGCGCTCACGATCGCGGGCCGAACATCGGGCTGCGTAGGCCTGTCGATCACCCACCGGATCGGGCGCCTGAGCCGACCGGGCCGGCTCCCACCGGGTGAGCCACTCGGCGTTTCGTCGGCGAACGTCCTGCCAGGCGTCGAAGTCGCTCGTCGCCAAGGGACGGAGCATCACCCGACGGCCGAACAAGGTGGTCATGAAGCCAGCAGCATAGACGGCCCCACGCAGCTCAGAGCTGGCTGGCTACCAAGCCATCGAGAATGTCGGCCTCGGAAACCAGACAGTCGGCGAAGCCGAGGGTGCGCATGATCTGGACCAGGATGCAGAGCCCGCCGATGATCGTCTCACCTCGCTCTGGTTCCAGTCCGGGGTTGTGGAGACGGTCTTCGAGGGGCTCGGTGACCAGCGTGCGAAAGACGTCTTCGACCGCGGCCTTGGTGAGCCGGAAGTGGTGGATCGCGGCGCGGTCGTACTCGGCCAGCCCTTGTTCCACCGCAGCCGTATTGGAGACCGTGCCCGCGAGACCCACGAATTGGCGAGCCTGCTGCATCTGCGGGTGGTTCCGGAGAACTTCGTCGACCGTCGCTTCGGTCACGCTGAGACAGGCCAGCAGTTCCTCGGGTCGAGGCGGATCGGACTCGATGAACTTCTCGGTCATCCGGACACATCCCATGTCGACCGACACCGCGGCCTCACACCGCTCCGCACCGAAGGCAAACTCGGTGGATCCGCCGCCGATGTCGACCACCAGGTAGGGGCCGTCGGCCGCATCGAGCTCGGCCGTTGCGCCGGCAAAGGACAGCTGCCCCTCCTCGAGACCCGACAACAACTCGGGTCGCACTCCCACCGTCTGTTCCGCGACGGCGAAGAAGTCATCGCGGTTGGTCGCATCGCGGGCCGCGCTGGTGGCGGTCATCCGCAGCCGCGACACCTCGTGTTCGGCCAACACGGCCGCATACTCCTCGAGCACCACCCGAACCCGTTCGATGGCGGCATCGGCGAGGCGGCCGGTGGCGTCGACACCCTCACCCAACCGGGTGATGCGCATCCGCCGCTCCACCTGGCGGACTCCGTCGCCGATGAGCAGGCGGGTCGAGTTCGTACCGCAGTCGATGGCCCCCACCAGCGAGTTCATGCCATCTCCTCCAGTTGTTGGTCCACCCACGCACCAACAGGATCGTCGCCCCCGGCCAGGAACCAGGCGTAGTGAGCGTGCAGGCACTTGACGCCCCGGCGAGTACCACCCACTCCCCCGCTGGGCCGAGGCCCCTCATGGTCGGCTGCGATGCCGCCGTCGCGTTCGGCGGCGTAGCGCCGGTGGGCATCGGCCAACTGGGCCGGGTCGACGGCTTCTTCGGCTCGGCGAACTCCCCGCTCGCTCTCGAGCCGGCCCACCAGCTGTCGTTGGCGGGCGCCGACCAGCCAGAAACGGGTGGGCATCGGTTTACCGGTGGCCAACAGCGGTTCGTTTCGGATCACGACGGGGTCACCGTCGCGATCCCGTACAACGATCCGGTAGTCACCTTCGGGCACCCGCCCCAAGAGCTCGGCGACCCGCGCACGATCGGCGGCGGTGAGCTCGGGCTCAGTCCCCAAGAACGCGGCGAAGCACGATGATCAACACGATGACCGCCACTACTGGCGCCAGCCGTTTCAGCACGGGTGCACCGGCGGTCTCGAGCAGGTCGACGGCCTCGGGTTCGGGCGAATCGATACGACGGATGCCCGGTTCGGCCGCAGCGACCGGTTCGCTCATGTCGGGCAGGGGTTCGACCTCCGGCGCCGCCTGATCACTCTCGTCGGCGTCGGAGCCGGCTTCGGCGGAGCCAGAATCGTCGGCGGTGGAGCCGGCGTCGGCCTCGTCTTCGTCGAGGAGGGCGTGGAGGTTGTCGGCGAACTGGCCCATCAGCTTGGCGCTGACATCGGCCATCACCCCGCGGCCGAACTGGGCGACCTTGCCGGTGACGGTGAGGTCGGTGTCGACGGTGACCTTGGTGGTGTCGTCATCAACGGTTTCGAGGGCAGCCGTGATGAGGGCCGACGCGTTGCCGTTTCGCCCGTCGCGTCCATCCCCTTTGAGCACAGCTTTGTAGTTGTTGTCGTCGCGTTCGACGAAGGTGGCGGCACCTTTGTAGTTGGCGGTGATCGGGCCGACCTTCACCTTCACCTGTCCCCGGAACTCATCGCCCTCGATCTCTTGGAGCTGCGCGCCGGGAAGGCACGGGGCAATACGTTCGACATCAGTGAGAACCGCCCACGTCTTGTCGATCGGAGCCTTCACTTCGAAGTCATTCGTCAGTTCCACTGCGCCAGATCCTCCAGCGTGTCGATGTCGACCGGATCGCCTTCGCAAGCTACCTCGCGAACACGATCGGGCCACCTTCGGAAGAGGGCACGGGCTCCCTCATCGCCTTCGGTGGCCAACTCGTCCCACACCGACGAGTGCAGCTTCGTCGGCGGTCGCCGGCGCCCGGCGAAGGTGGCAGTCACGATGTCGCCCGTCACCCGGGCCACGGCGTCCCAGGCGGAGGAGGGAACCAACGGGGCGTCACCCAGCCCGATCACCACGGCATCATGGCCGTGGCGCCGGGCCTCGGCGACACCGGTCCGCACCGACGACGCCTGCCCCGACGCCCATTCGGGGTTGTGCACCTCGATCACCTCAGCGGGCAGGTGCTCACCCAGCTCGACGGCTCCGACCACCACAAACACCTCGTCGAGTGCGGCGGCGTGCACCGCTGCAGCCACCGCCCAGGTCACCAGCGGTCGACCCCGAAAGTCGGCGAGCAGCTTGTGGTCCGAGGCCGTGAACCGATCACCGGCACCGGCCGCCAGCACCACTCCGGCAACAGTCATGGCGCCAGTGTGGCGGCCCCAGAGCGACTCCTCCACCCCGATAGGGTGATCGGCCGTGAGCTCGATCCCCGCCACCCCGCCACCGGTCGACGCCATCGTCATGCTCTGCGATGCCGCGCAGGTGGTCGACAGCAAGCTCTACATCCTGGGTGGGGGCATTCATCTCATCGGGCCTCGGCCCCAGCCGCTGTCGGTGGCGGTCCGCATCGAAGTGCCGTGGGACAGAGCCAACATCTCCCACCTTTGGCGTCTCGATCTGCTCGACCAGGACGGTCACCAAGTGCCGTCGGCCGAGAACCCGGTCCACGTCGGGGGGCGCTTCGAGGCGGGCCGCCCGGCCGGGGCTCGACCGGGCCATCCCCTCGGCGTCCCGCTGGCCATCAACTTCGCCACCCTGCCCCTCGAACCAGGCCAGAGCTACACCTGGCAGTTGTCCATCGACGAGCAGACCCGCTTCGATTGGCGCACCAGCTTCTTCGTGCGCCCGCAGACCTGAACCAGCCAGCCCAGCCACTCAGCGGTGGATGGCACCCTCGGTGTCCTTCAGAGACGGAGCCGGCCGGCCGGTGCGGCGGGCAATCACCTCGGCCACGATCGAGATGGCCGTCTCCTCCGGGGTCCGCGCCCCCAGGTCGAGTCCGATCGGTGAGCGAAGCCGGTCGAGACCAGCCTGATCGACCCCTGCGTCGACCAACCGCTTGGTTCGATCCTCATGGGTACGCCGCGAGCCCATCACACCGATGTAGCCCACGTCGGTGGCCAACGACGAAAGGACGGCGGGCACATCGAACTTGGCGTCGTGGGTGAGGATGCAGACCGCGTCACGAGGCCCGAGGTCGTCGCCCACCGCGTCGAGCAGACGATTGGGCCAATCCACGACCACGTCGTCGGCCATCGGGAAACGCTGGCTGGTGGCGAACACCTCGCGGGCGTCACAGACGGTGACCCGATAGCCCAGAACCTTGGCCACCTTGACCAGAGCTGCGGTGAAGTCGACGGCACCGAAGATGAGCATCTGCGGCGGCGGGGCGAACGACTCGATGAACACCGACACCGACTCCTCACGAGCCTCACCGTGGACGCCGTAGTGGCGGACACCGGTGCGCCCGGCGGCCAGTTCACCCGCGCTGTCGCGGGCCACCACCCGGTCCAGGTTGTCCTCACCGAGCGTGCCGAGCGGCACCGACCCCGGAGCCACCAGCATCTTGGCCCCCAGGTTGGGGCCGTCGACGACCGTGGCCAGAGCGACCGGTTGCTCGGCCGCCAGGGCCGATCGGAGCTCGTCGAAGATCGGGGTGTCGCTCATCTACCAGTCGAGGGGTTCGATGAACAGGTGAATGGTGCCGCCACAGGTCAGGCCCACGGCGAA
>JBPCTQ010000038.1:0-15601 GCA_051011595.1 Acidimicrobiales bacterium
TGGTCGCACTCGGCGACGTCGACGTTGCGCCGGTGTGGTTGACCAACAGTGAAGGCGAGGCAGCCAATGGTTGACGGCTACCTGGCCCACGCCCCGGGTTACGTGCACAACGACGGTCCCAAGATCGTCACCGGTCGATTCGAACACGACGACTCCTTCACGCTGGCCCGCAGCCGGTCCACCGGCGGGTACGAGGCCCTCCAGGCCTGTCTGGCCAAGGCCCCCGAAGAGATCCACGACGAGGTCCGCAACGCGGTGCTGCTGGGTCGCGGCGGTGCCGGCTTCCCGGCCGGCGTCAAGTGGGGATTCTGCCCCGAGGGCGTCTGGCCCCGATACCTGGTGGTCAACGGCGACGAGAGCGAGCCCGGCACCTACAAGGACCGCCTCCTCATGGAGCTCGATCCGCACCAGCTCATCGAGGGATGTCTCATCACCTGTTATGCGCTGGGCCTCTCGCAGTGCTTCTTGTACGTACGGGGCGAGATGGCGCTGGCCCAGGAACGCATCGCCACTGCGCTCAACGAGGCCTACGACGCCGGATTGGTGGGCAAGAACATCCTGGGTACCGATTTCTCGGTCGACGTCGTGCTGCATTGGGGTGCCGGCGCCTACATCGTGGGTGAGGAAACCGCGCTCATCGAGAGCCTCGAGGGCAACCGGGGGATGCCCCGCCTCAAGCCGCCGTTCTTCCCCGCCGCCATCGGCCTCTACGGCAAACCCACCATCGTCAACAACGTCGAAACCCTGTCGAACGTGCCCTGGATCATCAGCAACGGTGCCGATGCCTACAAGGAGTACGGCTCCGAGGACTCGCCCGGCACTCGGATGTTCGCGGTCAGCGGGCACGTGAAGCGCCCCGGTGTCTACGAGGTCGAACACGGCATCACCACCTTCCGCGACCTCATCTACGGCGACAACTTCTGTCAGGGCATCCGCGACGGTCACCAGCTGAAGATGTTCATTCCCGGTGGTGGCTCGGCCCCCTGGTTCTTCGAGGATCATCTCGACTTGCCCCTCGAGGCCCGCCCGGTGGGAGCGGCCGGTTCGATGCTCGGTTCGGGTGCCATCGTGATCATGGACGACAGCACCGACGCCGTGCAGGCCTGTCTTCGGGTCGTTCGTTTCTTCGCTCGCGAATCGTGTGGCAAGTGCACACCGTGTCGTGAAGGCACCACCTGGGAGGAACAGATCCTGCGCCGGATCTACGACGGCCACGGTCGGCCCGGCGACATCGACATGTTGCTCGACGTAGCCGACAACATCAGCCCCGGGCCGTACCCGGCCGCCGCCGACGAATCCCAGGGTCTCGAAGCAGTCCCGTTCCCTCCCCGCCAGACCACGATCTGTCCGCTGGGGCCATCGTCGGTTGCACCCATCGTGAGCGCCATCCGCCGATTCCGCCACGAGTTCGAAGACAAGATTCCCGCCCGCACGACCATCCCCGTCCGCGCCTCCTAGGACTACGGTTCCTCCGTTCATGACCGACATCGCCGATACCAGCGAAGGCATCGCCATCACCGTCGATGGGCAGCCCGTCCTGGCCCGCCCAGGCGAGTTGTTGATCGACGCGTGCGAGCGCAACGGTGTCTACATTCCGCGGTTCTGCTACCACCCGCGTATGACCCCCGTGGGCATGTGCCGCATGTGTCTGGTCGAGGTCGACGCGGGCCGGGGGCCGGCGCTGAGCCCGTCGTGCATGCTCACGTGCACCCCCGACATGGTGGTCGAGACCGAGAGCGACATCACCAAGAAGGCCCAGGACGGCGTCCTCGAGTTCCTCCTCATCAACCATCCGCTCGACTGCCCGGTGTGCGACAAGGGCGGCGAGTGCCCGTTGCAGGATCAGACCATGGCCTACGGGCCGGGTGAGAGCCGCTTCATCGAGGAGAAGCGTCACTTCGAGAAGCCCATCCCCATCAACGACAACGTCTACCTCGATCGTGAGCGGTGCATTCTCTGTGACCGGTGCACCCGGTTCGCCAAAGAAGTGGCCGGCGACCCGCTCATCCACTTCCAGGGACGAGGCAACCTCACCGAGGTCAACACCTTTCCCGACGAACCCTTCGCCTCGTACTTCAGCGGCAACACCGTGCAGATCTGCCCGGTGGGTGCGCTCACCGCCAAGCCCTACCGCTTCAAGGCCCGCCCGTGGGATCTCGAAGAGGTCGAGTCCACCGCCACGGTCGACTCCGTCGGGTCGAGGGTGGTCATCCAGTCGAGCCGCAACCGGGTGTTGCGCTACCTGGGGGTCGACAGCGACGCCGTCAACTGGGGCTGGCTGAGCGACCGCGAACGTTTCAGTTTCGAGGCCCTCAACTCCGAGCTGCGTCTCACCGAACCGCTGCTGACCTCGGGTGACGACCATCGGGTCACCACCTGGGCCTCGGCCCTGGGGTTCGCCGCCGACGCCATCAACAAGGCGCCCGCGTCGCGGGTTGCCGCCATCGGCGGGGCTCGCCTCACCAACGAGGCCCAGTACGCCTGGGCCAAGCTCCTGAAAGGCATCGTCGGCACCGACAACGTCGATGCCCAGCTGGGCGATGGTCTGCCCGCCGAGCTGGTGCTCGGTCTGCCCCGCGCCACCATCGCCGAGGCCTGCACCCCGGGCGGCACCATCGTGTTGTGCGGTCCCGACCCCAAGGAATCGCTGGGTTCGCTCTACCTCCGCCTGCGCCACGCAGTGGTCGAGGACGGTGCCATCCTCATCGAGCTCACCCCGCGCAGCACCGGTCTCAGCCGCTACGCCGCGGCCTCCCTGCACCCACGGCCCGGCGAGCTGGGGGCGCTGGCGCGAGCGCTGGTGTCGGGCGACGGCGGCGACGCAGCCGGCGTTGCCGCCGACGACATCGCCGCGGCCCATCGCGCCCTCGCAGGTGATGGACCCGTCACGGTCATTCTCGGTCGGGCGTCGGCCGCCGAGTCGGCCCGGGTGGTGGCCGACGCGGCCACCGCGCTGGCCGGCATCGACGGCGTGCGCTTCTTGTCCAGCCTCACCCGCGGCAACGTGCACGGCGCCATCGACATGGGTCTCGCCCCCGGTCTCGTGCCCGGTCGCCAGCTGCTCACCAGCCCACCGTCGTCCTGGCCGACGGCCCCCGGTGAATCGGGTCTCGACTGTGGCGGCATCCTCGCGGCAGCCGCCAACGGCGACCTCGACGTGTTGGTGTTGTTGGGTGCCGACCCGCTGTCCGACTTCCCGGATCGAGCCTTGGCCGAGCGGGCCCTTTCGACGGTGGCCACCGTGGTTGCGGTCGACACCTTGCCCACCGACTCGGTGGCCGCGGCCGACGTCGTGCTACCGGCGGCCACCACAACCGAGGTGGCCGGCACCTTCACCAACCTCGAAGGTCGGGTGAGTGCCCTGGCCCAGAAGGTGACCGCCCCGGGCACAGCACGAGCCGACTGGATCATCGCAGCCGAATTGGCGGTGGCCCTCGGAGCCGATCTGGCCCTGGAATCGCTCGACGACATCTGGTCCGAGCTGGCCACCGTGAGCCCGATGCATGCCGCCATCGATCCGGCCCAGGCCGGCGATCGCGAGGGAGTTCTGGTGGCGGGCGGTCTCGAGTTCACGCCCGCCGATGCCGTCGAACCGCCGGCCAACGACGCCTATGGGCTCCGACTCATCGCCGGTCGGGCGATGTACGACCAGGGAACCACGCTCGCAGCCAGCCCCTCATCGGCCGAACTGCACCGCCAACCCACGGTGGCCCTGAACCCCCACGACTTCGAGAAACTCGGTGTGGCCTTGGGCGACGAGGTCGACGTGAGCTCGGCGCGTGGATCGATCAATGTGGCGGTGGCCGTCGACGCCGGCGTTCCCCGCGGCAGCGCGGCCATGATCAGCCATCTCGGCGGTCCCGACCCCTATCAACTGGTCGACGCGGATCACGTGGTCACCGACGTGCGAGTGGAGCGGATGGGATGATCCTCGGCCTCGACCCGCTGTTCTTCGACGATGCCTGGCTGGCTCAGCTGCTCATCACCTTGTTGAAGGTGGTGGTCGCCTTCGCACTGTTGCTGGTGGCCGTGATGTTGATGATCTGGTTCGAGCGCAAGTTGGTCAGCGACATGCACAACCGGATCGGCCCCAACATGGCCGGTCCGTGGGGCATCCTCCAGACCCTCGCCGACGGCATCAAGCTGTTCTTCAAGGAAGACCTCATCCCCGACAAGAGCGACCGGTTCGTCTTCAAGCTGGCGCCCTACCTCTCGTTGGTGCCGGCCTTCCTGGTCTTCGCCGTGGTCCCCATCGGCGGTGATTTCGTGAACCGCGATGGTGTGGTCACCATCTTCGGCCACGACACGTATCTGCAGGTGGCCGATCCGCACATCGGGATCCTGTTCTTCCTGGCCATGTCGTCGATGGCGGTCTACGGCATCATGCTGGCCGGCTGGTCGTCGGGTTCGAAGTACCCGCTGTTGGGGTCGGTGCGGGCGTCGGCCCAGATGGTCTCGTACGAAGCCGCCCTCGGCTTGGCCGTGGTGGCCGTGTTGCTCCAGAGCGAGTCGTTGAGCACCCACGACATCGCCCTCGGTCAGGCCGCGGCCGGGCCCGAGTTGTTCGGTTTTGTCCCGTTGCCCAACTGGAACCTGCTGGTCACCGGGTTCATCCCGTTCGTGGTGTTCCTCATCGCCGGTACCGCCGAGCTGAACCGGCCGCCCTTCGACCTGGTCGAGGCCGAGCAGGAACTGGTGGGGGGATTCCACACCGAATACAGCTCGATCCGATTCGCGCTGTTCTTCCTGGCCGAGTTCATGAACGTCATCACGATGTCGGCCATCATCGTGACCTTGTTCCTGGGTGGACCGGCGGGGCCAGTACCCATCGAAGAGATCGGCTGGTTGTTCGGCATCTTCTGGTTCTTCGTCAAGTTGATGGTGTTCTTGTTCTTCTACGTGTGGTTGCGCGCCACCTTGCCCCGGCTGCGCTACGACCAGCTCATGGATCTGGGTTGGAAGATCCTGATCCCGCTCTCGCTGGCCTGGTTGTTGTTCCTGGCCGCCCGCAACATCTCCAACGAATACGACTGGTCGACCGGTCAGATCGTGTTGGCGGTCGGCATCGGTGTCGGCCTGTTGGTCATCTGCGTCTCGTTGTTGCTGGGCGCCATCGCCGCCGGTGACCGAGTGCAGGAAGAAGAAGCAGAGGACGAGGTCGTCTGATGGGATTGCTCGACTACGTCCGCGGCTTCCGTGTCACCTTCGACAAGTTGTTCGAGGAACGGGTGACCACCGAATATCCGGTGGAGAAGAGCCCCAAACCCGAACGCCTGCACGGTCGCCATGTCCTCAACCGCTACGAGGACGGCATGGAGAAGTGCATCGGGTGCGAGTTGTGCGCCGGTGTGTGTCCGGCCAAGTGCATCTATGTCCGGGGCCAGGACAACCCGATCGACGACCCCGTGTCGCCCGGCGAGCGATTCGGCTACATCTACGAGATCAACTACCTGCGGTGTATTCACTGCGACCTGTGTGTGGAGGCCTGTCCCACCCAGGCCATCACCGAGACGAAGCTGTTCGAGTTCTCCTTCACCAACCGCAACGACGCCATCTACACCAAGTCCGAGCTGTTGGTGGACGACGAGGGAATGCCCCAGCAGCTGCCGTGGGAGGACTGGCGCCCCGGTGAGGACCATCCCACGTTGGCCGGGAGGCGGGCCACGTCGCCTGCCGGCGACGCCGACTACGTGGGCGAGGTGGCCTGGTCGGGCGAGCTCGGCTACGGCGTTCGCTCGCCCGAAGCCGGCCAGCACGGCGAGGATACGGCCGTCACCGAGTCCGACGACGAGGCCGAGATCTCGTGAACGCCGAGATCATCACCTTTGCCGTCGCGGCCACCCTGGCCGTGATCGGTGCGCTGGGGGTCGTGTTGGCCCGCAATCCGGTGCACTCGGCGTTGTTCCTGGTGCAGACGCTGTTCGGCGTGGCGGTGTTGTTCATCGCCAAAGAGGCCTACTTCCTGGCCGCCATCCAGGTGATCGTGTACGCGGGCGCCATCGTCATCTTGTTCTTGTTCGTCATCATGTTGGTGGGTGTCGACCGCACCGAGAGCCTCGAGGTCGAACCCGTGGTGGGCCTGCGGCCATTGGCGGTGGTGATGGGGGCGGCGCTGCTCGCCGGTCTCGTCACGGTCATCGTGAGCGTGAAAGAAGCCACCGGTGCCGGCCTGTTGCCCATCGACCCCGACCGCACCGACATCGAACAGCTCGGTGACCGGCTCTTCACCGACTGGGTCTTCGCGTTTCAGCTCACCGGGCTGTTGCTCACCATCGCCGTGGTGGGTGCGGTCTTGTTGGCCCGGCGCCCCCGCGGCGATCTGCAGCCCATCCCCGATCCCGCCCCCATGGTCATGGCCATGAACCAAGCCCAGGCGGCCCGTGAAGCAACGGCCGACGAGTCGGGTTCCTCCGCGGGCGGAGGCGACGATGCCGAAGCGACTGACGATGAGTCGGGGTCCTCCGCAGGCGGAGGCGAATAGTGGACAACTCCGTTGCCTACCTGATCCTCGCGGCCGTGATCTTCTGCATCGGTGCCGTCGGGTTGTTGGTGCGCCGCAATCCGCTGGTGATGTTCATGTGTGTCGAGCTCATGCTCAATGCCGTCAACCTCACGTTCGTGAGCTTCGGCGACGACCTGGGTGACCTCGGTGGTCAGATGGCCGTCTTCTTCGTGTTGGTGGTCGCGGCGGCCGAAGTGGTGGTCGGTCTGGCCATCATCGTGGCCATCATGCGGCGCCGACCTCGAGCCACCGCCGACGACCTCTCGGCGTTGCGGGGATAGTCGCCATGGACGCACTGCTCGACCTCACCTTCCTCATTCCCGGGCTGCCCCTGTTGGGTGCCGTGCTCATCGCCGTCTTCGGTCGCAAGCTGGGCGACCCCTGGTCGGGCTGGCTGGCCACTGCCACGGTGGGCGGTTCGTTCATCGTGGCGGTGCTGGTGTACGTGGGCCTGGCCGACCGACCCGCTTCGGCGCGTGGTCCGGTGGGGGGCGACGAGCCCTTCACGCAGACCCTGTGGAGTTGGATCCCCATCGGCGACTTCAATGTCGACATCGGGTTCATGGTCGACCCGCTGGCCATGGATCTGGTGCTGTTCGTCACCTTCGTCGGTGCCCTCATCCACATGTTCGCCGTGGGGTACATGCGGGGTGACTCCGACTTTCCGAAGTTCTTCCTCTACCTCAACCTGTTCGTGTTCTCCATGCTGGTGCTGGTCCTCGGCGACAACATGCTGCTCACCTTCCTGGGTTGGGAGGGCGTGGGGGCGTGCTCGTTCCTGTTGATCTCGTTCTGGTTCAGCGACGAAGCCAACGCCACGGCGGGCAAGAAGGCGTTCATCACCAATCGCATCGGCGACTGGGGCTTCATGGTCGCCATGTTCGTGGTGTTCCTCACCTTCGGCACGCTGACCTACAGCGAGTTCCTGCCGGTGGCCGGCGGGCTCACCGAAACCACGGCCACGGCCATCACCTTGCTGCTGCTGGTGGGAGCGGTGGGCAAGTCGGCGCAGCTGCCGTTGTATCTGTGGCTGCCCGACGCCATGGCTGGTCCCACACCCGTGTCCGCGCTCATCCACGCCGCCACCATGGTCACCTCGGGTGTCTTCCTGCTCACCCGTATGAACCCGATCCTCGACGTGTCGGCCGCCTGGTCGCTCGATCTCATCGCATGGGTCGGCGCCATCACTGCGCTGTTCGCAGCCACGGTGGCGGTGGCCCAGAACGACATCAAGAAGGTGCTCGCCTACTCGACGGTGAGCCAGCTCGGGTACCTGTTCATGGCCGTCGGCACCGGCTCCTACGTGGCCGGCATCTTCCACATGACCACCCACGCCAGCTTCAAGGCGCTGTTGTTCCTGGGGGCCGGCTCGGTCATCCACGGCATGCACCACGACCAGGACATGCGCCACTACGGCGCCCTCCGTCGTTTGCTGCCCCTCACCGCTTTCACCTTCATCATCGGCTGGCTGGCCATCGCCGGTGTGCCGCCGTTCTCCGGGTTCTGGTCCAAGGACGAGGTGCTGCTGGGGGCTTGGGACGCAGGTGGCACGAGCGGCACGTTGCTCTGGGTGGTCGGCATCGTCACCGCCCTGCTCACCGCGTTCTACATGACCCGCCAGGTCATGATGACCTTCTTCGGCCGGTACCGGTATGCCGACGCCCGACCGGCCGAGATCGACGCCGCCTGGGCCGCCGAGGTGGAGGCCGCCCGCTCCGGCGCCGACGAGGCCGAGGCGGTAGCCACTGAAGCCGCGTCGGCGGTTGACGAAGCCAAGAGCAGCTTCCAAGGTTCGGTGAGTGCATTCGCCGAGGCCGAGACCGCATTGGCTGAGGCCGACGACGAGGGTCGAGAAGCAGCCCAAGCGGCGGTCGAAACTGCGGCTGCGGCTCGCAAGAGCGCCCGTGAGGCCGTTCCCGATGCCCGCACCGCCGCGGCCGATGCCCGGGCCGCCGCCGAACAGGCCGCGGTCTTGCGCAACCGGGTCGAGGCGGCCGACGCCGAGCGTCCCGAGCCGGTGTACGACCTGTACGAGGCCCCCGACCTGGCGATGATCGAGGAGCGGTTGCCCGACGCCGTGGCCGAACGCCGCGAGTACGTTCCCCACGAGTCGCCGTGGACCATGACGGTGCCCTTGCTGGTGCTGGCGGGCACCACCATCTTCGCCGGCATCTTGAACCTCCCCTTCGATGTGACTGGCCACTGGCTCGAGGACTGGTTGGCCCCCTCGCTGGCCCATGAGCACGTGGTGGGCACCAGCGACACCGGCAAGGTCGTGCTGGCCCTGATCGCCATCGCCGCTTCGGCGCTCGGCGTGGCCCTCGGCTACCTGGTGTATCTCCGCCACAAGCTGTCGATCCGCCGCATCGAACAGCCCGTTCTTGCCAACGCCTGGTACTACGACAAGTCGATCACCGGCTTCATGGGTGGTCCCGGGCGTCGACTGTTCGATGCCGTCACGTGGTTCGACACCAACATCATCGACGGCGCCGTCAACGGTGCCGGTCGCCTGGTGCGTCTGGTCGGCGGGCCCATGCGGTCGCTCCAGACCGGCCTGGTCCGTACCTATGCGGCCGCCGTCACCCTGGGTGCGGTGCTCGTGGTGCTGTGGTTCGTGTTGAGGGGGTTGTCATGACCCCTGTCCTGGCCGCCGAGATGGTGAGCTTTCCCGCCCTGACCGCCCTCGTTGTGGTGCCCGCCATTGGTGCGCTGGTGTTGGCCCTCGTGCCCAACAGCCGCGGCGATCTGCACCGACTGCTGGCGTTGCTGTTCTCCGGGACCACCGGCGCCATCAGCTTGTGGTTGCTGGCCGACTTCGACAAAACCGACGGTGGATTCCAGTTCGTGGAGAACGACTGGACGTGGATCGAGAGCCTCGGGATCTCGTGGCACCTCGGTCTCGACGGGATCTCGCTGTTCCTGGTGGTGCTCACCGGCCTGCTGTTCCCGTTGGCCATCGTGGCCGTCAACCCCGACCACGACGCCAAGCCGTATTACGCGTGGTTGTTGTTGCTCCAGGCCGGCTGTTTCGGCGTGTTCGTCGCCCTCGACCTGTTCGTGTTCTTCGTGTTCTTCGAGATCGTCCTGGTGCCGATGTACTTCCTCATCGGTGGGTGGGGCCACGAGAACCGCATCTACGCGGCCACCAAGTTCTTCATCTACACGATGTTCGGGTCGGCCCTGATGTTGGTGGGCATCGTGAGCCTCGTCACCCTGCACCGGTCGGCGGTGGGTGGTGACCTCACCTTCGACCTGGTGGAGATCGCCCAGAGCCAGAGCATCGCGACGGTGACCGCCCGGTGGATCTTCTTGAGCTTCGCCCTCGCCTTCGCGGTGAAGGTCCCTCTGTTCCCGCTGCACACGTGGTTGCCCGATGCTCACACCGAGGCCCCCACCGCCGGTTCGGTCATCCTCGCCGGCGTGATGCTCAAGCTGGGTACCTACGGGTTCATTCGCCTGGGTGTCTTCGTTTTCCCCGAGGCCGCGGTCTACTTCGGGCCTTTCCTGATGACCCTGGGTGTCATCGGCATCATCTACGGCGCGGTGGTGGCCACCATGCAGCGCGACCTGAAACGTCTGGTGGCCTACTCGTCGGTGGCCCACCTGGGGTTCATCATCCTCGGCACCTTCGCGCTCAACACCGAAGGTGTCACCGGCGGCATCGTGTTGATGGTCAACCACGGCATCTCCACCGGCGCACTGTTCTTGTTGGTCGGCATGATCTACGAGCGGCGCCACACCCGCCAGATCTCGGAGCTGTCGGGTCTGCAGAAGGTGGCCCCGCTGCTGGCCGGATCGTTCGTGGTGGTCATGTTCTCGAGCATCGGTCTGCCCGGGCTGAACGGGTTCGTGGGCGAGTACCTCACCCTGCTCGGTGCCTTCCTGGCTCATCGCTGGTGGGCGGTCGTCGCGGCCACCGGTGTCATCCTGGCTGCCCTGTATCTGATGTGGGCCTTCCAGCGGGTGTTCCACGGGCCGCTCACCGAGGAGAACGAGTCGGTCACCGACCTCACGTTGCGGGAAGGCCTGATCCTGTCCCCGCTGCTGTTCCTGATCTTCTTCCTCGGGTTGTATCCCAAGCCGATGCTCGAACGAATGGAACCGGCGGTGGATGCCCTGATCGCCCACGTCGAGACCCACGTCGACGACTTCGAGGAGCCGACGTCGGACCAGGGTGAGAACCTCGGCGAGGTCGAACACGACGAACACGACGAACACGCTGATGAAGGTGAGGATCACGAATGATCCCCCTCATCGCCCAGGCCACCCCCGTGCCGAACCCCACCATCGACTGGTTCGTGCTGACCCCACTCATCATCCTGGGTGTGGGTGCGGTCGTGTTGTTGATGGTCCAGTCCCTGGTGAAGTCGCTCCCGAGTTGGTTCGCTCCGATGTGGAG
This sequence comes from Acidimicrobiales bacterium, assembly GCA_051011595.1. Classification (GTDB taxonomy): domain Bacteria; phylum Actinomycetota; class Acidimicrobiia; order Acidimicrobiales; family SHLQ01; genus JAOUEE01. The sequence continues at coordinate 10,902 of JBPCTQ010000038.1, forward strand.
CTGCGAGGTCGCCATCATCTCGGCACTGACCCTGATCTGGTTGTGGGGCGACATCGACGACCGCGGGTCGATCTCCACCATCGGCGGGGTGTTCGCCAGCGACCGTTTCTCGCTCGTGCTCACCGGCGTGATCTGTGCCTCGGTGGTGCTGGCATCACTGTTGGCCTGGGACTACCTCCCTCGCGAGGGCATGCGCGGCGCCGAGTTCTACGTGTTGTTGTTGTTGTCGGCCGCCGGCGGCGTGGTGATGGTGTCGGCCACCGACCTCATCGTGTTGTTCCTGGGCCTGGAGGTGCTCTCCATTGCGGCCTATGTGATGGCGGCCATGCACTTGCGTCGGGCCGAGAGCCAAGAAGCCGGCATCAAGTACTTCGTGCTCGGGGCGTTTGCGTCGGCGTTCTTGTTGTACGGCATCGCCTTCGTCTACGGCGCCATCGGCACCACCAACCTGATCGAGATCCGGGAGTTCCTGGCCGGTCGGGTGCTGAGCGACGACGGCTATCTGCTCATCGGGTTCGCGCTGTTGCTGGTGGGTCTGGGCTTCAAGATCGCAGCCGTGCCGTTCCACTCGTGGACACCCGATGTCTACGAGGGTTCACCCACCCCGGCGGTGGCCTACATGGCGTCGGGCGTGAAGGTGGCGGCTTTCGCTGCGCTGGTGCGGGTGTTCGTCACCACCTTCGGCAACTACCAGCTCGACTGGCAGCCGGCCGTGTACGTCCTGGCGGTGCTCAGCCTGGTGGTCGGGTCGGTGTTGGCTGTCATGCAGACCAACGTGAAACGCATCCTGGCCTACTCGTCGATCAGCCACGCCGGGTTCATCTTGTTGGGCGTCCACGCCGCCACCGAACAGGGCACCTCGGCCGCAGTGTTCTACCTGGTGGCCTACACCTTCATGGTGGCGGGCAGCTTCGGGGTGGCCACCGTGGTCGGTCGTTCAGGTGACCATCGCCATTCGCTCGACGACTATCGAGGCCTGGCCCGTCAACAACCGATGCTGGCGCTGACGTTCACCGTGTTCTTGTTGGCTCAGGCCGGGGTGCCGTTCACCACCGGTTTCATCGCCAAGTTCGGGGTCATCGCCGCCGCCACCGATTCCCGGAGTTTCTGGTTGGCCGTCATCGCCATGCTGTCGGCGGTGATCGCCGCCTTCATCTACCTGCGCATCGTGGTGGCCATGTTCCTCGAAGACGACGATGCCGAGGCCGATGAGGCCGTGCCGGTGACGGTGCCCCGCCCGGCCCGGGTGGCCTTGGCGATTGCGGCGCTGTTCACCCTGGGGTTCGGGATCTATCCGGCGCCCATCGACGAGATCACCGATGACGCGCAACCCCGACTGGTCCGGCCCGAGGTCGACACACCCCGGGTTCCCGTCGACCCGGCTCTGTCGTTCGAGGAGTGACCCGAGACGACGGACCGGTTCCCTGGTCGGAAGCCCGCGAACTGGTCATCGGCATCTTGTTGGCCGTGGTCGGATTGCGGGTGGCGGCCGCGGTGGTGGGGGCCATCGACGCCGAGGCGGTGACCGGCCGGGTGCGGTTCCTGGTGTTCACCAACCACATCGGTGCCTTCGAAGGGCTGGTGCTGTTGTTGGCTGCGGTGTTGTTGTGTTCGGCGCCCGCCGGGACCGTGCCCCGGTTCTTGCGGGTGTGGATCTTCCAGGTGAGCGCCATCCTGGCGCTGGTGGCGGTGTTCGGGATGATCAACGTGCTCACCCTGCAGAACGGCCGCGGGGGAGCGGGCAAGTTGTTCTCGGTGCTCCAGGTGGGACTGCCCGCCGCCGCGTTGTTCGTGGTGACGGCGTGGCTGGCGCGCGAGGTGGTCACCCTGCCCGCCGACGACCACTGAGCCTCCCCTGACCGTTCTGGCGGTAGGGCGCGTCATAGGTGACGCGTCGGACCGCCAGTTCGGGGCGCGGGGCGTTCTGGCGGTGGGGCGCGTCATGGGTGACGCGTGGGACCGCCAGTTCGGGTGTGTCACTGCCGGGACATGGCTCACCGAGGGGCGGCCAGACGCTACATTTCAGGCGGAAAAGCCCCGCTGGGCCGCTTTGGCCTGCCCCCTGACCCGTCAGTAGTCTCAGTCCTCGTGTCCGAATTCCTCCGCACCTATCTCGTGGTCGCCATTTTTGGCGGTGTGGGCGTGCTCCTGGTTGGCGTTTTCGTGATGCTGGGGGCTGCACTGCGCCCCAACAACCCCACCGAGGAACGGCTCGTCACCTACGAGTCCGGTGTCGACGCCACCGGCGGCATGTGGAGCCAGAGCAACATCCGCTACTACGTCTTCGCCCTGCTGTTCGTGCTCTTCGACGTCGAAGCCGTGTTCATCTTCCCGTGGGCCACCCGGCTCGAGGCCTACGGCGTCTTCGGGCTCGTCGAAATGGCCATCTTCATCTTCATCCTTGTGCTCGGGCTGGCCTACGCCTGGCGCAAGGGCGTGCTTCGCTGGATCTGAGGCAGCAGCCATGGGACTCGTCGAAAGTGGGAAGCTGCCGAAGCCGCTGACCGCCCTGCTCAACATCAGCCGCAAGTACTCGCTGTGGGTGTACCAGTGGGGTCTGGCCTGCTGTGCCATCGAGATGGGTGCGGCCTTCGTGTCCCCGCGCTACGACGTGATGCGCCTCGGCGTGATTCCGCTGCCGGCCAGCCCCCGCCAGGCCGACATGGTGGTCATTTCCGGCACCGTCACCGACAAGATGGCCCCCTCGGTTCGCCGGCTCTACGAACAGATGCCCGACCCCAAATACGTCATCTCGATGGGGTCGTGTGCCAACTGTGGTGGGCCCTACTGGGACAGCTACTCGGTCACCAAGGGTGTCGACCAGGTGATTCCGGTCGACGTCTACGTGCCGGGCTGCCCGCCCCGCCCCGAAGCCTTGCTCGAGGGCATCGTGTTGCTCCAGGAGCGCATCCGTAACGAAGACCCGGCCCAACGCTGGCAGGGCGAACCCATCGTGGTCGACGGATAGGCCGCTCCCGTGACCGATACCACCACCGAAGAGGAACCCGAGGCCGAGGTCGTCGAGACCGACGAACGCCGTGAGGCGCTGCTGGCAGCGATGCAGGCCGAACTCGGCGACGCCGTCACCGGTTCGTACATTCGCCCGGGCAACGACATCTGGGTTCGAGTTGGTGCCGATGCCTGGTTGGCCACCGCCACCTACCTGCGCCACGGCCTCAACTGTCGGTACTTCAACTTCTTGTCGGCCATCGATTGGCAGCCCTCGCCGTTCGGTCGCGACATGGACGCCATGGTCGACCACAGCCTCGACGGCACCTCGGCCAAAGAACCCGAACCGGTCGAGATGGGTTACGCCGGCGGTGACACGCGGTTCCAGGTGTTCGCCCGGGTCAACAACATCGAAGACATGTGGGGCATCACCCTCAAGGCCGACGTGGGCGACGACATGGAGATCGACTCGTGGATCTCGGAGTACTCCGGTGCCAACTGGCACGAACGTGAGACGTGGGAGATGTACGGCATCTCGTTCCGCGGCCACCCCGACATGCGCAACCTGTACCTGCCCACCGATTTCCAGGGCAACCCGCTGCGCAAGGACTTCCCGCTGCTGGCCCGCCAGGTGAAACCGTGGCCCGGCATCGTCGACGTCGAGCTCCTGCCCGGCGAGGGTGACGACGACGACGCCGAGGCCGGCGAGGAGAGCCCGTCATGACCGCCGTATCCGATCGCCAACAGCTCTCCTACATTGCCCAGCAGGCCGCCGACTCGCGGGTCAACGTCGAGATCGAAACCGACGGCATGACCCTCAACATCGGGCCCCAGCATCCGGCCACCCACGGCACGCTGCGCCTCATCTGCAAACTCGACGGCGAACAGGTCATCGCCGCCGAACCCCTCATCGGGTACATGCACCGGGGCTACGAGAAGCTCACCGAGGTGCGCACCTATCCCCAGGTCACCACCCTCATCAACCGCATCGACTGGCTGGGCAGCTTCGCCAATGAGGTGCCGTTCATCCTGGCCGCCGAGAAGCTGATGGAGGTGGAGGCGCCGCCTCGCGCCGCCTGGATTCGCACCATCTTGTTCGAGATGTCCCGGATCTCGAACCTGGCGCTGTTCGTCGGCGACATGGGTGTGCAGCTGGGTGCGGTCACCCCGGTCTTCTACGCCTTCCGAGACCGTGAGTTCGTGCTGAACCAGATCGAGTCGGCCACCGGCGGTCGCTTCCACCCCAACTTCGACCGCATCGGCGGTCTCAAGGACGACCTGCCGGCCGGATGGATCGAAGGCACCAAGGCCGCCATGGTGCGTATGCGCGAGTTCTGTGACCAGATGGAGACGCTGGTCGAGGGCAACGAGATCTTCCAGACCCGCACCCGAGGCATCGGCATCATCCCCGCCGACGTCGGGCTGTCGTACGGGCTCTCCGGCGCCAACATCCGGGCCAGCGGAGTCGACTGGGATCTGCGCCGCGACGCACCCGACGGCATGGTGTACGACCAGGCCGAATGGAAGGTGTGGACCCACCCCGACGGTGACAGCTTCGCTCGTTTCTGGGTGCGGCTCCAGGAGGTGCGCGAAGGCACCCACATCGTGGAGCAGCTGCTCGACTCCATCCCCTCCGGGCCGATCATGGCCAAGGTTCCCCGCATCATCAAGGTGCCGGCCGGCGAAGCGTGGGTCGAGACCGAGAACCCGCTGGGTGCCATGGGGTACTACATCGCCAGCCAGGGTGACCT
>JBPCTQ010000039.1:0-19118 GCA_051011595.1 Acidimicrobiales bacterium
GGGCCTGGTCATCACGGCTCGGCCATCGGCAGTCCCCCGATCGACGGGCGCACGTCGGGATTTCTCCCCCGATCGAGCTGGATGGCAAGCGGGCGGAGTAGGGGCTTCCATCTGTCGATCGGGAGACTGCCGATGAACGAGCTCGTGTGGGTGGTGATCTCCTCTCTTGTCGTGGTGGGTGGTTGATTCAGGCGACGCTCAGACCCCCAGGCCCTCCGCGAGGGCCTGGGTCATCAGGGCGTCCAATTCGGGTTGTTGTTGCTGCCAGCGGGCTCGGTCCCAGATCTCGACGTGGTCCATCGCTCCCAACAGCACCACCTCGCGATCCAACGAGGCGAAGGTGCGAAGCCGGTCCGAGACCAGCACTCGACCTTGGGCGTCGAGTCCGACCTCCTCGGAATTGGCGGTCAGGCTGAGTAGCACTCGCGTGTCCATCTTCTGGTCGCGAGCTTTCTCCCGGAGTCGGGACAGCATCGAGTCGAACTCGTCCGGTTCCCACAGCGCCAGGCACTGACCCTGCGGCGCCAGATAGGCGCTCTTGGCCAGGTGACCGCGGAACTTGGCCGGCAGCACGAGACGCCCTTTGGCGTCGATCGTGTGCTCGAACGTTCCGACGAAGGTCACTCCGGTTCCCCTGGTCCTGTTGATGGCGGATACGGGCTTCGAAGAGCGAATGAACGGTGGCGGTTGGTGTGGCCTGCTCTCCCATGTCGCGCCACATTATGGGATAGTCCCCCACTACGCAAGCATTTTCCCCCACTTTCTTCACAAATCATCCACTTTCGAACAGGCGTTCGATAGGGTGGGACGGCGACCACTGCCCCGTCGCGGGGCGCGCCGGGTCAGCCCGGACGCCCCAGAACGCAGTCAGCGACCGGCCAGATGGGCCAGGACCCGCACGAGCACCACCGGTCAAAACCTCACCGCTGCGGTCACAGCGAAGCTGCGATCACAGCACCGCCGCCGTCGCCGCACCCACCGGGCCTCGACCGTCAGCGACCGGCGAGCTCGTCCAGGAACCGCTCGACCAGCACATCGGCCGACGCGGGCACCGCCGCGGTCATGGCCGACGACTGCGTGCGCAGACGTTCTCGATCGCCATCGCCCAGGGCCAGGTGATCGATCACCAGGTCGAGTGACGGATCGAGCAACACCAGCGCCTGGAAACGCGCCATCTCACGGGTTCGCCGCTGCGACAGTCCCACCACCTTCCCCTCCCCCACCAGGACTTCGCCGGTGTTGTGCCCGGCGAAACAGATCAGTTCGGACCAGGCTCGGTCTCGGTGGGGGTGGTCGACCACCACACCGTCCAGGCCGAAGGCGGCCACCGTCGATCGCCAGGTCTCACCCAGCCAAAGGAACGATCTCCCCACATCGGCTCGCCAGAGCGGATCATCGACGGGCACCACCACATCAACCCACAACGACCCACCCGGCTCCAGCCCGACAAGGCCGCCGCCGGAGCGCCGCCGGGCCACGACCACACCCGATGCCTCGAGCCGTTCGTGGTCGAGGATGTCGGCGGATTGTGCACTACCCAACACGAGGGTGGGACGGTCGACATGGAGCAGCCACGCACCACGTTCGGCACCCGTTTCGAGGTGGTGGAGCTCGTCGGCAGTGCCGGCCAGCTCGTGTATCGGCCAGTTCACCGAGATCTTCCCGCCCGTTCCATGGGCCGGTTCACCATCGTCGCTTGTCGGCCGGCGACCGGACGCTCACGCGCTGGCGCGGCCGGCGAAGACGTCGAGGTAGGGCTCCCATCGAGGCGGCACCACCCCGGCCGCCACCCGAAACCACGTATGGAGCTCAGGGGGGCCGGGCACCCGACGAAGATGCATCGAGGTCTCGGCCAGCAGACGGTCTCGCTTCGAGGCATTGCAGGGTCGACAGGCCGCCACCACGTTGTCCCAGGTGTGACCTCCGCCGCGGCTACGGGGCACAACATGATCGATCGACTCGGCCCGACCGCCGCAGTATTGGCAGGTGTGGTCGTCGCGGGCGAACACCGCCCGCCGGTTCAATGCCCGTCGCCGCTGGAACGGCACCCGCACGAATCGAGTGAGACGAACCACCGATGGTTCGGCCAACTCGGTCCTCTCACTGCGCAGCAAGCGGCCGCTGTCCTCGAGCAGGATGGCCTTGTCGGCCAGCACCAGACAGACCGCTCGACGGGCCGTCACCACGGCCAGGGGTTCGTAGGTAGCGTTCAGCACCAGGGCCCGGCTCATGGACCGAGGGTAACGAACCGCCGCCAACAGTGCATTTGAATGGCAAGCCGGCGGTCAGCCCGATGGCCATCGGCGGCACCATCGGAGGTACGTCACCACATCGTCGACCGGTGGGAGCCGATCGGGGTCGCCGTACGCGGTCTGCATCCGAAAGTGCAGGTAGTCAGCAGGGGGCAGGGGGAGAAACGGGCGTCGCCGCCACCAACCGGGCGGGGCCAGACGCCCGATCTGGGCCACCGCAGTGGCCCACAGGACCGGCCGTCGCGCCACCGCCAGAACCACGGCCGCAAACCAACGGGCGGTCCTCATTGGTCGCCGCCGGCCTGTCGGGCCAGCGATGCGGCCCCGATGAGCGGACCGTCGGGCCCCAAGCCCACCGGTTGGATACGAACACCCGCGCAGTATTCGATGCGAGCCAACCGATCGATCTCGGCCTGAGCCGAGTGCAACAACACGTCGCCGTAGCCGAGACCAACCGAGCCACCCACCAGGGCCAGTCGCAGATCGAGCAGCACCATGATCTGCGCCACCGCCCGCCCGACGAGTGTGCCCACCCGGTGTCGCATCGCCGGCCCCGCCTCGGCCGCCGGTCGTCCGGTTATGGCCTGGATGGCAGTCCCCGAGGCCTCGGCCTCGAGACACCCGCGCGAACCACACGCGCAGGACCGACCCCCTGGCTCGACGATGAGGTGGCCGATGTGACCGGCGTTGCCGTCGGCGCCGTGGAGTGCCTTTCCATCGATGACGATCCCGCCGCCGACGCCGGTCGACACAACCATCGCCAGATAGTCATCGACACCCTGGGCTGCCCCCTGCCATCCCTCGCCCATGGCCAGGGCCTTGGCGTCGTTGTCCACCACCACGTCGAAGCCGAGGTGATCGGCCAGGCGCGAACGGAGCGGGAAGCCGCGCCACGCGTCGATGTTGAGCGGCGAGACCGCCTCACCGCCTCGGGTCATGGGTCCGCCGCAGCCGACCCCGCATACCGTCGCATCAGAACCGTCGGCCAACGCCTCGTCGATCGCGGTGGTCAGTGAACCGAACAGCACCTCGGCGTCGTCGGTATCGATCGTGGGAACCTGTTGTCTCGAACGCAGCCGACCGTCGTCATCGACGAGCGCGGCCGCCATCTTCGTGCCACCGATGTCGACGGCCAGTACTTCGGGCATCGGGCCCACCGTAGTGGGCGACACTCCTCACCCCAGCGGCCGAGGGTGGACCGGGCCCAAGGCAACGACCCGCGGTTCAGGTACGGGCGCCGAGACCGTACGATGGCAGGTCCGAGCTTCCACCACTTCCGGAGGGACCACCCCGTGAGCGCAGCCGAGACGACCTCTCGCACCTTCTCCGAGTTGTTCGATGCTGTTCGAGCCAACGTCGGAGAGGTGGTGAAGGGCAAGGACGAGGTCAGCCACCTGGTCATCGTCTGCCTGGTGGCCGAGGGCCATTGCCTCGTCGAGGATGCACCCGGCGTCGGGAAGACCACCTTGGCCAAAGCCCTGGCCCGGTCGGTCGAAGGGACGTTCGGCCGGATCCAGTTCACCCCTGATCTGCTCCCGGCCGACGTGGTGGGCACCAGCATCTGGAACCGCAATTCGGGCTCGTTCGAGTTCCGCCCCGGGGCGATCTTCCACAACGTGGTCCTGGCCGACGAGATCAACCGTGCCTCACCCAAGACCCAGTCAGCCCTGCTGGAGGCCATGGCCGAGCGCCAGGTGACCGTCGATGGCACCACCCACGATCTCGATCGCCCCTTCCTGGTCATCGCCACCCAGAACCCGCTCGACCACGAGGGCACCTATCCCCTCCCGGAGAGCCAGCTCGACCGGTTTCTCATGCGGATCTCGGTGGGCTACCCGGCCCCTGACGCCGAGCTCGAGCTGTTGACCAGTCACGGCTCCAGCGACGACGCCGCCATCCTGGCCTCGATCGGCCCGGTGGTGAGCACGGCCGAGGTGCAGGGTATGAGCCGTGCCCTCAACGGGGTGCACGTCGAACCGGGCCTGCGGCGGTATCTCATCGACCTGGCCACCACGTCTCGCCAGCATCCCTCACTGGCGCTGGGGGCTTCGCCACGGGCCATCCTCAGCCTGCAGCGAGCGGCTCAGGCCCACGCCGCCGCCCACGGGCGCACCTTCGTGAGCCCCGACGACATCAAGTTCCTCGCCGATCCCGTGCTCACCCACCGACTCGTCGTCAGTCCTGAAGCGCAGCTCCAGGGACTCGATGCGTCTGCTGTCCTCCGCGACATTCTCGATCGCGTCCCGGTTCGCGCCGGGTCGGTGAGCTGACCGGAGGGGTCTGGTGCCGACCCGCATCGGCTGGCTGGTGGCCGTTCTGGGGGTGGTGTTGTTGGTGGCCGGCCGGCTCCTCGGCCTGATCGAGCTGTACGTCCTCGCCGCGTTGGTCATCGGCCTGGTGATCCTCAGCGTGATCCGTATCCGCAGCCAGCCCCTCGATCTGGGTGTCACCCGCATGCTCGAACCCCAGCGGGTTCCGGCGGGGGCGCCGGCCCGAGTCGAGTTGCGTCTGCACAACCGGGCCAGCCGCCGCTCGCCGGTACTGCGGCTCCAGGACGCCGTGTCGGGCACGAAGGGAGCCCGCCTGCTGGTGCCGCCAATCGACCCCCGCGGCGACACTGCCGCCGCCTACCGGCTACCCACCGACAAACGAGGCATCGTCGGAGTGGGGCCTCTGCGGATCGAGGTCGTCGACCCGTTCGGGCTGGCCCAGGTGCGCGCCCAGGCCGCACCCCGGGCCGATCTCATCGTGCATCCCGTCATCCATCCGCTCGGTAGCCATCCCCAACCCGACGGCACCGACCCCCATGCCGGCACCGACCTGTCCGCGCCGCTCAGCGTGAGCGGCGACGAGTTCCACGCCCTCCGCCCGTACGTGAGCGGCGACGATCTCCGGCGTATCCACTGGCCGTCGAGTGCCCGCCACGACCAACTCCTGGTCCGCCAGGACGAACGCCCTCGGCAAGGCCGGGTCACCGTCCTCCTCGACGTGCGCCAGCCCCAGTGCACCGACGCCAGCCTCGACATCACCGCCTCCGTGGCCGCCAGCATTCTCCACGCCGCTCAGCATCGGCGCGAGCTGACCCGCCTCGTCACCACCTCGGGGATCGATACCGGCTTCGGAGCCGGCACGATCCACGCCGACACGCTGCTGCGGGCTCTGGCTCTGGTGGGCCCGGGCCGCCCGGCCTCGCTGCTCGATGCCATCGACACCACCCTCGCCCGGTCGGGCCGGAGCGCCGTGGTGATCGTCACCAGCGGGCTCAGCGACAACGACCAGGCGGCAGTGAAGATCGCCAAACAACGAGCCGTCTCGTGTTCGCTCGTCATCGTCGACCCGTCGGCCTGGAACCCGAAGGCGGCCGAGTCGACGATGGAGCCGGCGGTCGGACACGTGGTGGTGTCGAGGCGACATCCGTTCCCCGAGGCCTGGGAGTACGCTCGCCGCCGGAGGGGACGTTCCGCCACCGGGAGCCCGACACCATGATCATGGACCGGCGTCTCTTGCCGCTCGTCGAGTTGGCCAGCGTGTTGCTCACGCTGTCCATCGTGGTCGGGTTCCATCGTCTGTTCGAGGACGACAGCTTCGTGGCCCCTCTCGTGGTGGTCGCCCTGGTTACACACGGACTGGCCATCTTGTTGCGGCGCACCGGCCGCGGCTTGGCCCTCACCGCCCTCACCACCATGGTGGTGGTCACCGGCCTGATCACCGTGACGCACTACCGAGACACAGCCCGCGGTTTCATCCCCACCGGCGCCACCCGCGAGGCATTCCGCACCGATCTCCAGACCGCGTGGGACACCTTCGGCGAGGTGGCCGCCCCCACCGAGGCGCTCACCGGCTTCGTGGTCATGGCCTCCATCGGGATCTGGTTGTGTGCCTTCCTGGTCGACTGGGCGGCCTTCCGGTTGGGGTCCAAGGTCGAGACCCTGCTCCCTCCGGCCGCACTGTTCGGGTTCCAGGCGGTGGTGGGTGGCGACCGGGCCCGGATCGCGTCGGCCGTCTGCTTCGGGGCGGCGGCCATCCTCTTCGTCCTCACCCATCGGGTGTGCTCGCTCGAGCGCGACGGGCGATGGCTGGCCGAGGGCGAAGGTCAAGGCAGCACGGCATTGTTGCGGGGTGGGGCCGTGCTCAGTGTGGTGGCCGTCCTGGTCGGGCTGGGCGTGGGGCCGCTCCTCCCCGGCGCCGAAGACGAGCCGCTGGTCGAGCTCGACCCGTCCGGCGACGGCGACGGCACCCGGTGGGTCGAGAACCCACTCGTCGACATCCGCAACAAACTGTTCGAGCAGTCCGATTCGGTGATGTTCACCGTGAGTACCGTGGCCGCCCCCGACTACTGGCGCATGATCTCGCTGCACGAGTTCGACGGCGACCAGTGGAGTACGTCCGACACCTACGTCGACGCCGAGACCGAGCTGGCCTCGGGCCAACCCGAAGCGCTGGGCACCGAATGGGTCAACCAGATCTTCACGATGGTCAACATGGTGTCCAACTGGCTGCCGGCCGCCTACGAGGCGCGGTCGGTCGTCGCCCCGGACTTCAGCCCCAACTGGAGCCCCAACACCGGTGCCCTGCTCATGCCCCGCGATCGACCCCTGGAGTCGGGCGACTACTACACGGTGGTGTCGCAGGTCCCCGACCGCGATCTGGCCGCGGTCACCTCACCCTCGGCGGACATTCCGGCCGAGATCGCCGATGTCTACCTCGACCTCCCCAACGACTTCAGCACCCGGGTACGCCAGGAAGCCCAGGACATCGTCGATCGAGCAGGAGCCACCACCGCCTACGAGAAGGCGCTGGCGCTGCAGAACTTCTTCCTCGAGCAGTTCACCTACGACCTCGACGTGGCCGAAGGTCACTCCAACGCCGACATCGAGGAGTTCGTGTTCGACCTCCAGCGGGGGTACTGCGAACAGTTCTCGGGCAGCTTCGCCGCCATGGCACGGGCCATCGGCCTGCCATCGCGGGTCGCCGTCGGATTCACGCCAGGTGAGTACAACCCCGAGGGGGGCTACTACGTGGTGCGGGGCACCCACGCCCACGCCTGGCCCGAGGTGTGGTTCCCCGACGCAGGGTGGGTGCGGTTCGAACCCACTCCACAACGGGGCCTGCCACGAGACGAACCCCTCACCCAGGTCCCTCCGGTTCCCATTCCCGAGGTCGTGCCCGATCCGGCCGACACCGAGGGCGTCACCGTCCCCACCACCCAGCCGCCACCCACCGTCACCACCCCCGCCGACGCTGCTCCCCCGGCCGGCGGAGAAGCGGGCCTGTTGTTCGTGGGTCTGCAGCGTCGGACATCTCTCACGCCGTTGGTCATTGCCCTCGTCGTCGTGGTGCTGTTGGTCGCGGCCGCCGCCCTTCTGTTCGGCATCAAACGGCGGGACCAACACCGTCGACAGGCCGGCGACGCCCCGGTGCGGGTGCAGATCGGGCGAGCGTGGGACGACGCCCTCGACTCATTGGTCATGACCGGCACCAACATCGACGAGGCCGAGACGGCCAACGAATTCTCCAGGCGAGCAGCCGATCGAGTGGACGACACCACCGCCTCCGAGCTCAGGGACCTGGCGGTGCTGACCACGGTGGCGCAGTACTCCGGCGACGAGATGACGCCGGAACGAGGCGAGGATGCTCGCCGGATGGCTGCCGCCATTCGTGGGTACTGCAACACCCAGGTGACCCGATCGCGGCGGCTCCTGTGGGAGCTCGATCCCCGCCCGCTGTTCCGTCCCCGTCACCGACCGTAGGGTCAGAGCCCCACAGTTCGATCTGCGCCTGCTTTTTCGTCCCCGTCACCGACCGCAGGGCCAGAACCCCACAGTCGCTCAGTCGCTTCGGACGCTTCGGGTTATTCCTCTTCGTCTTCGCGCCGGAACCGGTCGCGCACCCGGTTGCCCGTGGAGCCGAGGTAGTCGCGTATACCGGCGCCGCGCATGTTCTGTGTCATCTGCTGGAGGCCGACTCGACCCAACTGACGGGCGTTTCGTTCGAACATGAACGCCGACGCCAACATGATGAGGAAACCGATGAAGGCCACCCCGAAGTGCACCGACAGGGTCATCAACAAGAAGATGACACCGACCACGAAGCCCAGCATCGACCACTTCATGTTGCGGAAGGCGTGGGTGTAGACGGTGGTGGAGCCCACCTCGCGTGCGAGCGCGGGATCGGTCTCGTAGAGCTGCTGCTCGATCTCGCTGAGGATGCGCTGCTCGTCTTCGGAAAGCGGCACGGTTGGGGGGTTCCTTTCGCCCGCACCAGCCATGACTGCAAAGGAGGCTCGGTGCTTCAGAAATCATCGCACAGTGCGGGAGCCTCAACAACGCGAGGGCCACACGTCTCCATCGGCGCCGAGAGCCGGTGCCCTGAGTTCTTCACTCATCGGGACCCCATTGTTGGTCCCCTCGCCGTTTGGTGCGCACCCGTCCATCGTCGGTGAGACTGGCCGGGCCGATGGCATCACCGCCGTACCGAGCCCGGATCTCGTCGACCGCCGTCGTGGCATCATCCCAGTCCGGGCCGGTCACATCATCGAGCGTGAGCTGGCGGTAGCCGCCGGCGACCAGACCACTGGCGGCCACCCCCAGGAGCCGTACACCGCCCGCCACATCGACGCTGTCGAGCAACCGGCGAGCCGGTTCGACGATCTCCTGCGCCGTCTCGGCGGGCACACCAGGGGTCACCGACCGCGAGATGGTGCGGAAATCGCCGAAACGAACCTTGATACCCACCGTGCGAGCCGCCAGGCCGTGGTCCCGCAGTCGAGACGCCACCGAGTCACCCATCCGCAGCAACTCCCGCTCGAGATCGCCCCGGTCGCGGCGGTCATGGGCGAACGTCTCCTCGTGGCTGATCGATTTGGGGGTCTGGTCGGGCTCGACCGTGCGGTCGTCGATGGCGTGGGCCAAACGCCAGAGGTGACGGCCGTTGGCCTCGCCCAGTGCACTCACCGCGGCGGACTCGGGCAGCTCAGCCAGGTCACCGATGGTGGTGATTCCCAGGCGATCGAGTTTGGCCAGCGTCTTCGGCCCCACCCCCCACAGGTCCTTCACCGGCAGCGGATGAAGGAATTCCAGCTCTGCGCCGCTCTCGATGACAGCCACGCCGCTCCCGAAGACCGGCCCGGTGGGAGTGGCCCTCGGTTTGGCCGCCTCCGAAGCCAGCTTGGCCAAGAACATGACCGAGGCCACACCCACTGAACAGGTCAGTTGTTCTTGGTCGAGAATGCGACGGCGAATGCGGCGGGCGATTTCGGGGGCTGACCCGTGCACGCGGTGCACTCCGCCCACATCGAGGAAGGCTTCATCGAGCGACAACGGCTGCACGAGCGGCGTGAACTCACGAAAGATCGCCATCAGCCGAGCGCTGACCTCGCTGTACAGGCTGTGATCACCCGACAAGAAGACGGCGTCCGGGCACAACCGTTGCGCCCGTGTCGAGGGCATCGCCGAATAGACGCCATAGGCCCGGGCCTCATAGGACGCGGCCGCAACCACTCCACGCGACCCCTTGCCACCGACCACAACCGGCTGCCCCCGCAGCTCGGGCCGACGCAACAACTCGACCGACACATAGAAGGCGTCCATGTCGACGTGGATGAACGGCAGAGAAGTGGCCGGGGCAGGCACGTCAGAGACGGACGGCTGTGAGGCTGGTGAGGTTGTGCCCCTCGGCTCGGTACAGGTATCGCTGCGGATCTCCGGTGCGCTGGGTGATCCATTCCTGGAGCGGCTCCCGTACCCACATGAACGCGTCGTTCAGGAGCCGGTCGCATTCGTCGGGCGCACAGAAGCGCACGTCCTCGACGATGCCGTCGGGGTCGTCGATGGAGACATCGCCGTGCCACTGCTCGGCCGCGAACACGACCACGTCGAGCTGGGTCCCGAGATCGACGAACTCGACCCGGATGTCGTAGAGCTGACTTCCCCAGGTGGTGACCGTGAGCCCGGTCTCCTCCCGGACCTCGCGCGTGAGCGCGCCGAGAGCCGTCTCCCCGGCGTCGATCACCCCACCCGGAGTAGACCAGTCGAGGCTGCCGTCACGGCGACGGTTGCTGACCAGCAGGACCTGCTCGTCGACTTCGAGGATGGCGCCGGCCACGGCCCACTCGTGCATCGACCCAGTCTGGCCGATCCGAAGAGCTCGCGGTGACTCGCTCAGTCCTCGTCGGCAGGGCGTTCAATGCGGGTGGCGGCGTCTATGTCGATTCCAGCGTCTTCGTTGGCCGCACGCTCGGCGGCCGAGGGACGCTCGAGGACCGCTGCGTCACCGATCTCCACGGCGTCGTTCATGCCCAGGACTGCTGGTGTGGTCGAACCGGTCCCGACGATCACTCCCTCGGTCGCGGCCTCCGAATCCGACAGCGGCAGCATCAGTCCCACCTGATCGGACGGCACCGGCGTCGACTCGGCCATCGAATCGGCCTCTCGTTGCACCAGGACCAGACCACCGACGGCAGTCAGCCCCACCAGCAGTCCGGCAATCGGCACCACTGTCGCTTTGCGAAAGAGCCGAGACGTATCTCGCAGCTCGGGGCGATAGTCGTCGACCAGATTCTTCAAACGGTGGTGCACGACGTCGACATCATCGGTGAGGGCACGACCCAATACCGACAGGTCGACATCGCGGAAGGTGATGGGCGACCCCAACGGAAGTCCGCGCAGGGCGTACACCAAGGCCAGGTAACGGGTGAGCACCTGGTCGTCGCGATCGGTATCGCCCAAACCGACGGTCTGCTCGGCTGCCGCGATGGTGCCTTCGTCGACGTCGATGACGAGTTCGGTGCGGCGGGGAACGATCGAGCCGTGTTCGACGCCGTAGACCGCATCGATCAGTTCCATGGTCGCGGGATCGAGCAAGCGGACGCCCGCCTCCATGGCGTCGAGGTCAGCCGTGTCGAGGCCGTGGAGGGCGGAGAGCTCGGGCAGCGTCCAACCCAGCTCCTCCCGTCGTTCGCGCAACAGGCGACCCAGGCGAACCGGAGGTATCAGATCAGCCGAGATAGACCACACACCTATGACATCGGCATGAATCGTCGCGAACTTGAGTGTTCCGCCGATCAGCTTCGGCGCCGTCGCCACACTCGGTCGCGGACACCCCACCAGGTGACCAGGGCCAAGGCTTCGACGATGATCCGCCCCGACATCTTCGACGTGCCGAGCACTCGATCGGTGAAGGCGATGGGAACCTCGACGATTCGACCACCGAGCTGATCGATCTGGTACGCCATCTCGATCTGGAAGCCGTAGCCCTCAGCCTTCACCTGATCGAGCGGCACCTTGGCCAGCGCGTCGGCCCGATAGGCCCGATAGCCCGATGTGGCGTCGCAGACATCGAGGCCCAGGACGAGTGCCGCATACCGATTTCCCCATCGCGACAGCAGCCGTCGCCGCAGCGACCAATTGGGAATGCTCCCCCCGGGGATGTATCGGCTCCCCACCGCCAGGGCGGCACCATCGGCCACCGGGGCCAGCAACCATGGAAGGGCGGCGGGGCTGTGGGACAGATCCGAATCCATCTCGACCAGCACCTCGAAGCCGCGCTGGAGGCCGTGGCGAAAGCCGGCTCGGTAGGCTGAACCCAGGCCCTGCTTCCCCTCGCGCCGCCGGACCTCGACCTGGCCGATCTCGTCGGCCAGCGCCTCGGCCAGGTCGGCCGTACCGTCGGGACTCCCGTCGTCGACCACCAGCATGGCGGCCTCCGGGACGTGTTCGCGTATGCCGCGCAAGACCGCCTCGATGTTCTCGGCCTCCTGATAGGTGGGCAGCACCACGAGGGTTCGCACCGCCGCAGCCTACGAGGCCGAGCCACCCCTGAGGGGGGATCGCCCGGCCCGTGGTGACCGAAGCGGGCCGGGTACTCTCGCGCCGTGCCGACAACGCCGTCACCGTCCTCCGCCGCACCCATCGAATCGGCAGCGCCGTCCACCCTGGCCCGCTTGTTGGCCATGGGGACCGTGCTCCTCGGCGGTGCCGCCGGCGGCCTCATCGGCTTCGCGTTCATCGACATCCAGTGCGAGGGCGACTGCTCCACCTGGACCGGGCTGGGAGCTCTGGTCGGCGCGTTGTGCGGTGCCATCGGACTGGCCATCATCGCCGTGCTCACCCTGAAGGCAATGGGCGAGTGGCGGGCACTGGAAGCGCAGCGGCAGCTGGCCGATGACACCGACTGAGCTGGACAGCCTGGCCCTGCTGACGTTGTCGGTCGTCGACCAGGTCTGCGGACCGATCGTGGCCGCACGCAACGCCGGCACCCTCGACATCGACACCAAGTCCAGCGGAACCGACATGGTCACCGAGATGGACCGCTGGAGCGAGGACACCATCATCGCCGCCATTTCCCGCGCTCGCCCCGACGACGGCTTCGTGGGCGAGGAGGGCGGCCATCAGACCGGATCCAGTGGAGTCATGTGGATCATCGATCCGATCGACGGCACCACCAACTATCTCTACGACGTCCCCGGCTTCTCGGTCTCCATCGCGGCCGAGGTCGACGGCCAGGTGATGGTCGGTGTGGTCGCCGACCCGGTCCGTGACGAAGTCTTCAGCGCCATCCGTGGTCAGGGTGCCCATCGCAACGGCCGCCCGGTGAGGTGTTCGGACAAACCCGATCTCGCCACCGCCCTCATCGGTACCGGCTTCGGCTACGACGCCTCCCGGCGTGTCGAACAGGCGTCAGTCCTGGTCGACGTCATCG
Source organism: Acidimicrobiales bacterium (assembly GCA_051011595.1). Lineage (GTDB taxonomy): Bacteria > Actinomycetota > Acidimicrobiia > Acidimicrobiales > SHLQ01 > JAOUEE01. Next base: position 12,951 of record JBPCTQ010000039.1, read on the forward strand.
GTCATGTTCGCGACGTTCGCCGGATGGGTGGAGCGGCGCTCGATCTGTGCGCCGTGGCCTGTGGCCGCCTCGACGGTTTCTACGAACGAGGCCTGGCCGTCTGGGACGTGGCGGCCGGGGGACTCATCGCCTCGGAGGCCGGGGCCCTGGTCACCGATCTCGACGGCGTCGAGTCCTGGAGCGACATGGTGGTGTGCGCCGGCCCGGCCCTGCACCCCGAGCTCGTCGGCCTCCTGCGCGCCGCTCATCGCTGACAACCGGCGACCGCAGCACCCCTGTTCCCCGCGCGGCGGCCAGATGAGGCACACTCGTGGAGTGGGAACGCGCATTCTGACGGTGGAAGACGACGAGCGGATACGGACGGCGGTCAAGCTCGCGCTCGAAGACGAGGGGTGGCAGGTCGAGGAAGCCGACAATGGCGAGGATGCCCTGGAGGTGTTCACCACCGCACCCACCGACGTGGTGCTCATCGACATCATGCTCCCGGGAATCGACGGGTTCGAGGTCTGTCGCTCCATCCGCCGCAACAGCGACGTGCCCATTGTGATGGTCACCGCCCGCGCCGACACCCACGACGTGGTCGCCGGGCTCGAGGCCGGGGCCGACGACTATCTCACCAAACCCTTCGCCCCCAAGGAGCTGTCGGCCCGGATCCGAGCCCTGTTGCGCCGGGCCCGCAGCGTCGATCCGGCCTCCACGCATCTCCAGTTCGGCGACCTGGAGGTCATTCCCGATGAAGGGGTGGTGCGCAAGGACGGCGAGGAAGTCCACCTGACCAAGACCGAGTTCCGATTGCTGGTCGAGCTGGCCAGCAGCCCGGGCCGAGTCTTCAGCCGTGAAGTCCTGCTCGAGCGGGTGTGGGGCTACGGGTACTTCGGTGACGGCCGCCTCGTCGACGTCCACATCCGGCGTCTCCGCACCAAAGTCGAGGCCGATCCGGCCAACCCGCGCCATGTCGTCACGGTTCGAGGACTCGGCTACAAGCTCCAGAGCTGACGTGACCCACTCACGCCGGGTCGCCTGATCGTGGCCGCTCCCAGCCTGCGCGCGCCGGGGCTCCGGACGCGTATGACCGCCATGTTCGCGTTGGGTGCTCTGCTGCTCACTGCGTTGTTCGCCGTGGCCACCCTGGGCACCACCCGCCAGGTGCTGCTGCGCCAGCGTGAGGACTCCGCTCTCCAAGTGGCGTTCACCAACGCGGCGCGCGTGCAGCGATCGCTCACCCCCGACGCGGTGCTGCTCGAGATCTTGTCCAACCTGTCCACCACCGAGGGTTCACGCCCACTGGTGCGAGTCGGTGCCGACATCCAGGGCACCAACGTCGAGTCGTTCGGCCCCAACGACATTCCCGCTCAGCTGCTCGACCTGGTGGCCGACTCCCGCACCGGGCACATGCGGATCACGCTCAACGGCGAACCGACCCTGATCATCGGGATCCCGCTCACCGGCGTGGGCGACGCTGACTACTTCGAAGCGGTGTCGCTGCAAGAGACCGAGAGCACGCTCGAGACCCTGCAGGTCATCTTGTTGGTGGGTGCCGGCATCATCACCTTGATGGCGGGTGTCCTCGGATGGTGGGCCAGCCGTCGTGCCCTCACCCCGCTCTCGGAGGCGAGCGCGGCGGCCGAGGCCATTGCCGGAGGCCGACTCGACACCCGCATCGACGCCCAGGACGACCGTGATCTGGCGTTGTTGGCCTCGTCGTTCAACGACATGGCCGGCGCGCTCGAGTCGCGAATCGAACGTGACGCGCGGTTTGCCTCGGAGGTCAGCCACGAGCTCCGGTCGCCCTTGATGACCCTGACCGCGTCACTCGAAGTGCTGGAGAACAACCGCGACGACCTGTCCGAACGGGCTCGCACCGCCCTCGATCTGTTGTCGGTCGACCTCGAACGGTTCAAGCAGCTGGTGGAGGACCTGCTGGAGATCTCCCGTTTCGACGCCGGCGCCGCCGATCTGGCCGTCGACGATGTCCTGCTGGTCGAGTTCGTCCGCCAGGCCATCGGGTTTCTCGTGCCCGGCGATGTGCCGGTCAGCGTCGACGACGTACTCGAGGGGGCGATCGTCGAAGTCGACAAACGGCGGCTGATGCAGGTGCTGTCGAACCTGCTCGACAACGCCAACAAGTACGGCGGGGGTGTCACCGGGGTCTCCATCCGGCGTGGCTCCGACGATCTGCACATCCAGGTGGCGGTCGAGGACGCCGGCGACGGCGTTCCCGACGACGAACGCGCGGTGATCTTCGACCGGTTCTCCCGAGGTTCAGCCGGCGGTCGCCGAGGGGCCGACACCGGAGTCGGCTTGGGTCTGTCGCTGGTGGCCGAACACGTGCACCTCCACGGGGGCGAGGTGTGGGTCGAGGATGGGGCCGACGGCGGCGCCCGCTTCGTGGTCGAACTGCCCCGACAGACCGTTCGCAGCCGTGAGTTGACCTCATGACCCGCCGGATCTCGACCCTGTTGCTCGCGGTGTTCGTGTTGGCCGCGGCCTGCTCGGTCCCCACCGAAGACGCAGCCACGCCCGTTGATCCCGGCGACGTGCCCCCAGAACTACAACCGGTGGTCACCCAGACCACTCAGACCACCCTGCCGCCCATAGGCACCGATGTCCCCCTCTACCTCTACAACACCCAGACCCAACGGCTGGAGGCGGTGGAGCGAACGGTCGAACAGGAGGCGGTCGACGTCGCCGACGCCCTACGCCTGTTGTTGTCGTACGAACCCACCCAGGAGGACTTCGACAACAACCTCATCACCCGGCTGGTCGGCGATGCCGACCCCGATGACCCCGATGCCAACCCGACCCAGCTCGAACTGGTCTCGGTGCAGAGTGGGCCGGGGCAGATCAACATCAGAATCCGCGGTCAGATCCAGGCCCTGAACCCGGCCCGGCTCCAGTTGTTCGCGCAGATCGTGTTCACCGCGTCCCATCCGGGCCTGGAGGGATCCGCCCCCAACGTGCTCATCCAGAACGCGGGCGGCGTCAACCGGCCGGTCACCACTGCGGAGACCGACGTCCCGGGCAGCGTGCGCCGCTCCGACTACCCCGGACTGGATCCCGACCGGGTCGAGCAGCCACCCGCCACCACCACGACGGTGGCACCGACCACCACGGCGCCGCCACCACCCACCGAACCCGAACGCACCGTCACCGCGACATCGCTCATACCCACCACGAGCACCACGGACGGACCCTGATCAGGCGAAGAAGGCCTTGGCTGCGTCCCAGAGCCCGGGGTGCACCGGTTTGAGTTGGGCGATGCATTCGGCGAGGGGGCGACGGACCACCTCGCCGTTCTGCAGGGCCACCATGGAACCGAAGTCACCATCGTGCACCGCGTCGATCGCTTCGATGCCGTACCAACTCGACAGCACTCGATCGAAAGCGGTGGGCGTGCCCCCGCGTTGGATGTGGCCCAGGATGGTGACTCGGGTCTCGAACCCCGTTCGCGCCTCGATCTCGCCCGCCACCACGTTGGCGATACCCCCCAGGCGCTGGTGCCCGTATTGGTCGACATCGGGCTCGGCGATCGCCATGGTGCCGGGGGCCGGCCTGGCCCCCTCGGCCACCACCACGATGGAGGCGAAGTTGCCCCGTTGGTGACGCCGGGTCAGCGCCTCACACACCGCCGCGATGTCGAATGGTTCTTCGGGGATGAGCGTCATGGTGGCTCCACCGGCGATACCGGCCCAGGTGGCGATGTGGCCCACGTGGCGACCCATGACCTCCACCACCATCACCCGGTCGTGGGACTCGGCGGTGGTGTGCAGCCGGTCGATGGCCTCGGTGGCGATGTGTACGGCCGTGTCGAATCCGAACGTCATCTCGGTACCACCGACGTCGTTGTCGATGGTCTTGGGCACACCGACCACCGGCAGCCCGAGCTCCCCCATCTCGTTGGTGCAGGCCAGCGTGCCCTCGCCCCCGATCGAGATCAGACCGTCGAGCTCGTAGCGGGCGAATGTGGCCAGGACTCGATCCGGCCCATCGTCGTACATGAAGGGCTGGTAGCGGGATGTTCCCAGCACGGTGCCACCGCGGGGCAACAAGCCCCGGCAGCGCTCCACATCGAGCTCCATCACGTCGTCGTCGAGCAACCCGCGCCAGCCGTCGATGAATCCGATCACGGTGTCGCCGTAGTGGCGTTCGGCCTTTCGCACCACCGCCCGGATGACGGCATTGAGGCCAGGGCAGTCGCCGCCACCGGTGAGGATTCCAACTCGCATCCGTACCTCCTGATCAATCGTTCGACGTCGGGGATCCTATGACACCGCCGGGGCTCCCGATTCCCGATGCGTCGGTTCGTGGCCGATCACCCGGACACGATGATCGGGTTACCATCGGCCGCCATGGGAATCGTGATCGCCATCGATGCCGGCACCACGGGGGTGCGTTCCTTCGCCATCGACAGCGACGGAAGACCCTGCGGCATGGCGTACCGGGAGTTCCCGCAGCACTTTCCTCGGCCCGGTTGGGTCGAACACGACGCCAACGACATCTGGGACGCAGTGACGATCACGCTCGCCGAGCTGGTGGCGGCGGTCGACGAACCGGTCTCCGCGATTGGCATCACCGATCAACGCGAGACCGTGGTGCTCTGGGACAAACGCTCCGGATCGCCGCTGCACCGTGCCATCGTGTGGCAGGACCGCCGAACCGCCGCACGTTGTGAGCAGCTGCAGGCCGCCGGCCATCTCGACACCGTCCGCCGTACCACCGGGTTGGTGCTCGATCCGTACTTCTCGGGCACCAAGCTGGAGTGGCTCTTCACCGAAGGCGTCGTCGAAGCCAACGCCGACACCGCCTTCGGCACCGTCGACTCGTGGGTGTTGTGGAACCTCACGGCCGGCGCCGTCCACGCCACCGATCCCTCCAACGCCAGCCGCACGCTCCTCTACGACATCGACGACCTCGACTGGTCCGACGAGATGTGTGCCCTTCTCGGGGTTCCGAGGTCGATCCTGCCCGACGTCATGGCGTCGTCGGGCCGCTTCGGCACCACCGGCGAAGGGCTACCGGTTCCCGCCGGTATTCCCATCAGCGGCATCGCCGGCGATCAGCAAGCGGCGTTGTTCGGGCAAGCATGCTTCGAGCCGGGAACGGCCAAGAACACCTACGGCACGGGGTCGTTCGTGTTGATGAACGTCGGGACACAGTGCCCAGAACCGGTGGACGGCCTGCTCACTACGGTGGCATGGACCATCGACGGCCGCACCGACTATGCGCTCGAAGGTGCCATCTTCGTGACCGGAGCCGCCATCCAGTGGCTGCGCGACGGTCTCGGCATCATCGACGAAGCCGCAGAGGTCGGGCCGCTGGCCGCGACCGTCGACGACACCGGCGGTGTGTTCGTGGTCCCCGCCTTCACCGGTCTGGGAAGTCCCTGGTGGGACCCCTACGCCCGGGGCACCATCGTGGGGATCACCCGCGGCACCGGTCGCGCGGAGCTGGCCCGAGCCGTGGTCGAGTCGATGGCGCTACAGACCCGAGACGTCGTCGACGCCATGGTGGCGGCCAGTGGGGCGAAGTTGGCCGAGCTCAATGTCGACGGCGGCGCGTCGGTGATGGACGGGTTGCTCCAGATCCAAGCCGACCAGCTGGGAGTGCCGGTCACCCGCTCCGCGGTGGCGGAGACCACCGCGATGGGCGCGGCCTATCTGGCCGGAATCGCCGAAGGAGTGTGGGACGGCACCGACACGGTCAAGGCGAACTGGGCGGCTGATGCCACCTTCACCCCTGCCGACGACCGGGCGGCGGCCGACGAGCTCTACCACCAGTGGCTCGAGGCGGTGACCCGGTCGCGGGACTGGGCCCGGCCCTGAGCTCTGTGGACCGGTCAGGCGCAGAGGTCGGGTAACGCGTCGCGCAGCCCACGAACGGCCTGGGCGATCCGATGTTCGTTCTCGATGAGGGCGAATCGAACATGGCCCTCGCCCCCCGGGCCGAATCCGACACCCGGAGAGACGGCCACGTTGGCCTCGCGCACGAGCCGGGATGCGAACGCCACCGATCCTTCTTCTCGATAGGGCTCGGGGATGGGCGCCCAGGCGAACATGGTTCCGCGGGGCGGCTCCATGTGCCACCCGATACGGGCCAACCCGTCGCAGAGGGCGTCGCGTCGCCCCTGGTAGACCTCGCAGACCTCGGCCGGGTGATCCACGGCTTCGT
>JBPCTQ010000040.1:0-23985 GCA_051011595.1 Acidimicrobiales bacterium
TACCGACGCCGCCAGAACGGCGAGCCGGTGGCCTGAGGGTCACGTCGGCGGCGGGGGACAGGCACCGCTGCGTTCGAGCTCTTCGATCTCGGCTGGGGAGCGACCCAACTCGTCGGCCAGGATCTGGTGGGTGTCGGCCCCCAGACACGGCGACGGGCCGGCGCTGCGCAGTGGGGTGCCGCCCATTCGGGTGGGGTTGGCCAGCTGCCGTTCGGGGCCGTGGGCCGGGTGGTCGAGCGTGAGGATGGCGTCACGAGCGGCCAGGTGTTCGTCGGCCAGGTGGGCCATCGGACCCATCACCGGCATGGCCGACACCCCATGGGACTGGAGTACGGCGGCGGCGTGGGCGTCACCATGGAGCGCGGTCCAGGCCGCCACCTTGGCGTCGACCTCGTCGCGCGCCCGCACCCGAGTCTCGGCCGTGGCCAGGTCGGGATCGTGGTCCCAACCACACAGTTCCTCGAGGCGACGCCACTGGTTGTCGTCGGTCACCGCGATGGCGAGCCAACTATCGGGCTCCTGTGCCGGGTAGACCGCATGCGGGCACTGGGTGGTGCTGCTGTTGCCCGCTGGTCCGGGATCGATGCCGGACCGGTCGCCGGCGGCGAACAGATGACCCAACAGGTAGGCGCCGGCTTCGGTCTGGGCCATGTCGATGACACGACCCTGGCCGGTCGACGTTCGCTGACGCAGCGCGGCCAGCACCGCCACGGCAAGCATCTTGCCGGCGATGTGATCCGGGTGATTGAGCGAGGAACCGCAGGGGTAGGGAGCGTCGGGGTGATTCCACAACAGATGGGATCCGGAGAAGGCGGCGTTCACGGGACCGAAGGCGGGTAGGTCGGACATGGGACCGCTGCGCCCGAAACCCTGGCTGCTGACGTAGATGACCTCCGGGTTCACGGCCCGCACGTCGTCGAGCCCGACCCCGTGCCGATCGAGGACCCCGCCCCGCAGGTTCTCGGCCACGATGTCGGCGCCGGCGCAGAGCTCGAGGGCCAGGTCGCGCCCTCCCGGTGTGGACACGTCGATGGAGATGGTGCGTCGGCCCCGCGACTCGGTGTTGAACGCGAAGCTCCGGTTGGGGTCACCCATGCCGGCGGCCCGGATCGGGTCGGGGTGGTTGGCGGCTTCGATGCGGATGACGTCGGCCCCCAGCTCCGACAGCATCCAGCACATCTCGGGCACAACGGCGGCCATCCCGAACTCGATCACTCGCACGCCGGCGAGAGGGGGTTCGGAATCGTCGCTGGGGCCGACCCGATCGAGCGCTGGACCGGTTGGCTCTTCGAGCCGGCGCGGCCGACGGGGCTGGTGGGCGGGGGCACCGTCGAAGTGCCATGGCGCGGCGGCCAACAGATCGCCCTCTTCGGTGCGGTGGAAGAAACCTCGCAGCTGGGTCTGCTCGTGGTCGACGAATTCCGACAGGGTCTGCACCACGCCGATGGGGAAGTCGGCGTCGAGCGCGAAGCCGAAGATCTCGGCCCGGGTCTTGGTCACCAGTCGCTCCGACGCAATGGCCTTCACGACGTCGGCGTTCATGATGCGGAACGTTCCCTCGTGCCACTCGTCGCCGGTGAGCGCCTCGGGTGAACCCAGCAGGTCGACGAACCCCAACCAGTGGCCGACATGTCCGATGACCACCCGCACCCAGCCGTCGGACGCCGGCAGCACCCAGTAGGTGGCCTCGGCGTTGCGGCGCCCCTCGGCCGGGAAGAAGGGATTGGTGGTGAGGTACGACTCGATCACCACCGACCAGGGAGCCATGCCGGCCAGCGCAGCCTCCTGCGTGCTGATCTCGATGGTCTGCCCGCCCCGGCGGGGGTGATCGATGATGGCGGCCACAGCCCCGAGGGCGCCATGAACGGCGCCGCAATCGTGGGCGATGAAGCCGGGAAGCCAGCACGGAGCCATGTCGGGGTGGCCCGACGCCCACAGCGCGCCACTGGCCGCGAAGGCCGGGAGCGGCTCCAGGTGCCAGTCCGACCGGGGTCCGGTGGCCCCGAGGTCGGAGAGGGCCACGTGGACCAGGTCGGGGTGGCGCGACAACAAGTGGGCTCCGTCGAGACCGTGACTCGGGCCCCACACCGGTCCGAGGTTCTCCACCAGAATGTCGGCGCCGGCGACCAACGATTCGAACCGGTCGGCTCCGGCCTGGTCGTGGAGGTCGAGGTGGACGAGATCCTTGTTGGCGTTGCGAAACAGCTGCACCGCGTCCTGACGGTCCAGGTCGGCGGGGTCGCGCACGACGCGGGTGACGCGGGCACCGAGATCGGACAGGAGCCGGGCGCACAATGCGCCCCGATCATCGGTCACATCCACGACGTGCAGATCGGCGAGAGGGAGCTCCATGGCGTGATGGTGCTCGGGAGCTCGCCGCGCGGGCAAGCCGGTGTGCTCGAATCCCACGACAGACCGTGCTACACACACTCGCCATGAGTGACGATGTTCTCCTCGAGGTCCGGGCCGAGCTCACCGCCGCCGGTGGCTTGTTCGAGATCACCACCGACGATGTTCGGGGTCGGCCCATGTCGGTGTTCGCGGGCCGTAAGCGGTCGCTGCGAGAGCTGGTCGAGGCCGCCGCCGGCCAAGGAGAGGCCGAGCACCTCGTGCTCGGAGACCAGCGGATCACCTTCACCGAGTTCGTCGACCAGGTGGGTGCAGTGGCGGCCGCCCTGGCCCAGGAGCATGGCGTCGAACCCGGTGATCGGGTGGCGATCTTCTCGGCCAACCGTCCCGAGTGGTCGGTTGCGTTCTGGGCCACGGTCAGCCTCGGCGCCGTGGTGGCCGCGCTCAACGGATGGTGGACCACCGACGAGGTCACGTACGGCATCGAGCTCGCCGAACCGAAGGTGTTGCTCGGCGACACCAAACGGCTGGCCCGCCTCGGGCCAGTTCCCGAGTCGACAACGGTCATCGACATCGAAACCGACTTCGAACCGCTCCGGACCCACGCTCACGACGGCCTGCCCTCGGTCCCGATCGCCGAGGACGACCCGGCCGCCATCTTGTTCACCAGTGGCACCACCGGTCGGCCCAAAGGGGCCCTGATCTCGCACCGGGGCCTGGTCGGATTCGTCGACGGTGTGGTGTACAACGGCGCCGAATCCGCCTTTGTCGAGGCCCGGGCCGGCCGGGCCGATCTCGGTGCCCCCCGTCCGCAGATGGTGACCCTGGCCACCAGCCCCATGTTCCACGTCTCCGGGTTGTTCGCCGGTGTGATCCTGGGGCTCGCCATCGGCGCCAAGCTGGTGTTTCGAGAGGGGCGGTTCGATCCGGCCGACGTGCTCCGCCTCATCGAAGAGGAGAAGATCACCAGCTGGTCGGCCATGGGCAGCATGGGTCCTCGGGTGCTCGAGTGCCCCGACCTCGAGATCCGTGACACCTCGTCGCTCACCAACATCGGCTTCGGTGGTGCGCCGGTCAGCGACGACCTCCGGGAACGTCTCCGCGCCGCCTTCCCCACCTCAGTGGGTAACCAGGGTATGGGGTACGGCAGCTCCGAGTCCGTGGCGGTGATCACCTCCATCGGCGGACAGGATTTCCTCGATCGCCCCGACTCGTGCGGCCGCGTCAATCGCACCTTCGAGATGGAGATCCGCGACGAAGACGGCCGGCCCGTCGCCGACGGCGTCGATGGGCTCATCCATGTGCGGTCTCCGTATTCGATGCTCCGCTACTGGGGCAACGAGGAGGCCACCGCTGAAACCGTCGATGCCGACGGATGGCTCAACATGGGCGACGTCGGACGGGTCGAGGATGGCTGGTTGTACATCAACTCGCGGGCTCGCGACATGATCCTGCGAGCGGCCGAGAACATCTATCCGGTCGAGATCGAACAACGCCTCGACCTGCACCCCGAGGTGGCCGAGTCAGCGGTGATGGGTGTCGATCATCCCGAGCTGGGCCAGGAGGTGAAGGCCATCGTGGTGCCGTCGGGACAAACGTTCGACACCGACGCGCTGGCCGAGTGGGTCGGCGAAGTGTTGTCGGCCTTCAAGGTGCCCTCGCTGTGGGAGCGGCGAGACGAACCTCTACCCCGAAACGCCGCCGGCAAGGTGGTCAAGGGAGTCCTCACCGGCGAACAAGAGCTCGGCCAGGTCGAGGAGTAGAACCTCAGAACGCGGGGATCACCTCGGTGCCCATGAGCTCGATGGTCTGCATGACCTTCTCGTGGGGGATCTTGTACGGGTTCACCAGGCACAACAACAGATCGACACCGGCCTCCTCGTAGGCCTTGGCCTGGGCCAGTGCCGTCTCCGGGTCGCCGCAGAGGCACGCGTTGCTGTCGATGAGATAGTCCATCGTCAGGTGATCGAGCAGGCCCTGGCCGACCGTCTCCATGGCGCTCTCCAGGTACTGGTACGAACCGAGGCCTCGATCGGTGCCCTCGCGTTGGGCGTCCATCTCCATCATCCAGGCCGGCACGCTGGCGACCAGCTCGACGGCCTTCCGGGGGTACCAGAGGAACGACTCCTCGGCCACCTCGCGTGCTTCCTCGGCGGTGGGAGCGACGTTGACCATGGTGAACGTGGAGGCCTGGTTGTTGACGAAGTGGCCGATCGGCTCGGTGCATGCCGCGATTCCGGCTCGATAGTGGTCGATGCGTTCCTTGACGTTGGCCGGGTCGGTGGCCACCGCGAACGAACACAGGCCCAGCCCCAGCTCGCCGACGGTGTAGTGGTTCTTGGCATCACCCGTGGCCCCCCAGAGAGGAGGGTGCGGTTTCTGGCGGGGTTTGGGGAGAATCCGCCGTTCGGGCATCGAGAAGAACTCGCCGTCGAACGAGAACACGTCGTTGGTCCACGCACCCACGGCGAACTCGATGGCCTCCCGCCAGGAATCGCGGGTGGTGTAGGGATCGACGCCGAAACCCTCCATCTCGAGCCTGGTCGACGACCGGCCGGTGCCGACGTCGACTCGTCCGTCGCTGATGAGATCGAGTACCCCGACCGACTCGGCTGTGCGGATCGGGTGGCGGTAGCCGTCGGGCATCAGGCGAACGCCGTACCCCAGCCGCATGTTCGTGGTACGGGCGGCCACCGCGCCGTACAGGATCTCGGGGTTGGAGCAGTGGCTGTACTCCTCCAGGAAGTGGTGCTCGACGGTCCAGAAGGCGTGGAAACCCAGCTTGTCGGCCGCCACCGCTTGTTCGATCACCGCCTGGTAGGCCTCGTACTCGCTGTTGTCGTCCCACGGCTGCGCAACGGGGATCTCGTAGAACAAGGCGAACTTCATCGGCATCGAGCTCCTGGGGTGGCGATCAGCTCCGCAAGTTAGAGCCGGCGCCTTGTCCACTGCGAATGGGGGTGCCAGGCTCGGCGCCATGGACGAGGTGGACCTGCTCGATTCGCAGATGTACGTCGATGGGTTTCCCCACGACCGGTATGCCGAGTTGCGGGCCCAGGGCCCGATCCATCGCCACGTCGTCACTCGGGTCCAGAGCCCCCTCAGTGGGGCCGAAGAAACCATGGGGTTCTGGTGTGTGTTGGGTCAGCCCGAAATTCAACAGGTCAATCGCGACTGGACCACGTTCTCGGCCGGCCACGGTCCCACCATCCCCCGCCAGCCCCCCGGAGGGGCGGGCATGCTCGGAGTCGATCCCCCCGAGCATCACCGACTGCGCCAGTTGGTGAGCGCCGGCTTCACCCCGCGTATGGTCGGCCGGCTCGAGGATCGCATCGGCTACTGGGTCGATCGCCTGCTCGACGACATCGCCGATCGGGGCGACACCTGCGACTTCGTGGCCGAGCTGGCCTTTCCTCTCCCCATGCACGTCATCGCCGACATCATCGGTATCCCCGAGGCCGATCGGCCGTGGGTGTTCGAACGCACGGTGCTGGTCCTCGACGGACTCGATCCGTCCCTGGCGGCGCACCAGGCCGACCAGCAGGCCGCCCAGGTGGAGCTGTACGAATACGCCCATCAGCTGGGGGTCGAGAAGCGGGCTCGGCCCACCGACGATGTCTGGTCGACCCTCATCGCCGCCCAGTACGCGGCCGACGACGGACAGGCCACCTCACTCGAGGAGTTCGAGGTCGATGTCTTCTTCCTGATTCTCTCCATCGCCGGTAGTGAGACCACCCGCACGGCGTTGTCCGGGGGCCTGCTCGGTCTACTCGAACATCCCGACCAGCTCGACCGCCTGCGCTCCGATCCCGAACGGTTCGCGACCCTGCCCGACGAGATCCTGCGTTGGTCCAGTCCCGTGCTGTCATTCAGCCGTGACTGTGAGAGCACCACCGAGGTGGCCGGTGTCACCATCGAGGAAGGAGAACGGGTGGTGATGTTCTTTCCGTCGGGCAACCGCGACGAGCGGGTCTTCGAGCGTCCCTTCGAGCTCGATGTCGGGCGCGATCCCAATCCGCATGTGGCCTTCGGGGGCGGCGGTCCCCACTATTGCCTGGGTGCCAACCTGGCCAAAAGGGAGATTCTGGTGCTGTTTCGTGAACTCATCGATCGCCATCGAACCATCGAGCAGGCCGGGGCACCGGAATGGACGGGTCCGGGCCCCATCAGCAACGTGGGGTGCCATGTCGAGCACCTTCCCGTGCGTCTGGAGCGAGCATGACCACCCTCGACCCCGAACTGTTCCTTCCCGAACCCGATCCTCGCCCCGTGAAGTACACGGTCATCTCCGTCGACGATCACCTGGTGGAACCGGCCCACATGTTCGAGGGTCGTTTGCCGGCTGCGCTGCAACCACTGGCGCCCCGCGTCGTCGAGACCAGCAAGGGTCACCAACTCTGGGAGTTCGACGGCGACACGTACACCCAGATGGGAATGAACGCGGTGGCCGGCCGACGTCCCGAGACCATGAAGCTCGAGCCCTCGCGGTTCGAACACATGCGTCCCGGTTGCTACGACGTCGAGGCCCGGGTGGCCGACATGGACATCCAGGGTGTGTGGGCATCGGTGCACTTTCCCTCCCAGATCACCGGTTTCTGCGGGCGGGTGTTCAGCAATGCGTCCGACCCGGAGCTGGGGCTGGCCACCACGCGGGCGTGGAACGACTGGTTCTTCGACGAGTGGTACTCGGCCCATCCGGATCGCATCATTCCGCTGGGTATCACCTACCTGGCCGATCCCGAAGCGGCGGCCGCCGAGATTCGCCGCAACGCCGACCGAGGTTTCCGCTCGGTCACCCTGCCGGAGCGGCCGCACAACATCGGCCTGCCGTCGATCTTCGACCGTGAGCACTGGGAGCCCATCATCCGGGCCTGCGCCGAGACCGAGACCGTGGTGTCGTTGCACGTGGGTTCGTCGGGGATGGCCGACTTCGCGCCCGGATCGCCTCCCCTTCAGGTGGGGGCCACGCTGTTCGGCTCGCAGTCGTTGGTGGCCTGTACCGACTGGGTGTGGTCGGGTTGGGGCCGGGAGTTTCCCGACCTGAAGATCGCCATGTCCGAAGGGGGCATCGGCTGGGTGGCCATGCTGCTCGATCGCCTCGACAACCTGGTGGATCGCAGCGGGTACGGCGACCTCTGGGACGACATTCGCCCGGCCGAGCTGCTCAAGCGGAACTTCTGGTTCTGCACCATCGACGATCCGTCCACCATCGACACGCGGCATCGCATCGGCGTCGAGAACATCTGTCTGGAGACCGACTACCCCCACGGTGACGGGACGTGGCCCGACACCCAGCAGGTCATCGACGACTTGTGGGGTCACATCCCGGTGGCCGAGGTTCGGGCCATGTGCTGTGAGAACGCGGCGGCGCTCTATCGCCACCCGTTGCCCGAGGTCGTCCTGCCTCTCGACGAGCACCGATCGTGACCGAGTCTTCGATTCCGGCATCCATCGACGACATCACTCCGGCGTGGCTCAGCGCGGTGCTGCAATCCTCCCTGCCGGGTGTCGAGGTGGCGACGGTACGGGCCGAGCCGGTCGGGACCGGCCAGATGGCCGACAGCTTCCGGCTCGCCATCGACGACGCGACCGGCAGCGGTCCAGCCACATTGGTGGCGAAGGTGCCGGCCCAGGGAGAGCTCAGTCGGGCCGCCGGCGCGGCCGGTGGCTATCGCAACGAGGTGCGGTTCTATCAGGACCTGGCCCACACGGTCAGCGTGCGGGCGCCTCGGTGTCACCACTCGGCCGTCACCGATGACTCCGCCGGTTTCGTACTGGTGCTCGAAGACCTGGCCCCGGCCGAGCAGGGTGATCAGATCGGGGGCTGTTCGATCGACCAGGCCTTGGTGGCGGTCGAGAACCTGGCTGGGCTACACGGTCCGCGGTGGTGTGACCGATCGCTGTACGACCACGACTGGCTGGGCCGAGCCGAACCAGAAGCGGTCAACTTCGGGGCATTGCTCCTGGTCGACTCCACCCAACGATTCAACGAGCGATACCGCGACCGCCTGGCGGGCGCCGATGCCGACGTGTTCTCTGCCTTCGCGGCGAAGGCCGAAGCGTGGATGCTGGGCCGTCCCGAGCGGTTCGGCCTGGTCCACGGCGACTACCGGCTCGACAACCTGCTCTTCGCCGGCGCGGCCGGGGGGTATCCGGTGGCCACGGTCGACTGGCAGACCATCACCATTGGACTTCCGGGCCGCGACCTCGCCTACTTCCTCGGCAACGGGCTCACGGTCGAGGATCGACGGGCCCACGAGAGAAGCCTCGTCGAGCATTATCACCACACGCTGTTGGGTCTGGGAGTGACCCACTACGACCTCGACACCTGTTGGGACGATTATCGCTTCGGCCATTTCCAGGGCCCGTGGACCACCATCCTCGGGGCCATGCACGTCGAACAGACCGAGCGGGGCGACGACATGTTCATGGCCATGGCGTCACGTTGCGGTGCGGCCATCCGCGACCTGGACAGCCTCTCGCTGCTGGATTGACGTGGCCCATCCTCGTCCGGCCGACATCGAAGCCGATGTTCGCCGCGACCGGCATCGTGTCGGGCTGACGGGACGGATGCGGGCCGACGGTATCCCGGGTCTGGTCAGCGCTGCCGTAGTCGACGGTCAGCCTTCGTGGAGTCGTGGCCACGGACTGGCCTGTGTGGACGACGGCATCCCGGTCGGCGCCGACACCGTCTTCCAATGTTGCTCGCTCTCCAAACCGGTGGCCGCAGTCGGGGTGCTGTCGCTGGTGGCCGCCGGCCGGGTGGGTCTCGACGAAGACGTTCGTCCGCTGCTGGCCTACGACATCGATCGCCACCGTCTGTATTCCGGCGCCGCTCCCGCCATCACCGTGCGGCGGTTGCTCATGCACCGCAACGGCATCACCGGGCGGGGGACCACGCCGGACAAACGGGGTCGTCGATTCGTTCGCGGGGGAGGGGGGTCGGTTCGATTCCCCGGAACCTACGACTCGCCCATTCCGTCGATCCGGGATTTCTGGTCGGGTTACAAGGGTCGGGCCGGGGTGATGGTGACGCACGCCCCCGACCAACAGCGCTCGTACTCCGGGCTCGGGTACCTGGTGCTCGAACACCTCTGCGAACAACTCACGGGGCGGCGGTTCGGTGAGTGGATGGACGAGCGGATCCTCGGCCCGCTGGGTATGACGGCCAGCACGTTCGACCTCGACCCTCGGCTCGGGCGGCCGCTGGCGTGCGGACACGACAGCAAGGGCCGGGTGCTCCCGGGCCGACGGGAGCTGTGCCCGTGGTCAGCCGCGGCAGGGCTCTACACCACCGCCGGCGACATGGCCCGGTTTCTGGCGTTCCTGGTGAACGAGGGGCGGGTCGGTTCCGAAGTGGTACTCGACCGCGACCTCACCGTGGCCATGACCACCGACGGGCTCTGTGTCACCGTGGCCGGACGCGGCCACAACCGCCGGTTCCGTCACACCGGGTCCAACGCCGGGTTCCGCACCATTCTGGTGGGATATCCGGGACCCCGGGGTGGTGTCGTGGTGATGGCCAACAGCGGCGTCATCGCGGCCGGCGGCGGAGTCTCGGCGATGGCCGCCGCCACCGCTCGTGCCCATCGTTGGCCGGGGGCGCGCTGAGACGAGTTTCGATCAGACCGGGCTGGGGGTCATCCCGACGCGCTTCTCGAACGCCTCGGCACTCTCGAGCAGCTTGGCCGGCAGGGCCATGAGTTTGTCGCGGGCCTGGTCGGCGGCCGGGTCGAGTCCCTCCAGCTCCTCGATGCGCCAGTCACGCAGCAGGGGGCTCACCACCCGATCGGCGTGGATCCGGAGGTTGTAGACCCCGGCCTTGGCCATGGCGATGGCCCGCCGCAGGTACTTCGGGATACCGGTGCCCGGCATCTCGAACTCGTCGAACACCCGCCACATACCGGTGACGACCGCCGAGGGATCGTGTTCGAGCATGGCCGTGACCACACCCCGATAGAACATGAAGTGGTGGTTCTCGTCGGCCGCCACCCGGCTCATGACCTCGTAGGCGATTTCGTCGTCGGCCAGCTTGCCGGCGTTGCGATGGCTGATGCGGGTGGCCAACTCCTGGGCCGAGGTGTACACGAACACCTCGATGGGGTCGACGAAGTCGTTGCTCCAACCTTTGGTGACGGTCTGGACCCGGTCGTCCTCGAGGGCCCGCGGATCACAGTTCCGAGAGGCCAACAGGTAACTCCGCATGGCAATGGCGTGCTGGCCTTCTTCGGCCGTCCAGGTCTTGGACCAGGCGGTCATGGCCGAGTCGGGTGCAAACGCCGTGGCCAACCGCAGGTGGTAGTAGGGCAGGTTGTCCTCGGTGAGCAGGTTGAGGACCAGCGCGGTGCGGGCTTCGGGGGCCAGGGTGGCCTGCGACTCGTCCCACGGATCGTCGCGATAGCTGCGCCCCAGCTCCCACGGGACGACCTCGTGGGCGTACCAATGCTCGCGTCGGCTGTGGTGATCGTCGATGAGTCGAGCGATGTCGGGTTCGACGGCGGTCATCAGGTCGGCACGAGAGCTCACTCGTGCAGTCTGCCAGGTATGAGGCCGCCGATGGCTCTCGGGCACGAGATCGTGGTGGAGGCCCGAGCCGGTCAGCCCAACTCGGTGCCCAGGATGCTCACGAACGACACCATCTCGCCGGGGTACCCCCCGAGGTTGTGGACCAGGCCCAGCGTGCGATCGGTGTCGATCTGGCGGTCGTCGCCGGCCTCGCCCCGCAGCTGGAGCCAGCATTCGTAGTGCATGCGGAGCCCTGACGCTCCCACCGGGTGACCGAACGCCTTGAGCCCTCCATCGGGGTTGATCGGGAGGGCACCGTCGAGCCGGTAGGTGCCGTCGAGCACCTCGCGCCAGGCGGTGCCCCGATCGGCGAAGCCGAGGTCTTCCATGAGCACCAGTTCGGTGATGGTGAAGCAGTCGTGCACCTCGGCCATGGCGATCTCGGCTCGAGGGTCCGTCACACCGGCCTGCCGGTAGGCGTCTTCGGCGGCCATCTGGCATTCGGGCAGGGTGGTGAACGAGAACTCCGGGTCGATGACCCCGCCGCCGGTCCCGGACACGAATGACAGCGCCTTCACGTACAACGGGTTGTCGCAGTACTTGTGGGCCTCGTCGGCCCGCACCACGATGGCGCCGGCTGCACCGTCGGCGACACCGGCGCAGTCGAACACGCTGAGTCGTCCGGCCACCGCGGCCATCTGACAGATCGCCTCGGCCGAGGTCTCCCGCCGGAACTGGGCCAGGGGATTGCGGGCGCCGTTGTAGTGGTTCTTCTCGGCAATGGTGGCCGCAGCCAGACGGACCTCGTCCTCGTCGACGCCGTAAGCGTCGGCATAGGCCGGCAACAACAAGGCGAACATGGCGGCGGCCGTCAGGTTGCGTTTGGTGCCGTCATTGGGAATGGGGAACGCGTTGAGGCCCTGATAACCGGAATCCTTGACCTTCTCGACGCCCAGGGCCATGGCCACGTCGTAGGCCCCGCTGGCCACCGCGTAACACGCCTGGCGCAGCGCTTCGGAACCGGTGGCGCAGAAGTTCTCGACGCGTGTCACCGGTTTGCCCTCCACCTTGAGCGCCGCCGAGAGGGTGAGCCCGGACATCCCCGACTGGGCTGTGCCGACCCAGAACGCGTCGATGTCGGACTGCTGGACACCGGCCGACGCATAGGTGAGCTGGGCGGCGTCCACCACCAGATCGTCGGCGGAGCTGTCCCAATGCTCCTTGAACGGAACGCAGCCCATTCCGATGATGGCCACCTGATCCTTGATGCCGTGTGAACCCATGCTGTTTCCCTCTACGACCCGCGGACGGGGCGGCCTTTCCAGAAGTAGTTGCTGATGCCATCGGCCACGAACAAACGACGAAACGTCATCTCCACCCGGTCGCCGATGGCCACATCGTCGGGATCGACGTCGGTGAGCTCGATGGGCATGCGGCCGCCACCGTCGAAATCGACCACCGCGAACACGATGGGTGGATTGACCGAATAGGCCAGCTTGTCGATGGTGTAGGTGACCACCGTGCCGACCGCGTCGGCCATCGCGATGGGTTCCATGTCGTCGACGCTTCCGTCGGATATGGAGGCTCGTGCCGGGGGCATGTGGATGGCGCCACTCTGTCGGTCCTGGCTGCCGACGAACCCGAACTTCCAGTCATCGTTGCGGGCTGCGGCCGACGACGACGGTCGATCGGGCGAGGGCCGGCGGGGCGGTTCGGGCACGACCATGCCCCGCCAGGAGAGGAACTTGGCGTAACTGACCGGGCCACCGTTGTCGATCTGGGTGGCCACCGTGCGAGTCGGACGACGGGATCCGACCGCAGCGCCGGTACGGAACAACAGCACCTCGGCCCCGTCGGCGAGCACCACCAGGGCGATGGTCTGATCGGGTTCGGCCGTATCGAGCGCCGCACTCAGCAGCACGGCCGGATGGGCCGCGCCGGTGTTGCCGATGGCATCGGTGAGGTCGGGGGCCACATGGGCCACCCCGAGGGCCCCGGCCGCTCGTTTGACCGACCGGGGATGCAGGCCGGTGACCAGGGCCACATCGAGGTCGTCCGGGGTCAGGTCGGCATCGGCCAAGGCCGCTTTCCATGCCTGGTCGGCGAGCGGCAGGTACTGCATCTCGCTGAAGCGGTCGTCCCAGCCCTTGGAGCGGGTCTGCCCCGGATTCCGCCAGCGATCGACGAACTCGGCCGTGGCCACTCCGGACCCGACGAGGGTGGCCAACACCTCGGAGTCGTCGCCGTCGCCCACCATGATCGCCGCGGCCCCGTCGCCGCCGCCGGCCTCCTCGGCGCCGGTGGGGTTGGCCATACGGATGTCGCTGGTGACCACCAGGGTGGTGCCGCTGCCGTCGAGCGCCGTGCGCAGGGCAGCCACTCCGCTGCGTTGTGAACCCAACATGTCGACGGCGGCGCTGCTTCCCGGTAGCCGCAACACGGCGTGAATGGCGGTGGCGTTGGTGCGGTCGAGGTAGGCGGGGTCGGTGGTGGCGAACCACACCTGGTCGGGGGTGGTCGCACTGCCGCGGGCTGCGACCCGGGCCGCCTCGGCACCCATGGACGTGGTGTCCTCGTCGAAGGAGGCCACCGCCCGTGTGCCCGGACCGCCCTCGGATCCGAAGAAGTCGGCGATCGAGCTCCGCTCGAGTCGGCGGAAGGGGACGTGGGTGCCGTGGGCCAGGATGCCTCGCATTGGTCCGAGGGTATTGGGCGCGTGTGGCAAGCACATAAGCCTGCCCACTTACTTGGCCAGGACCGCCCCGGTGCGGGTAGTGTCGGCGGCGATGTCGGATTCCGGGGGGAATGAGCAGTCGTCGGCCGCGTCTTTGACGGCCACCATGCTCGACGAAGAAGCAGCCAGGCTTGCCGCTCAGGCCGAGCGCGACGAGGGCATCATCTTCGCCGACGACATGTTGCCTGGGGTCGGCAGCGAGGAGATGACCCTGAAGGAGGGTCTGGCCAAGGGCGGCGTCCGGACGTTCCTCGTGTTGCTGGTGCTGAACAGCCTCGACGAGCTCGAGGGCGCCACCATGAGTGTGTTGGCGCCCGACATCCGCGACACCTTCGGTGTGTCCGACGGTGTCATCACCTTCATCGTGTCGGCCTCGTTCGCCTTCGTGGTCCTCGGGGCCATGCCCATGGGCTGGCTGGCCGATCGCTACAAGCGCCCACCCATCATCGGCACGGCCAGCGCCATCTTCGGTGCCATGGTGTTCATGTCGGGCCTCGCCGTGAACGCCTTCATGCTGTTCTGGGCCCGTTTCGGTGTCGGGGTGGCCAAATCCAACACCATCCCGGTCCACGGCAGCCTCATCGCTGACACCTACCCCATCGGGGTCCGAGGTCGAATCAACGCAACCAATGCGATGGTCGGGCGGTTCATCGGTGCGGCCAGTCCCGCCCTGGCCGGCACCATCGCCTTCGCCTTCGGTGAGGACGGCTGGCGCTACGCCTTCCTCATCCTCGGACTGCCGGTCACCGCCTTCGCCATCTTCGCCTTCTTCCTCAAGGAACCACCCCGCGGCCAATGGGAGAAGCAGGATGTGGTCGGTGAGGTGCTCGACGATGCCGAGCCGGCACCAGTGGCCATCGAAGCCGCCTTCGCCCGCCTCTGGAAGATCAACACACTGCGGTCGGTGATCGTCGCCTTCTCGGCCATGGGTTTCAGCCTTTTCACCGGCGCGGTGTTGGCCAATCTGTTCCTCGAGGATGAGTTCGGCCTCACCAACCTGCAGCGGGGTTGGCTCGCAACCGCAACTGCCATTCCCACCATCCTCGTTGTGCCGTTCGTGGGCCGATACTTCGACCGGCTCTATCGCCGGGCGCCCAGTCGGGCGCTGGCCACCATCGGGTTCTTGTTGTTGCCGTCGGCCATTCTGGTGCCGGCCCAGTACTACCTGGCGCCCAACATGTTGGAGAACACCGCTCTGGTGTTGCCAGGCGGGTACGAGGTGCCGGCCTCGGTGCTCATGTTCGGCGTGTTCAACGCCCTCAACGCTCTGCTGGCCGGGTCGGCCTTCGCCATGGTGGGCCCCGTCATCCAGGCCGTGGTTCCGTACCGGTTGCGGGGGCTCGGCTCGGCCATGGCGACCATGTACATCTTCTTCATCGGCGCGGTGGGTGGTGGCCTCATCGCGGCGTGGGCCTCCAACACCTGGAGCCCCCGCTTCGCGGCGATGCTCGCCGTGCCGGCCATGCTCATCGGCGGAATCACCGTGATCCGGGGATCACGGTTCATCCGCAACGACCTGTCTCTCGTGGTGTCCGAACTCCAGGAAGAACAGGAGGAGCACGAACGCCAGCGCAGTGACCCGGACTCCATCCCCACCATCCAGGTCAACAACATCGACTTCAGCTACGGCAACGTCCAGGTGCTCTTCGACGTCGACTTCGAGGTGCGCCCGGGCGAGGTCCTGGCCTTGTTGGGAACCAACGGCGCCGGCAAGTCCACCATCCTGCGGGTCATCTCGGGACTCAGTACACCCGAGCGGGGTGTGGTGCGGCTCAACGGCCGCAACATCACCTTCGCGTCGCCCGAACAACGCAACCGTATGGGTGTGCACCTGCTGCTCGGCGGCAAGGGGGTGTTCGACACCATGAGCATCCGCCAGAACCTGGTGATGGCGGCCTTCCCGTACCGCAAGGACAAAGCCGACGTGGAGCGGCGCATCGAACGGGTCTACGACCTGTTCCCCGACCTGCGCGAACGACGCAACCAGCGAGCCGGGTCCCTGTCGGGCGGACAGCAGCAGATGCTGGCGCTGGCCGCCACCCTGTTGCACGACCCCGAGGTGCTCATCATCGACGAGCTGTCGCTCGGCCTGGCACCCATCGTCGTCGAGGAGCTGCTCGGTGTGGTCGAGCGGCTGCGGGCCGAGGACCTCACCATCATCATCGTGGAGCAGTCGCTGAACGTGGCGCTCGCCATCTCTGACCGGGCCGTGTTCCTCGAGAAGGGGCGTGTGCGCTTCGAAGGCGACGCCCAGGAGCTGGCCGAACGAGACGACCTGGCCCGCGCCGTGTTCCTCGGTGACGAGGGCGGCTGATGGTTCTGGCCACCTGGTTCACCAACCAGCTGATCTACGACGGCGTCGTCTTCGGTCTGGTCTACGGGCTGTTGGCGCTGGGCATCGTGTTGATCTACCGGTCGACCCGGGTCATCAACTTCGCCGTCGGCAACATGGGTCTACCGGGCGCGGTGCTCTTCGCCCTGATGATCTTCAACTGGAGCTTCCCGTTCTGGATCGCCATCGTCATCGCCTTGTTGGTGGGCACGCTCTACGGCCTGATCATCGACGTGGCCGTGATCCGCCGGTTGTTCAATTCGCCGCGCGTCATCTTGTTGGTGGCCACCATCGGTATCGCCCAGCTGTCGCTGGCCATCGTCTTCGCCTATCCCGATCTCGACGTCGACCCAGGTCAGAAGTACCCGCGATTCATCGGTTCTGAGTGGGAAGACGTGCTCGGAAGTGGCATCGACGTCACCGGTTCGGAGCTGGTGGTGCTGATCCTGGTGCCCCTGTTGGCCATCGGGCTCTCGTGGTTCCTGTACCGCACCACGGTGGGCCAGACGGTGCAGGCGGCCGCCGACAACTCCGACCTGGCCCGCTTGTCGGGTATCAGCCCCCGTGTGGTCTCGATGCTGATCTGGAGCATTGCCGGCTTCTTGTCCACCATCTCGATGATCATGCTCTCGCAGCTGAGCGGGTCGACCTCGGCCGCCACCTTCCAGAACATCGGCCCCAACACCATGGTGCGAGCCCTGGCCGCCGCGGTCATCGGCGGCATGCGGTCGTTCACCGGGGCCCTGGCCGCGGGCATCGCGGTCGGCATCATCCAGGCCCTGCTGCGTTTCAACTTCTTGAGCGAGTCCGGTCTGGTCGACTTCGTGTTGTTCATCGCGGTGCTGATCGCGGTGTTCTGGCAGAGCCGGTCCGACACCGAGAGCACCCAGTCATCGTTCTCGTTCGCGCCCAAGATCCGGGCCATCCCGGCTCGGCTCCGGGGGGTGAACACCGCCACCGTCGGCTTGTTCGGTGCCATTGCGCTGGGTATCGCCATCATCGGCCCACTGGTCGTCGACACCCCGTCGAGACACTTCCTGTACGCATCCATCGTCTGTTTCGCGATCTGTGCCGCCTCGGTGACCGTCATCACCGGTTGGTCGGGACAGCTGTCACTCGGTCAGATGGCGTTCGCCGGCCTCGGTGCGTTGGGTGCGGCCGCGCTCACTCGTGGTGTCGAGCTCGACATCGGCTGGGGCGACACCCGTCTCATCCAGGAGCAGTTCAAACCGATTCCCTTCGTGCTGGCCATCTTCCTCGTTCCCTTGTTCACCGCGGCGGTGGCCGCGCTCATCGGTATCGGTGGGCTACGGGTGCGCGGTCTGATGCTGGCCGTCACCACCTTCGCGTTCGGTCTGGCCGCCCAGCAGTACCTCTATCGGCGACCGGTGTTCTCCGACGGCAACAGCCAGAGTGTGCCGTTCGACCGGGGTCAGTTCTTCGGCATCGATCTCACCAGTCAGCGGTCGTACTACTTCTTCTCGCTGGCCATCCTCATGCTCGTGTTGGCCGTGTTGTCCCGGCTACGCAAGAGCGGGGTGGGGCGCAACATCATCGCCGTACGCGACAACCCCGATTCGGCGGCCGCCTACACGGTGGCCCCGGTCCGAACCAAGCTGATGGCCTTTGCCATGGCCGGGGGGATCGCCGGGCTCGGCGGGGCGGTGCTCGGCGGGCTGGTCCGCAACATCCCCTTCACCGAGCGGTTCTTCCTCACCGAGGACTCACTACGGCTGGTGGCGATGGTCGTGATCGGCGGGCTGGGTTCGGTTGTGGGCCCGGTCATCGGCGCGGTGTGGGTGCAGGGCCTACCGGCCTTCTTCCCTGACAACGAGGTCGTCCCCCTGGTGACCTCGAGCATCGGTCTGCTGGTGTTGTTGTTGTACTTCCCCGGCGGCTTCGTGCAGATCTACTACTCGGCCCGCGACGCCTGGATGCGCTGGCTCGAGGCTCGGATCCCCGAAGACCCCCACAAGACGATGAGCGAGCCACCCTCGTCCATACGCGGTTCCGGCGAGCGCCCACCGCTGCCCGAGGTGGCGCTGGAGGCCCGCAACCTCGACGTGCGCTTCGGTGGCAACCATGCCGTCAACAGTGCCGAGATCGAAGTACGCGGCGGTGAGGTGGTGGGCCTCATCGGCACCAACGGAGCGGGGAAGTCGACCCTGATGAACGCGGTGGGGGGCTACGTCTCCTCCACCGGCAAAGTTCAGCTCATGGGCGAGGATGTCTCCGGCTTGCGGCCCGAAGCCCGCTCTCGTCTGGGTCTGGGCCGCACCTTCCAGGCCGCCTTGTTGTTCCCCGAGCTCACCGTGAGCGAAACAGTGCAGGTGGCGCTCGAGGGCCGCGGTCGCAGCGGCGTCGTGTCGACGGCCCTCTTCTTGCCCCACACGTTCACCCGCGAGCGACGGCGCCGCACCGAAGCCTCCGAGCTGATCGACTTCCTCGGACTGGGCCGCTACTCCGACACCTACATCTCCGATCTGTCCACGGGTACTCGGCGGATCGTCGAGCTGGCCGGTCTGCTGGCGCTCGACGCGCGGGTGTTGTGTCTCGACGAACCCACGGCCGGCGTGGCCCAACGCGAGACCGAGGCGTTCGGTCCGCTGATGTTGCGCATCCGCGACGAGCTCGACGCCAGCATGTTGATCATCGAGCACGACATGCCACTCATCATGAGCCTGTCCGACCGGGTCTACTGCCTCGAGGCCGGTCAGGTGATCTCCGAGGGAGATCCCGACACAGTTCGCAACGACCCTGCTGTGGTGGCCAGCTACCTGGGCACGGACGAACGGGCCATCGAGCGCTCCGACTCCTGATGGCGCGGGCATGGCCGTCCAGCGCCGGCGAGCTGGCCGACCAACTGGCGGCCGATGTCGAGTTGGTCCTGGCCGAGCTCGAGGCGCACTACGCACCGGATCTGGCGCTGCCCGCCACCTTCGGTGGCCATCCGGTGGGCCCCGACGTGGCCGCCGACCTGGCCTACACACTGGGGTTGTTGTTCGAGGGCGGTGTCGACACCGTCGCCGGCCAGGGCGTACTGGCCACCATCTTGGAGGTGCTGCGCACCATCGACGGTCCCGGCACCAACACCTTCTACAGCTATCGGGCGTCGGAGACCCTCGGGCGGCTCGGTGGCTTCGCCGGGAATGCTCACCTGGCCCCGTGGACCGAGGCCGAACGAGCCAATCTGGCCGTGGCCGTCGACTCCTCGGACTTCGAGGGTGCTTTCGACGACGGGCTGTTGCCCAACAACTTCGCCATCGTGTTGGCCCGAGCCGAATACGGCCGGCGGGCCCTCGGGTTGGTGGAGGACGAAGCGTTCTACCAGAAGGTCCTGGCCCGTTCGGCCGAGCTGTTGGCGACGGCCGACCACGGGTGGATCGACGATGCCGGCGACGATCGCGGGCAGTTCGACATCTACACCCCGGACATGTTCTTGTTCGCCGAACCTCTGGCCGAGGAACTCGGCGGGGTCTGGCGGGCCGGCTTCCGGCGAGTGATCGACGATGCCGCCCGGCTGGCCCAACCGGGCGGTGCGATCGTGTGGGGTAGATCGATCGGGGCCCTGGGACTGGCCATGTCGGTCGAGCTCGGTTCGGTGGCGATCGGGCGAGAGCTCACCGACGACGAACCCGGTTGGCTGGCCCGCGCCGCACACGCCGCCGGGGTGCTGACCGGCTGGTTCAGGCGGGGGGTGCTCGACAGCCACGTCGAGCGGGCCACCATGTTCTACCGGGGGCCGGCCCGCCGCCTGCAGATGACCCTCGACATCACCGGCAAGTTGCTGCAGGCCGCCCACGAACTGCGGCGCCGACCCGAGGTCGAGGTCGGTCCGGTGGCATCGGCCTTCGCCGACACCGACTCGTTGGTGCGTTTCGACGATGAACGTCCCCGCGGGGTCTGGTCATTTCGGCGACGAAACCTGCAGTTCGTGGTTCCCGGGGTCGGGGGCTACATCCCCGGTTACAGCGCGGGCCTGCGCTCGCCGGGTCTGTGGGAGCCCCCCACCGATGGCCCGGTGGCGTTCGAGCCGGTTGTGCATCACAACAACAAGCAGCGCTACTTCCAGGCCGCCCCGGTGCAGCTCGAACACACCGACGGCCAATTGGTGCTCGGTCAGGACACACTCGGTGAGCCCGGGCAACTGACGGCTCCCGACGACGCTCCCAGTGGGAGCCGAACGGCCCGGTTCACCGTCGAGGGGCGAACGCTGGTCATCGACGAGTCGTTGTCGATCGAGCGCGGCGCCGAGACCGTGAAGGCGGTGGCCTGGGCCCTGCCCGAACGAGCCGATCGGCCCTACCGGGTGGAGGCGGTCGGTCTGGGCACCACCGACGTCTCCCCGGTGCGATCGGCCCACGTGTCCGGTGTGGCCGAGTGGTGGAGCTTCTGGGGTGCCCCCACGAGGGTGCACGAGTTCGACGCCGAGCCCGCACCCGAAATGCACGTCCAGTGGCGACTCACGCCGAAGATCCGCGTCGGCGGCACCGCAGGCGACCACTCATACCCATCCGCACTGTTCGGGCCGGTGCGGGACCGTATCCTCCACGGCCTGGCGCCGATCGACGACATCTGGGGTGCTTACGACATCGACGTGCTGCACATGCACTGGCCCGAGTGGTATTCGGGCGTCGACCCGGAGCGCACGGCCGCAGTGATCCGCCAGTTCCAGGAAGCCGACACCCGGATCCTGTGGACCATGCACAACCTGATGCCGCACATGTTCCGCGACGAGGGCGCGGTGGAGAGTTACCGGTTGTGGGCAGCGGCGGCCGACGGGGTCATCCACCACACACAGTGGGGGAAGGACCGGGCCCAGGCCACCTACGAGTACGGCGCCCATACCCGCCACGAGGTCATCGCCCATGGGCACTGGGCCGACCGACACGGCACCCTCCCCAGTCGGAGCGAGGCGTCGACCAGGCTCGGCCTGCCCGACGCCGCCATCCGGATCGGCGTCATCGGTGCGCCCCGCCTCGACAAGAACGTGCAACTGGTGATCGATGGTTTCCATCAGTGCCGCCGTGACGACATACAGCTGGTGCTCTTCTCGAAGGTGGACGAGCAGGTCCCCGACGACGATCGCATCGTGGTGTTCCCGTGGACACACGTGAGCGACGACGAGTACGGGGTTCGGGTGGCGGCCCTCGATGCTCTGGTGCTGCCGTTCGAGGCCGACGACACCGGCATGTTGATGACCGGCACCTTGTTCGACGTGATCGGCTTCGACAAGGCGGCCATCTGTTCGGATTGGGAGGTGCTCCGCGAGACGCTGGGAAATGCCGGCCTCTACTACGGGTCCACCGCCGAGGACCTGGCCGCACTGCTCGATGGGCTCTCGGCCGACGATCTGGCCGAGGCGTCAGCTGGTGCCGGCGCGTTGCGCCCGGCGTTCGACTGGACGCCGATCGCCGAGCAGACGGCGGCGTTCATCGACCGCCTGGTGTCGCCCTGACCGGGTCGCGCCGGCGGGCCGGTCCGGTAGCGTGCGCCCCAACGAAAGGGGTCACCGGTGACCGATGAAGTCCTGCACCAGTATCGGGAGAGCATCGACAACATCGATGCCGCGCTGGTGTTCCTGCTGGCCGAGCGGTTCAAGATCACCCAGCAGGTCGGCGCCTACAAGGCGCGGGCCGGTCTTCCGCCGGCTGACCCCGATCGGGAGGCCGAGCAGTTGGCGCGCCTGCGGTCCCTGGCCGAGTCGGCCAACCTCGACCCCGAGTTCTCGGCCAAGTTCCAACGGTTCATCTTCGACGAAGTGATCCGTCACCACGAGCGCATCGCGGGCGAGACCGCGGGCTGAAACCTCGCCTCAGGGAATCGGCGGCTCGCTGAAGCTCATCGCCGCGGTGACCTCTTCGTCGGTCATGGAGTTCAGCGCGTCGAGGATCTCGGGCGGGTAGCGCAGATGGGGTTTGTCGGCATCGGGTGCCGGTTGAGCCACGCCGGAAACACCCGGGTCGGGGTCGGGCGGTGCACGGAAGCGGTCGAGGTCGCCCTGGTCGATGCCGCAACGGGCGGCCACGGCGGGGTCAACCCAATGGTCGGGATCGATCTCGGTCACCCAGGCCGAGACCTCGAGCACCATCCCCTCGGGTCCGCGGAAGTAGATCGAACGACAGAACCCGTGATCGATGGGCCCGTTGACCTGATAGCCGTGCCGGCGGATGCGGTCGCGCATGCTGGTGAGGTCGTCGAGGCTGTCGACGCCGAACGCCAGGTGCTGCATCGTGCCGGGGGCACTGGTGTCGGCACCGTGGGCGGCGTGGGTGACCCCGAGTTGCTCGTCGATGTCGGCCATGGCCGGCAAGAACACGAACGACATGGCCGACCGGTCGTTGAGGCGGAGGAAACAGTGGGTTCCGCCCGGCACACCGTGCATGTCGAACAGTCCGGTGAGCTCCATACCCAGAACCTGGGTGCAGAACTCGATCATCTCCCGCATGTTCGCCGTGCTGGCCGCCAGGTGGTGAACATGGGTGACGCGGGCCATGGGGCCATCGTGTCACCCACGGGTTCGGGGGTACAACCAGCCGGCGTCGGTATGGGTCGAAGGACTCACTGTGTGCGGGCGCTCTAGCGCGTTGCGTGGTTTATGCGCCATACTCGCTGGGTCAGCTAGACAAGGATTGGTTATGCCCCGACGTATTCTCGCCCTCTTCGCCCTCGTGGCCGGACTGCTCGTGGTCTCGGCCAGCCCGGCCGCAGCCGTCGAAATGTGCGACGGTCTGCCCGCCACCATCGAGGGAACGTCGGGCGACGACGTCCTCAACGGCACCAACGGCCCCGACGTGATCTACGCCGGGTCGGGCAACGACCGGGTCAACGGGCGCGGTGGCGACGACGTCATCTGTCTGGGATCGGGTGACGATCTCGCCTTCGCCGGTGCCGGCAACGACACGGTGTTCGGCGACGACGGTGCCGACGAGATCAACGGTGGCGACGGCGACGACACCCTGGCCGGGGTGGCCGACGGCGACAAGCTGGCGGGCAACGCCGGTGACGACACCATTCTCGGCGGTGCCGGCGACGACGTCGTGTTCGGCGGATCGGGCGACGACGTGGTTCGGGGCGGCAGTGAGAACGACAACATCAGGGGCGGGCTGGGGCTCGATGTCCTGCTCGCCGGTGATGGCGACGACGTTGCTCGGGGCGGACCGGCCGAGGATCGAATCGAAGGCGGCAACGGCGACGACGTGTTGGTCGGCAACGGCGGCAGCGACTTCATGGAGGGCGAGGCCGGCAGCGACCGGGTCTTCGGCGGCAACGGCAACGACGAGCTCTACGCCTTGGTCCAGCCCGAGGAACTGCCCTCCAGCGCCGACGCCCGCGCCGCCATGCGAGTGGTCGACACCGAATCCGAGGACCATGTGCGGGGTGGCGCGGGAGACGACGTCATCGAAGGTGGCCTGGGTGACGATCTGCTCGAAGGCAACGACGGCAACGACTCCATCGGCACCATCTACTTCATCGATCCGGGCGACGACCGCATCTCCGGCGGTGACGGCAACGACGACATCGTCGACAACCCGGGCGACAACCGGGTGTTCCTCGGTGCAGGCAACGATCGTTTCGTCGGCGGCGGCATCGTACGAGGGGGCGTCGGCAACGACAGCCTGTTCGGCACCACTGGCGCCGATGATCTCCGCGGCGAGAACGGCAACGACCTGATCTACGGCGACGGTGGACCCGACAAGGTCACGGGTGGTCCCGGCGACGACTTCCTCCGTGGTGGGTTCGGCATCGACCGGATCACCGGTGGGCCGGGCAACGATGTCTGTGTACCCGGTGGCGAGAACCAGATCGATGGCGTGTCGATCACCGTGTCGGCTCCCAGCGACCTCGACACCTGGAGCAGCTGCGCCGGGGTGGTCGCCCCCGGTTTCTACACCTGGGACGAATTCTTCGCCCTCGCTCCCTGATCGTGCCGGGGCCCACGGGCCCGGGCATCCACAGAACATCGACCGGCCGGATGAAGCGTCTCCGGCCGGTCGAGACGTTTTGGCCTCCCCTGGGGGGGGTCAGATGTCGGCCAGGAAGGACCGGATGGCATCGGCCACGG